>JAYVUV010000253.1:0-4159 GCA_043787615.1 Janthinobacterium sp. | reverse complement strand
CGAGCAACACGCGCGCTTCATCGGTTACGGCGCCATGTTGATGGAATCGTTCGTCGCCATCATGGCCCTGGTGGCCGCCGCCACCATCGAGCCGGGCGTGTATTTCGCCATGAACAGCCCGGCCGCCCTGATCGGCGCCAGCGCCGAATCGGCCGCCCTGGCCGTGTCGAGCTGGGGCTTCCATGTCACGCCCGAGATGCTGATCCAGACCGCCAAGGATGTGGGCGAGCACAGCATCATTTCGCGCGCCGGCGGCGCTCCCACCCTGGCCGTCGGCATGGCGCAGATTTTGTCGGGCGCGCTGGGCGGCCAGGCCATGATGGCGTTCTGGTATCACTTCGCGATCTTGTTCGAGGCCTTGTTCATTCTTACCGCGGTCGATGCCGGCACCCGCGCCGGCCGTTTCATGCTGCAAGATTTGCTGGGCAGTTTCTTGCCTCGCCTGAAACAAACCGATTCGGTGTTCGCCAATCTGCTGGCCACTTCGCTGTGCGTGGCGGCCTGGGGCTATTTCCTGTATCAGGGCGTGGTCGATCCGCTGGGCGGCATCAATACCTTGTGGCCGCTGTTCGGCATCGCCAATCAAATGCTGGCGGGCATCGCGCTGATCCTGGCCACGTGCGTATTGTTTAAGATGAAGCGCGGCCGCTACGCCTGGGTCACGGCGGCGCCGGCCGCCTGGCTGCTGGTGTGCACCTTGACAGCCGGCTGGCAAAAGATTTTCGACGCCAATGTACGGGTCGGTTTCCTGGCCCACGCCGCCAAGTATCACACCGCGCTCGATGAAGGCAAGTTGCTGGCGCCCGCCAAGACGGTGGACCAGATGCGCCAAATCATCTTCAACGACCGGCTCGACGCGGCGCTGGCGGCCTTTTTTATCGTGGTGGTGCTCAGCGTGCTGGTGTTCGGCATCCGCACCGTGCTGGCCGCCCGGGCCGACGCCAAGCCCAGCGCCAAGGAAAGCCCGTTCCGCCTGATGCCGACGGTGTCGTCATGATCGAGGAAATCGTTCAGGCCGGACGTTATTTGCGCCAGAGCATGCGCTTGATGGTGGGCTTGCCGGAATACGACACCTATGTCAGCCACCGCCAAGCCAATCATCCGGATCAGCCGATGATGTCTTACGAAGAGTTTTTCCGCGAGCGCCAGGAGGCGCGCTACGGCGGCGCCGGCAAGCGCGGCGGCTGCTGCTGAGGCCGCCCTTCCGGGCCGGCGCGCGCCCCGCGTGCGCCGGCCCGGCCCTCCCGTTCGACGCCGGCCTTTGCGACGCCCGCTTCGCGGCTCCCGCTTCGCGGCTCCCGCCTCCGCGACTCTTCCGTTCCGACTCCGCCCTTCCGACTTCTTCTTCCCGCAGCGGCCCGCGCCGCGCGCCGCCCCGCTCTCTGGTCACGCTTAGATCCAGGTCAATACCGCCCCCCGTCTTCCGTCATATATTTTCCTGATGGAATTAGTTTAGTTTGCCCGACCGCCACGGATGGCACGCCGCCGGCGACCCGACACCACAACCGGTCCACCACCATGCATGCATCGCGCGCTCGCCATGTCAGTTCGCCGCCGCACGCGCCGCGCCGCCGGTGCCGCTAAGCCATGCGCCGCTTCGAACGCTCCGGCATCGGTCAAAAACTCACCCTGATCTCGGTGTTGTCCAGCGCTTGCGCGCTGCTTATCGTGTTTGTCGCGTTCGCCTTCACCACGGTGGCCGGCCACCAGATCGATGGCGCCAGACAATTGTCCTCGCTGGCCGGGGTGATCGGCGCCAACAGCGTGGCAGCCTTGACGTTTCCGGACCGGGCGCAAGCCGAGCACACCCTGGCCGCCCTGGCCGCGCGCGACGATATTTCCCAGGCCGCCCTGTTCGACCGCGACGGCAAGCTGTTCGCGCTGTACCGCGCCGCCGGCCGCGCGCCCGCCCCGGCCGACCTGGACCCGGCCCGGCGCGCCGCGCTGGCCGGCGCCGCCGCGCCCGTGACCGAAAACAGCGGTCCCTGGTGGGCGCCCGGCATGCGCTTGTACCGCGCCGTCGAGAACGGGCGCGACCCGGTCGGCAGCGTGATGATCGAGGCCGACCTGGGCGTGATGTGGCGCGCCATCTTCAAGCAACTGGGCGCGATCGCGCTCGCCACCGCGCTCTCCTTCGTGGTGGCGCTGGCGCTGGCGGGCCGCTTTCGCAAGCAGATCGTCGAGCCGATCACCGAATTGATCGACGCGGCCCGCACCGTGTGCGGCAGCCATACTTATACCCATCGCATCGCCCACCGCCGCAGCGACGAACTGGGCGCGCTGATCGACAGTTTCAACGACATGCTGACCCAGATCGAGACGCGCGACGCCACCCTGGCCGATTACCGCGACCAGCTCGAACGCCAGGTCGGCGTGCGCACCGAGCAGCTGGAAAAGGCCAAGAACGCGGCCGAAGCGGCCAGCCGCGCCAAGAGCGCCTTCCTGGCCACCATGAGCCATGAAATCCGCACCCCCATGAACGGCGTGCTGGGCATGACCGAATTGTTGCTGGGTAGCGAATTGAGCGAGCAGCAGCGCCATTACACCAGCATGGTGAAGCGCTCGGGCGAGCATTTGCTGGTGATCATCAACGACATCCTCGATTTTTCCAAGATCGAGGCCGGCAAGCTGACGGTCGAATACATCCATTTCAATTTCCGCGAATTGCTCGACGATATAGACACCGTGTTTTCGCCGCAAGCCCACGCCAAGAATATCGCGCTTGAATTCGCCATCGCCAACGACATCCCGATCGCCATCTGCGGCGACCCGAACCGGCTGCGCCAAGTCATCGTCAATTTGCTCGGCAACGCCATCAAATTCACCGAGAGCGGCAAGATCACCGTCAAGGTCGAGGTGGCGGCCGAGGACGGCCAAGCCGTCAGCCTGCGCTTCGAGGTGCGCGACACCGGCATCGGCGTCTCCGGCGAGGCGCGCGCCCGCATCTTCGATGCGTTTTCACAAGCCGACGGCTCGACCACCCGCAAACACGGCGGCACCGGCCTGGGCCTGGCCATCTCCAAGCAATTGGTGGAATTGATGGGCGGCGAAATCGGGGTCGACAATGCGTTGACGCAAGGTTCGATCTTCTGGTTCGCGGTAAATTTCGATAAGCGCCGCATCGATTTGCAGGACCCGTCGGCCCCTTCGAAAACCAGCCAGGGATTACGCGCCTTGATCGTCGACGACAACGCCAGCACGCGCGCCGCGCTCGAGCAACAATTGACGGCTTGGCGCCTGCGCGGCGATAGCGCCGCCTCGGCCACCGACGGCTTGCACAAGCTGCGCGAGGCGGCCCGCGCCGGCCGGCCCTACGACGTGGCCCTGCTCGACATGGAATTGCCGCGCACCAGCGGCCTGGCCCTGGCCGCCACCATCAAGGCCGATCCGGCCATCGCCGGGATCAAGCTGCTGCTGCTGAGCACCGAGCGCTGCGCGGCCGACAATGTGCAGCGGCGCGAGGCGGGCGTCGCCTTCCAGTTGATCAAGCCGGCGCGCGAATCGGATCTGTTCGACTGTCTGGTCACCCCGCCGCGCGCCAACGAGGGCGTGCGCCTGGCCGCGCCGCCCGCCCCCAGGCCGGGCCGCGCCGCCCCCGGTCGCAAGCGGCGCAAGGCCTTGCTGGCCGAGGACAACCCGGTCAACGTGGAGGTGGCGATGGCCATGCTCGAAGGACTGGGCCTGGAAGTGACTTGCGCCGCCGACGGCGCACAAGCCTTGCGCGCGGCCCGGGCCGAACAATACGATCTGGTGCTGATGGATTGCCAGATGCCGGTCATGGACGGCTTCGCCGCCACCGCCGAAATCCGCCGCCACGAGCAGCAGAGCGGGCGCGCGCGCACCCTGCCCATCATCGCCATCACCGCCAACGCCCTGCAAGGCGACCGCGAGGCGTGCCTGGCGGCCGGCATGGACGATTATCTGAGTAAACCGTTCACCCAGCAGGAACTGGGCCACACGCTGGCGCGCTGGATCGCCCTGCCGCGCGCGGCCACCGTGCACCACGACGAGGCGCCGCCGCCGCGCCCGCCGGCCCAAACGGCCGCCGTCGCGCCGCTGCCAGGACCGGGATTCCGGCCCCGGCCCGCAGTGGCGGCCACCGCAGTGGCGGCCACCGCGGTGGCGGAAGTTGCGCCTGCCGCGTCGGCGGCGCCCCGGC
>JAYVUV010000252.1:0-2980 GCA_043787615.1 Janthinobacterium sp. | reverse complement strand
GCCAACGCGCGGGCCAAGCCCAACTGGTTCTTATAAGGCGAAATGGTGCCCACCATCAACACGAAATCGCCATGCAAGCCCGTTTCGCGCCGAAACAAGTCGCCATTGGCGTTGAAAAAATGCGGCGTGATCCCGTTTGGAAACACACGGATCTTGTCCGGCGCGACCCGAAAACCCGCCACGATGGCCTCGCGTTCGGCCTCGCCCAGCGCCACCACCAGCGCGGCCAGCTGGAGCGCGCGCTTGCTCTGGGCGTAACTGGTTTGCACGTTCCAGGCCGTCAAGCGCCCGGCCAGCCGGTCCATCATGCGCGCGCGCATGCCCGAGGCCCGGTTCCAGCCCGGCGAGAGCAGCGGCGAGAGCACCACCGGCAAGCCCAGATCGCAGGCCGACTCGACGATGCGATAGTTGCCGTTGATAGCCGAAAAAACGTGAATCAGGTCGTAATCGACCAGGCGGTCGCGGTTCGGATCGAGCAAAGCGACCTGGAGCGGGCCGCGCGCGCCCGGTTGCAGGCGGTTCAGGGCGGCGATGGTCTGGCGCACCTGGATTTGCAAGCCGCCGTCGCGCTGGAACAGCATCGGATACGACAATATGCCAACGCGCATGGCGCCTCCTGACGGTGTAGCGTTTCACTCGGCGGCGGCCGGCCCGCGCATTTTATGCCGGACCAGCACGAATTCGGCGCCGATCTCATGTTTGAGCAACAGTACCCCGCCCGCCCAGCACAGCAGCGCGGCCAGGGCCGAGCACAACAAAGGCCACAGCATGTGCTGCGCCCGCCATGGCGGCAGATACAGCACGCCGGCCGGCCCCAGCCCGGTCAAGCCGCATAACATCAAGCTCTTGCGCACGGCGCCGGCCAGCACGGCAGCGCGCAAGCCGTTCAGCCGGCGCAGGCAACGGTAAGTGGCCCAGCAACGGAACAAGGCGCCGGTCACCACCGCCCACGCCACCCAGGCCAGCCCGAACGGCGCCGCCACGGCGATCGCCGCCACCCGCACCAGGGCGGCGGACGCGTCGAGCTGGGCCTGGGCCTTGACGTGGCCGCAAGCGACAAACAAGTAACGCGCCATACTGAACATGCTATACAAGGCGGTGGAGAAACACATGATGCGTATCAAAGGCACGGCCCCGTGCCACTGCGCGCCATACAACACATCGACCAGCGGTGTGGCCGTCAAGCCGACGAACAGGAAAAACGGCCAAGCCAAGCCGGTCATGTAGGCGATGGTGGTCAAGTAGGCGGCGGCCGGATCGCCGCCGCCGCGCGACTGGGCCGCGTACAAGGGGTAAATCACGGGCGAGATGGCGCCCGTGATGGCTTGCTGGAAAATGTTGAGCACACCCATCGCCTTGCTGAACACGGCCACGCTTTCGATGTCGATCATCTTGCCGACGATCAAGTCGGGCGCGGCCGCGCCGGCCTCGTCTATCAGCCCGCCCCCGGTCGACAGGGCACCGAACGCGGCCACCGGCACGATGCCTTTCCAGGCGGGCAGCCACGGCAGCTGGGGCGGGCGCCAGTACAAGCTGGCCAGCACGGCGGCGGCGGTGCCGGCCACGGCGGCCCAGGTCAGGCTTAGATAGCCGTAACCGAGGTGGGCCATGGTCAGCGCCACCGTCAGATTGACCAAGCCGTTGCACGCGTTGATGGCGAAAATGGCCGACAAGCGCAGCTGGCGCCGCAGGCAAGGTAGGGTCATCGAACTGAACGGAATCAGGAAAAAATTGAGCGACAGAATATTGAGCACGGCCGCCAGGCGCGGCTCGCCGTAAAAGCGGGCCAGCGTGGTGCTGCCCAGTAAAATGGCGCCCGCCAGCAGCCACGCCACCAACAGGCTCACGGCCAGGGCGGCGCGCAGCTTGTCCATGCTCAAGTCGTTTTCCTGGATCAGATATTGACCCACGCCAAAGTCGCGCACCGCGTGGCCCAGTCCGACCAGCACGGCGCCGACCGAATACACGCCCAGTTCGGCCGGCGTCAGCAGGCGCGCCATCAACATGCTGCCGCCCACGCTGAGCAATAACAGGGTGTACTTCTCGGCGAACGAGATCAGCAGGGAGCGGCGGGTCGGATGCATGGCCATGGCTCACACCAAGCCGCGGTAAAAGGCCAGCAGCCGTTGCTCGCACAGGCTGCGCGCGTGCCGGCTTTCCGCCTCGTGGCGGGCGGCGAGCGCCATCGCCGCGCGCCGCGCGGGGTCGGCCAGCAAGGCGGCCACCGCCCGGGCGGCGGCGTCGGGGTCGTTCAGCGGCACCAGCAAGCCGCCCGCGCTGTCGCGCAAGATATCGGCCGTCCCGGGCACATCGGTGCCCACCGCCGGCACGCCGCAAGCCATGGCTTCGGTGGTGGCGCTGCCAAAGCCTTCGTTGCTACTTAATAAGAGGTGTAAATCGAAGGCCGGCATGATCCGCTCGACCGCCTCGCAATAGCCGGTGAAAATCAGGTGCCGGCCGAGACCCAGGCGGGCCGCCTCGGCGCGCAGTGCCGCTTCCAGCGGACCGCTGCCTGCCAGCACCAGATAGAGATCGGGAAAACGCCGGCGCAGCGTGCAAAACAAGGTCAGCAAGGCATGCGGGCGCTTTTGCGCCGACAGCCTGCCGACCGAGCCGAGCACCAGAGCCCCGGCCGGCAAGTCCAGAAGCAGGCGGGCCGCCTGGCGTCGCTGCGCTCCGGGCTGAAATCGGGCCGTATCGACCCCGTTGGGAATGACGGCCAGGCGCGTGCCGGGCACGATAAACTCTTGAAACGATAGCAAAAAATGCCGCATGGCCGACTCGGACACGGCATACACGCCGCGCACGGAGCGGAACGCCTGGACCAGTAAGGGCCGGTGCCAACTGCTGAACTGGGCCGGCGGGAAAGCGTTGTGCACCGTGACCACGACCGGCAGGTGGCAATGATGGGCCAGCCACAGGGCCGAGGCGCCGTAGCTGGTCCAGCAAAAGGCCACCCGCACCAGGCTGGGCCGGTAAG
>JAYVUV010000251.1:0-14949 GCA_043787615.1 Janthinobacterium sp. | reverse complement strand
GTCCATGTGGGCCACTTCGCCCATCAGCACGCTTTGCGACACTTCCCAGTAATCCTTGACGCTGCCGATGTCGATCCAGCTGAAGCTGCGCTTTTGCGCGAAGAAGGGCAAGCCCTTTTCCACCAGCAAGGGGAACAACTCGGAACCGATATCGAAGGAGCCGGTGTCGGGAATCAAATCGAGCACTTCCGGCTCGAAGATATAAATGCCGGTGCTGACCATGTTCGACAGCGCCTCTTCCTGGCTCGGCTTTTCCTGGAAGGCCTTGATGCGGCCGTCGGCGTCGCTGACCACCACCCCGTAGCTCGATACCTTGTCCCACGGCACTTCGCGCGTGATGACGCTGGCCAGCGCGCCCTTGCGGCGGTGCTCGAACAGGGCCGACTTGATATCGAGGTTGATCACCGCGTCGCCGCACAGGACGATGGTGGTGTCGTCGAAGAAGCCGCCGAAATTCTGGATCTTTTTCATGCCGCCGGCCGAGCCGATCGGTTGCGGCACCACTTCGCCCTGGTCGTTGGTGTAACCCTCGAAGGAGTAACCGATCTGGACCCCGTACTGGTGGCCCTCGCCGAAATACTCTTCGATTTTTTCATGCAGATAGCTGACGTTGACCATGATCTCGGTGACGCCATACTTGGCCAGATGTTCGATCAGGTAAGCCATCACCGGCTTGCCCAGGATCGGGATCATCGGCTTGGGCAGGTCGTAAGTAAGCGGGCGCACCCGCGTGCCCTTGCCTGCCGCCAGAATCATTGCTTTCATGTTATCGACCTCGTGTGTAAAGTTGAAATCCAGCCCACCGGCATCGCGCCGCCTGCCACAATATCATCGCTCGCGCGCCGTCCCGCGTACGCCTGCGTCAAGCAGTGTGCGCGCGGCGCGGCGCGCGCTAACGGCGGCCGATCGCGAAATACTCCAGGCCGTGCTCGCGCACCTGGGCCGGCTGGTACAAATTGCGGCCGTCGAAAATCAGGCCTTGTTTCAGCGCTTGCTTGATCGCGTCGAAGTTAGGCACCCGGAATTCCTTCCATTCGGTGACGATGGTCAAGGCGTCGGCGTCTTGCAGCGCGGCCATCGGCGAATCGGCGTAGCGCAGGCCGGGCCGGTCGCCGAAAATGCGGCGCGACTCGGTCATGGCCACCGGATCGTACGCGGTCACGCTCGCGCCCATCGCCAGCAAGCCCTCGATCACCACCCGGCTCGAGGCGGCGCGCATGTCGTCGGTGTTCGGCTTGAAGGCCAAGCCCCACAGAGCGAAATGCTTGCCCTGCAAATCCTTGCCCATGCGTGCCACGATTTTTTCCAGCAGCAAATGCTTTTGCGCCTCGTTGGCGTCTTCCACCGCTTGCAACACCTTGAGCTGGGAACCGCTCTCGCCGGCCGTGCGTATCAGCGCCTGCACGTCTTTCGGGAAGCAAGAGCCGCCGTAGCCGCAACCGGGATACAGGAAGTGGAAACCGATACGCGGATCGGAACCGATGCCGACCCGGATCTGTTCGATGTCGGCGCCCAGCTTGTCGGCCAGGTTGGCCAGCTCGTTCATGAACGAGATGCGGGTGGCCAGCATGGCGTTGGCGGCGTACTTGGTCAACTCGGCCGAGCGCACGTCCATCACGATCACGCGGTCGTGGTTGCGGATGAAGGGCGCGTACAGCTCGCGCATCAGGGCGATGGCGCGCTCGTCCTCGGCGCCGATCACGACCCGGTCCGGCCGCATGAAGTCGTCCACCGCCGCGCCCTCTTTCAAGAACTCGGGGTTCGACACCACCGAAAACTCCAGCGCCAGCCCGCGTTGCGCCAATTGCTCGCGCATGGCGGCCTTGACCTTGTCGGCGGTGCCCACCGGCACGGTCGACTTGTCGATCACGACCTTGTATTCGGTCATGTGCCTGCCGATATTGCGGGCCGCCGCCGTGACGTATTGCAAGTCGGCCGAGCCGTCCTCGTCCGGCGGGGTGCCGACCGCGATGAATTGCAGCTGGCCGAAGGCGACGCTGTCCTCCACGCTGGTGGTGAAGCGTAGACGGCCGGCGGCCACGTTGCGGCGCACCATTTCAAGCAGGCCCGGCTCATGGATCGGAATCTGGCCATCGTTCAAAATGGCGATTTTTTTCGCATCCAGGTCCAGACACAGGACATCGTTGCCCATCTCGGCCAGACAAGTGCCACTTACCAGTCCGACATACCCGGTACCAATCACGGTAATTTTCATCATTTCCCCAATGTTTACGATTATTTCCGACGCCGCCCGGGGGCGGCGCGGCTGGCCGGAGCGCGCGGCCCCGGCCTTATTTACCCTTGTCGTCCGAGCACAGAAACGCCGTGCCCCACAGCACAAGAGCCAGAATCAAGTGGCCGATCAAAAACGCGGCGATCAAGCCCTTGATGGCGCCCCACCGCACGCCTGCCAACAAAACAAACCCAAACGCCACCGAGGCCGCGCTGTAGATGGCGGCCCGCAAGCCTTGCCGCCCGGCGCCCGTCAAGGCGTCGGCGGCCGGATATTGCAAGGCCATCAGCGGCAGCGAAAACGCCAGGCCCACCGTGATTTCCACGCTGCCGCCGTACTCGGCGCCCAGCACCCGCGGCGCCAGCAAGGCGGCGATCGCCACCCCGGCGCCGGACAGCACGCCGACCCCCAGCAAGGCCGGCGTCATGCGGATCGCGTAACGCCGGCTGGCCGCGATGCCGTTGGCGCCGTGCACAAAATATTTCGGATACAGGATGCGGGTCAGCACTTGCACCGGGAACATGCCCAGTTGTAAAAAGCGCGAGGCGGCGCCGTACAGCCCGACCGCCGCGTCGTCGGCGTAGCGCGACAAGACCATGCGGTCCAGATTGCTTTGCGCGGCGCGCGCCGATTGGGTGATGCAAAACAGGGTGCCGGAGCCGATCTCGCCACTGAGCAAATTCCACACCGGCTGGCCGTACAGGCGCGCGCCCACGATGACATAGCTCACGGTGACGATCAGCGATTGCAGGAACACCAGCCAGATCCAGGTGTCCAGGCCATGCCGGTCCAGCACGAAGAAATAGGCGGCCGCCAGCACCAGGCGCACCAGCACCGTGGTCATGCGCACCCAGCCGGCGCGCGCGGTTTGGCCGTGCGCCACCATCACCAATTCAAGCGAGGCCGACATGCGCGCCACCGCGATCTCGGCCGCCAGGGCGACCACGATCAACAGCAAGTCCACCGTGCTCTGCATGGCACCGGCGGCCACCGCCACGCCCAGCGCCACCACCACCGGCAGCGAAGCGGCGGCCAGGATCAGCATATTGCCGTAATAGGCGCGAAAGCGGCTCTTGTCGCGCGCCACCGCGCGCACCAGCACGTCGGCCCCGCCCAGTCCGACCAATTCGACCCCGATGCCCACCACCGCCAGCAGCGCCGTGTAGCGGCCGAATTGCTCGACCCCCAGCCCGCGCGCCGTGATGGCGAAAGTGACGAATTGCAAACCCAGCGCGCCCATGGTCGGCACCATGGTGGTGAAAAACGTCACCACCCTGAAACGCTGCTCCAGCTGTTGCAGGATCTGGCGCAGGCCCCGCATCACGCTCGCGCCCTGTCGGCGGCCCGGCCCGGTCCTGGGCTCATCGGCACACCTTCTCGCCCGGCTTGGCGGGGCGCGCGTATTCGACGAACACGTCGCCGAAATGGGAAGCCCAGCGGCCGCGCACCTTGTCGTATTCGAGCAACCAACCGACCATCACCGACTCCGGCTCGCGCCGGAACAGCGGGTAGATGGCCAGCCGCAGCGAAATGCCGATGGTCTTGGCGATCGAGCGCGCGGCGCCGCCGTCGATGCTTTCCCAACGCACCGCGTGGTTGCCGACGCGAAAACGGCGCTGGCGCATCCACTTGAAGGAGGCGCGCGAAGGCGGCACTTCCTCGTTGATCCAGGCCGCGTCGGACCAAGCCATGGCGTGGCCCTTGAAAAACAGTTTGCGGAAAAACACCGTGTCGCCGCCGCCCGAGAGGCCGAATTCCTCGTCGAACAGGGGGCGCGGCTCGGCCGCGATGGCTTGCATGTCGATCAAAAAATTACAGGTGCAAAAGACGAAGGGCTTGCCGTGCAAGAGTTGCTTGTCGACCGACCAGTAACGGCTGTATTTGCGCAGGGCAGCGGCCGACTCGGGAAACACCGGCCGCACCGGGCCACCCACCACCACGGCGGCGCTGTCGGCCTGGGCCTTGAGCAATTCGCCGAGCCACTCGGGCGCCGGCCATTCGTCGTCGTCGATCATGGCCACGAAGCGCACGGCCAAGCGGTCGGCTTCGGCGAACACGGCGTTGCGCGCGGCCGAGATGCCGGGCGTTTTTTCGATCCGGTAAGCCACGGCGATGCCGCTGGCGGCGGAAAACGCTTGCACCGCCTGGCCCACGGCCGGGTCCTCGCCGTCGTTGTCGACCACGATCACGCTGGGTTGCTCGGCCAGGGGCCGGGCCGCGATGGCGATATGCTCGAGCAGGCGGACCAGGGAATCGCAACGTTTATAAGTGCACAGTCCGACCGCCAGGCCGGAAAAAGTGGAGCGGATGGGGGTGGCGGACATTATTCAGACCTTTTCACGGTTGAAGCGGGAGAAACATAGCGGGCCGTCTTCAGGCCCAGCAAACCGGCCAAGCGGCCGCTGTAATGGGCGATGGCCAGCACCGCGCGCGCGAATTTGTCGGACTGGAACGTCACGCCGGCGACCAGCATGCGCAGGCAAGAGGCCAGCCAGCCGCGCACGGCTTGCCGCCACACCTGGCGCGCGCCGTCATAGCTGCGGTCGATGGCCACCATATACATGCCGGTGGTGGCGTAACGGTGCAGCAGGCTGCGCACGGTCAAGCGGTCGGCCGGGGCCGGCTCCAGCACCACCGCCTCGTCGCACCAGGCCATGCGCCCGCCGGCGGCGGCCACGCGGCGAAACAAGTCGTAATCCTCGCCGCCGGAGGCGCCGTACTCGTTGCGGAACAACGGTTCCGGCGCCAGCGCCAGGGTGGCGCGCGCGATGGCCAGGTTTTGGGTGGTGTTCAGGGTCGGCACCAAGCCGGTGTCCCAGCGCCGGCGCGAGGAAAAAATGCTGTTGCGGGCGAACACGTTGGAGCTGGCCGGCAGCAAGCCCTCGACCGGGCCGCCCACCAGATGGGCGTTCAAACGCCGTCCCGTGTCGAGCACGCGGCCCAGCCAGCCGGGGGTGACGCTGCCGTCGTCGTCGAGCATCAGCAACCAGCGCCATTGCGGACTGAGGCGGTGGGCCTCGGCCACCAGCGCGTTGCGCACTTGCGCCACACCGCGCGCGGCAACCGGAATGCACACGATATCGGGCCAGCGCGCCTGGAAGGCGGCCACCACGCGCGGCGCGTCGGCGCCGCAATCGTTGTCGGCCACGATCACGCAAGCCGGCTGGACTTGCAGTTCGGCCAGCAGGCTGTCGAGCAAGGCGGCCAGCAGTTCGGGCCGACGATAAGTGGGGATGCCGATGACGATGTCGCGCGCCGCCGCAGGGGAGCCGCCGCTCATGGCGCGGCGCGCCGTGGCCGGGCCGGCGTTTCCAGTACAAGCGACAAGCGGGGGCAACGATTACAAGTAGAACCGAGTGGGGAATTATCGCGCGTCATACCGCAGTCCAAATGAAAAACCTATCGCTCCACTCGGCGCTATCGGCCGGTGGCGTCTTATTTACAACCGTGCTACGTCTGCTGTCCACTTCGACCGCCCGACTCGGCGATCCTGCCAGGGAGAAAAATTACCGCCCCCAAAAAATTGTTCGGCACACTATGAGCAAGACAACAACAATACATTCCCTACATTATGCACGAAATGCAACTTCCGCATAGCATATCGATTCCTCCGGTGCGCGCCGCCGGCACCGCCGCCGCCCGCTGCGCGCCCCGGCGCGCGGGGCTAGCGTAAGTTGCGGTGGCCAAAGGTTTGTGAGGGAATTACGTTATGCTGCATAGCATCATACAGCTTATCAAGAGTGAAAGTAAAGCAAGAAACCAGTCGAAATTTTCGATAGTAATGTGAGAAATATCAATACAAAGATGTGAACATGGGTGGCGCACGATTAAAAACTCGGCGGCGTGGCCCGGTAGTTAGTATAAGATAAACACGCGGCGCGACGCCAAAATTTATCGATACCAATGAGGGATAAACTATGCACACTGTTATTACCAAGTGGAAACCTTGCCGCGCGCCATCGCCAGGCCCGGCCTCGCCGACATGACGGGCAGCGTGAGCGGCGCCGCCCACCTCGACAACGCCGGGCGGCGCACCGATATCGATGGCTTGCGCGCCTTGGCGGTGTTGCCGGTGGTGCTGTTCCATATCGGGGTGCCGGGCTTTTTCGGCGGCTTCATCGGGGTAGACGTGTTTTTCGTCATTTCCGGCTATTTAATCACCGGCATCATCGTGCGCGAACTCCAGCACGCGCAATTTTCCCTGATCGGCTTTTACCGGCGCCGCGTGCTGCGCATCTTCCCGCCCTTGTTCGTGATGCTGGCGGTGGTCTCGGCGCTGGCCATGGCCAGCATGTTACCGTCGGAATTGATACGCTACGGCCGCTCGCTGGCGGCCACCACCGCTTTCGTGACCAATATCCTGTTTTATTCGGAGAGTGGCTATTTCGCGCCGGACAGCCACGCCAAGTTGCTGCTGCACACATGGTCGCTCTCGGTGGAGGAACAATTTTATCTGTTCTGGCCGCTCATCCTGGCCGGCTTGCACGCGCGCGCCGCCAGCGCCGTGCGCACCATCGCCATCGCCATCACCGCGCTGTCCTTGTATGTGGCCACCACCCAACTCGTGTCCGACCCCTCGGCCGCGTTTTACTTGATTCCGTCGCGCGCCTGGGAATTGATGGTGGGCGCCCTGGTCGCGGTGCTACCCTGGTTGAGCGGGCGCGGCCGGGCCGCGCGCGAAATCATGGGTGGCGCGGGGATACTGGCCATCTTGCTGTGCGTGAAGTTCTACAACGACCAACTGCCGTTTCCCGGCGCCGCCGCCCTGCCGCCCTGCCTGGGCGCGGCCGCCATCCTGGCCGCCGGCGCGCGGGGCGGCTCGCTGGCCGGACGCCTGCTGTCGTGGCGCCCGCTGGTGTTGATCGGCAAATTGTCGTTTTCCCTCTACCTGTGGCATTGGCCGGTGATCGTGTTCGTCCAGATCGGTCTGCTGATGGAACAAACCTGGCCGGTGCGCCTGGCCGAGCTGGCCGCCTCGCTGCTGCTGGCCTGGCTGTCCTGGCGCTATGTCGAACAACCGTTCCTGAACGGCGGCCGCGGCGTCGCCAGCGCCCGCGTGCTGGGCGCCGGCGCCCTGTCGATGGCGCTGGGCGCCGGCCTGGGGTGGCTGTGCATACAAAGCGCCGGCTTGCCGGGGCGCTACACGGCGTCCCAACTGGCCTTGGCCGCCTATGAACATTACGACGGCGACCGGCGCTATCGCGGCGGCACGTGTTTCGTGGTGAGCCCGGATCAGCATTACGACGCCGAGCATTGCCTTCGACGCGACAAGGACCGCCCCACCCTGCTTATCGTGGGCGACAGCCACGCCGCCCATCTGTGGCCGGGCTTGCACGGCGAGGGCCACGATTGGAATGTGTTGCAAGCCACCCAGACCGGTTGCCGGCCCGTCTTGCCCGAGCGCCGCGCCGACGGCAAGCGGGTGCCGGCCTGCCGCGTCTTTTTCCGTCACATATTGGAAGAATGGTTGCCCGCCCACCCGGTCGACACGGTGGTGCTGGCGGGGCGCTGGATAGGCGCCGACCTGGCCGATTTACCGGCCGCGATCCAGGCGGCCAAGCGCGGCGCGCGGCGCGTGCTGCTGGTCGGCCCGATCCAGCAATATGGCGCCGCCCTGCCGCGCTACCTGGTGCGCGAGGCCGGCGGCGCGGACGGCACGGCGCGCGAGCGCGGCCTGGTGGCCGGGCCGTTCGCGCTGGATCCGGCCATGCGGCGCCTGGCGGCGGCCCAGGGCGCCGACTACGTATCGCTGATCGATTCGCTGTGCCAAGGCCGGCACTGCCGGGCCATGGCCACCGCCACCGTGCCGCTGCAATTCGATTATGGCCACCTGACCAGCGAAGGATCGGCGATCGTGGCGGCGCTGTTGCTGCGGCCGCCGTCCGAGATTGCCGCGTCGACGCAGACCCAGGCCACCCCCACGGCCGCGCCCTAGCGACCGGGATTTCGGCCTCAGCGGGCCACTGGCGCCCGCGCCGGCGCGGCGACGCGCGCCGGTCCCAGAAACAGGCGCAGCCTTTTCTCCAGCGTCGCCAGCTCGCCCAATTCGCATTCCCACACCACCAGCACCTGCCATCCGGCCTGCGTCAACGCCTCTTGCACGCGCGCGTCGCGCGCCTTGTTGCCGTTGAACTTGACGCTCCAAAAGTCCACCCGCGACTTGGGCATGCGCGCCGCCGCGCAATCGTCGTGACGATGCCAAAAGCAACCATGGACGAAAACCAGCTTTTTTCGCGCGGAAAAAACCAGATCCGGCGAACCGGGCAAAGTCCGCACATGCAAACGATAGCGGTAGCCGGCCGCGAACACCAGCTTCCGAACCACCCGTTCCGGACGTGTGTTCTTGCCGCGCACCTTCGCCATCAGCGCGCCGCGCGCCACCGGGTCCAAAGAATCGACCATGTTTTCCCCATCGCGTTCAAGCCCAAAAAATCAAGATCGCGACACCCACAAAATATTCAATAGGTTTTTGATAAAAAACAAGTATGCCACATTGGATACTGTATAAAAATACAGTAAAATTGGGCGATCAGCTGCTTTATACTGCTGCAATCTCGTCTTCCGGCAGGGCCGGAGCGGCGTGCACAAGATTCGCCCGGGCGATGGCATCAGGCGAGGAACGCATCGATTCAATCTGATCGTATTAACAACATCATGTACAACCCACCTCTCAGCACCGCCCTCGCGGGCCTGCCCATCGCGCCGGCCGCGCGCGCGCTTGAATCGATCGAACTGTTCGCCGGCGCGGGGGGCTTGGCGCTGGGCTTTTCCGGCAACGCCGTGCGCCATCGCGCCGTGGTCGAATGGAACACGCACGCCTGCGACACCATACGGCTCAACAAGCGGCGACAAGTCGATCCCGTCAGCCATTGGCCCGATGTGACCGAAGGCGACGTCAAACATTTTACATACGACCGGCACGAGGGCATCGATCTGATCACCGGTGGTCCGCCATGTCAGCCCTTTTCGATGGGTGGCAAACACGGCGGTTTTTTAGACGAGCGCGACATGTTCCCGCAGGCGATACGCGCCGTGCGCGAAGCGCGGCCGCGGGCCTTTGTGTTCGAAAACGTGCAAGGCTTGACGCGCGCCGCCTTCGCCGACTACTTCAACTACATCCTGCTGCAACTCGAATTTCCTTCGCTGCTCGCCAAAGCCAGGGAGCAGTGGACGGACCATTTGGCCAGGCTGCAAAAACAGAAAGCCAGCGGCAAGGGCGCCCAATACCATGTCTATCATCGCCTGGTGAACGCGGCCAATTACGGCGTGCCGCAAAAACGCATGCGCGTGTTCTTTGTTGGCTTCCGCGTCGAAGAAAACAAAATCTGGCGCTTTCCGGCCGAGACCCATAGCGCCGACGCGCTGATCCTGTCGCAGTGGGCGGACGGCCGATATTGGGAACGGCATCGCGTGGCGTCCAAAAACCGCCCGCCCCCTCCCGAAGGAGTCGACAAGAAAATACGGCGGTTGTTGGAGGCCCACGCCGGTTCACATGCGCTGGCATGGGAAACCGTGCGCGACGCGATCGCCGATCTGCCCGACCCGGAACGTTTCCCGAACAGGGAATCGGTGCAGGCGCACCGATTCCAGCCGGGCGCGCGCGTCTACGTCGGCCACACGGGCAGCCCATTAGACGAGCCCGCCAAAGCGCTGAAGGCCGGCGATCATGGCGTGCCTGGCGGCGAAAACATGCTGCGTCGTGTCGATGGCTCGGTGCGCTATTTCACGGTGCGCGAATCGGCACGCATCCAGACCTTTCCGGACGATTTCATCTTCGAGGGCAGCTGGTCCGAGACCATGCGCCAGCTCGGCAACGCGGTGCCGGTGCGGCTCGCCTCGGTCATGGCCGGCGCCGTGTGCGCGCGGCTCAGGGAGTAGCGGGATCGGGCGCCTCGTCCAAGCTGACGGCGCCGCGTGCCGGCGTGTAGAAATGATCGGTGTCCAATTGGCGCATGTCGAGCATGAATCGCTCGAAGATACCGTGGATATCCGCATAGGGCGGGTGTTTGGTCAAATGGGCGTCGATCTGCGCGGCGATCAGTTCGGGCGCTTTTTGATTTTCAAGCGTGCCTTTGGCCCACTCGCGACCGGGATGCAGTGTGTCCCACGGCGAACGCTTGTTCACGCGCGTTTCCGAACTATCGCCGTGCTTGCCCAAACCGAAACAAATCTTGGTTTCGGAATTCCAGATGGGCTTGAAAAAATGAATCAAATAGTCCTCGGCGGATTTTTGAAAACCCGTTTGCACGATCAGAAAACGGCAATCGAAATTCTCGATATCCAATGTAGTATCGGCTTTACGGATGCTGCGCGCGTGCTCGTTGAGCCGCGCCGACAATTTCGTGCCCTGGCCGATCGCGTCCTTCGCGGAAGGATTGCCGGGGTCCGCCTTGCCGACGTAAATGGGGTGGTCCCGGCCCTTTAGCGGGGCATAAGGGCCGTAATCGCCGCGATAATAAATGGCGTACACACCCGCGCCATAAAACTCCGGAATTTTCGCCAGCGAATGCCGGCCTTGCGCGACCAGCGTCAACGCCACGACGCGGCCCGAGGTATCGGGATCGGTGGGGTCGAAAATCGATTCCGGACGCAGCACCGGATCGAGCTTGGTGGCGACATCGTTCAACTGGCAGGTGACTTGCTCGATGCCCAGGCGGATTTTCTTCGCCGTCGCCCCCTCTTCTTCGGTCCGCGCGCCGGCGATACGGACGCTGAGCTCTTGTAACTCGACCAGTAGGGATGCCAGACGGGAGACCGCTTTTTTACTTTTCACCATAGAATCGCTTGTTTTCGGCACGCCGGCTCGGCGAACCGATTTTACTCCATGCCCCGATGAAATAAACCAACCAAGTATCGCGGATGAGTAAGAATAGTTTCTCGCCATAGGAATGAAAGACATCGCGCGTAGGAGCATCGCCCGTCCGACTCGATCGGGCGAACTCTCCTGTTTGCCGGCTGGTCGAATTCATTTTACTGGGGACACCAATGACAAACTCGACATCCAATCAACATGCGGCGCACGGCCGCCCAGGCCGCGTCGCCGCGCTGGCCTTCGCGGCGCTGGGCGCGGCTTACCTGGTCGTACGTAACAAGACCCGGCAGGCCGAGCGCGACAATCCGCCGGCCGGGCAATTTTTGACGGCGAACGGGGTGCGCCTGCATTATCTGGAACGGGGCCAGGGGCCGGTGTTGGTCCTACTACATGGCAACCTCACGATGGCGCAAGATTTCCAGCTCAGCGGCCTGCTCGAGTTGCTCGCGCGCACGCACCGCGTCATCGCCTTCGACCGCCCCGGTTACGGTTACAGCGAACGCCCGCGCGAACGTGCGGAAAACTGGACCCCACAGTCCCAGGCGCACTTATTGGCACAAGCCTTGCAACAATTGGACATCGACCAATTCCTGCTGCTGGGACACTCATGGGGCGCCATGGTCGCCGCCGCCATGGCCATGGACTATCCAGACCGGGTCAAGGGCTTGCTGCTGCTGTCGGGCTATTATTATCCAAGCTGGCGACTGGACGTGCCCGGTGCCGCCTTACCGGCCGTCCCGGTGCTCGGCGACCTGTTGCGCTATACCAGCGCGCCGCTGACCGCACGCCTGCTCTGGCCGGCGACCGTCAAGGCCGCTTTCAGCCCCAGCCAGATACCGGACAGCTTTCAGCGCTTCCCGGTCTGGATGGCGCTGCGCCCGTCCCAACTCCGCGCCTGCGCGGCGGAGGCCGCGTTAATGATACCGGCTGCTGCGCAACTGCAAAAACGTTATGCGGCATTGTCCATGCCGGTCACCCTGATGGCGGGCGACGGCGACATGGTGGCAGATCCCCAACACAACTCGGTGCGCCTGCACCGCGAACTAGCGCACAGCCGGCTGCGCCTTCTGCCCGGCATGGGCCATATGCTCCAGCATCTGGCGCAAGATGCTATCGCCGCTGAAGCGCATAAGCTCGCCGACGTGGCGCATCCGCCCGCAGGCGCCGGCCGGGTGGCGACGAATGGCACCCCAGGCCGGGATGCCCGCCCAGTCCTCCAGCAAGACGGTGCGGGCTAATGCTGTGCCGGGTTCTCGTAGCGGCCTGATGGGAGCGAGCGAGGCGGCGGACCCGGCCGGATGGATAAGCGACCAAGCGGCAACACGCCACTACGCCGGCGTGCCGCCATGCCCGTTTTCCCTGCCTTGCCCGCTCCCGGCGCCGCTATTCGCCAGCGCAGCGCGCTGACCGTCCATGCCCAATTCGGCGCCCGTCACGGGGTCGCCCTCGGGCCACGATTCGGTGCGCGTTATCGTTTGCTTGAGCGGGTTGACCTCGTCGGCGCGCAGCGTAACGTCGGCGCCACCGCTGCCGCCATCGACGGCCGGCGACGGGTCGGCCACATAATCCCATTGAGCGCCCTGGTTCCAGGGACCACGCTGCTCGCCCGGTCCACGCGACATGTTGTAGTACACATTGCTGTAGCGCGGATCGCCCGGCAATTTCCCGGCGGGGAAGTTCGGCTCGATCGCATACAAGGCTTTTTCAAACGACTTCTGGTGCGCCACTTCGCGCGTCATCAAAAAGCCCAACGCTTCCTTGACCCCGGGATCGGTGGTCAGGTTGATCAGCCGCTCATAGATGATCTTGGCGCGCGCTTCGGCCGCGATGTTCGAGCGCAGGTCGGCGGTCGGCTCGCCGATCGTGTCGATGTAGGCGGCGGTCCAGGGCACCCCGGCCGAATTGATCAGCGCAGCGCCAGCGCCGTACAGCACCTGGGTCAGGTGGCTGTCGTTGCCGGCGCCCGTGATCGAGCGGTACAGCTCGCCCTCCTCCTCGTTGCCTTCCGCCAGCCGGCCCTTGCACCCTTTGTTCAACATGACCACGATGTTGCCGATCACTTCCAGATGGCTCAGCTCCTCCGTGGCGATATCGAACAGCAAATCCTTACGGCCCGGATCGTCCTCCGACAGCGCCTGGGTGAAATAGCGGCAGGCGGCGGCGAGCTCGCCTTGCGGCCCGCCGAATTGCTCCAGCATCAAATTGGCCAGGCCGGGATTGGTTTCATTAACGCGGACGGTATATTGCAGTTGCTTGTTGTGCGAGAACATGATGAACACTCCGTTTCTATCGTGAGCAAATTTCGACATGACAGGCCTTCGCAAGTTCGTTACGTATCTGATATTTTTTTGCCGGGTCCGCTGGGCGCTCTGAGCGCATGCCGCGCTGTGCACGCTCGATTGTGAGCCTGAGCGGCGCCGCGCGCGCGGTGTCGGCCCGCGATACCTGTGCGCAAGGATGGCAATCCGATCGCGATGCGAACCATCGCGCCGCCGCCGGCTCTAATTTATTTCGAACAGACTGATAAAAGGAAGATGCTATGCAAACAATTGCCGAGATTATGACGCGTGAGGTCATTAGCGTTTCACCTCAGGAAACGGTGCAGCGCGCAGCCCAAATCATGAAAGACACCAATATCGGTGCCTTGCCGGTATGCGACGGCCAGCGTCTGGTGGGCATGATCACCGACCGCGATATCGCGATTCGCGCGGCCGCCGCCGGAAACGAGCCGGACGACACGCGGGTGGAGGAAATCATGTCGGAAGATGTGCTCCATTGCTTCGACAATCAATCGGTCGACGCGGTATTGGAAGACATGGGCGACATGCAGGTGCGGCGTGTGCCCGTCCTCGACCACGCCACCCAAATGCTAGTCGGTATTGTTGCCCTGGCGGACTTGGCGCAGCGCGATGTCGGCGATACCGAGAAAACATTGAAAGAAGTGTCGGCGCCGACCGAGCGCGACCATCGGCCGGCGCATTGATAGCGCGGCGCCGGTAACGGTGGCGAAGCCGAAAGCTGGGCAGGCGCCAGGGCCGATTGTTCGATGTGGCGACACGGTCACTGCCGCGCGGGAAGGAGTTGCCGCCGCCATACCCAAAGCAAACAGGGCGGCTCCCTCGCGGGAACCGCCCTGCCAGCGAGCCGAAGCGCGCGAACCGTCAGTTTATTTCGCCGGGCACTGCGTCACGCCGTTCGGCTGCACCACGCAAGCGGTGGGACCGTCGAGCGAATACGCCACCACATTATCGACCAGCATTTCGGCCGGAATCGGCGTGGCCAGCGTGGCCTTGCCGACCCAGTCGCCGCCCACCGCCAGATTGATCTGCATATACATCGGGATATTCATGCCGGCCGGGGTCAGAATCTGGCCCACCGGCACCCGGTCGATATAGTAGACGATCTTGGTCGGGGTCCAGTACGCGCCGTATTGGTGAAAGTCGGCCGAGTAGTTGGGATAAATCGTGCGGCAACCCGAATTGGCGTGGACGCCGGCCGAGTTGAGCCAGTGCGCGCTTTGCACCAGGGTATTGGCCTCGTGGGTCGGCGCTTCCATGATATCCAATTCCGGCGGCCAAGCTTTATTAAACGGCAGCATCCAAAACGCCGGTAACAAGGATTGCGACGACGGCACCTTGATACGGGCCTCGAAATAACCGTAGCGCTGCACATGCGATTTACGGGTGGTCAGCACGCCCGAGGTATATTCGAAATTGGACACCGACGATTTCAGTTTCTCGGGGGTGCGCTGGGCAACGATATGCAAGATGCCGTTTTCGATGATGAAGGGATTGAAACCGAGCGCGGTGCGGGTCGCGCCTTTAAACGCCGGATCGACATATAACTGCTGCTCGTGGGCCGCCGGCTGAGTACGCTTGGTGATCCAGTCGTAACCGAGCCAGGT
>JAYVUV010000250.1:0-19361 GCA_043787615.1 Janthinobacterium sp. | reverse complement strand
CGGCGTGGTCGAATTGACCCCCGACGCCCCGGCCCCGGGTGCCAAGGCCGTCTCGCCCACCGCCCCGTCCGGCGGCGTGATGCAAACCATGTTCGCCCTGCTGTTCGTACTGGTGTTGCTGGCCGGCCTGGCCTGGTTCATGAAACGCTATGGTCCCAAAATTAACCTTGGCAGTTCGGCCATCCGCATGGTCGGCTCGCTCAACCTGGGCGGGCGCGAGCGCGTGATCGTGATCGAGGTGGGCGACCAATGGATCGTGCTGGGCGCCTCGCCCGGCCGCATCAACTCGCTCGCCACCATGCCGCGCCAGGAAGCGGAAAACAGCGCCATGCTGAACCAGCACAACGGTCCGGCCGCCGCCAATTTTTCCGAGTGGCTGAAACAGACGCTTGAAAAACGCAACGGAAAATAAGATGCCATCGCCGCGTCCGCCCGAAACAGCGACCCCGGCCGTGCGCGCGCGGCGTTGGCTGATGGCGGGGGCGCTGCTGCTGGCGCCGGCGTGGGCGCTGGCTCAACCCGGCATCCCCGCCTTCACCAGCACCCCGGCCCCGGGCGGCGGTCAAAACTACACCCTGCCGGTCCAGACTCTGCTGTTGATGACGGCGCTGTCCTTCTTGCCGGCCGCGCTGTTGATGATGACCTGTTTTACCCGCATCATCATCGTGTTGTCGCTGCTGCGCCAAGCCATCGGCACCCAGTCGGCGCCGCCTAACCAGGTGATGGTGGGCCTGGCCCTGTTCCTCACGCTGTTCGTGATGGGGCCGGTTTTCGACAAAATCTATACCGACGCCTATCTGCCGTTACAGGAAAACAAAATCAGCATGAGCGTGGCGATGGACAAGGGGGTCGAGCCGCTCAAGGCTTTCATGCTGAAACAAACGCGCCAGGCCGACCTGGCCCTGTTCGCCAAAATGTCGCGCGCGCCGGCCCTGCAGGGACCGGAGGACGTGCCGCTGCGGGTGCTGGTGCCCTCCTTCGTCACCAGCGAATTGAAGACCGCGTTCCAGATCGGCTTCGCCATTTTCATCCCCTTCCTGATCATCGACATGGTGGTGGCCAGCGTGCTCATGTCGATGGGCATGATGATGATGTCGCCGGCCGTCATTTCGCTGCCGTTCAAGCTGATGTTGTTCGTGCTGGTCGACGGCTGGCAACTGCTGCTCGGCTCCCTGTCACAGAGTTTTTACTGAGGCCGCGATGACCCCCGAGAGCGTCATGACCCTGGGCCGCAACGCCATGGAAGTCACACTGATGGTGGCCGCGCCGATGCTGCTGGTGGCCCTGGTGATCGGCTTAATCGTCAGCATCTTCCAAGCCGCGACCCAGATCAACGAATCGACCCTGTCCTTCATCCCCAAGCTGATCGGCATCTTCGTGGCGCTGGTGGTGGCCGGACCGTGGATGTTGTCGGTCATGCTCGATTATATGCGCCAAGTGTTCACCGGCATTCCGGGCCTGGTCGGCTAGGCGAGGGCGGCGCCCATGCTCACCCTGTCCAGCGTCGAGATGAACACCTGGATCGCCGCCTTGATGTGGCCGCTCAGCCGCATCCTCGGCTTGATCGCCGCCGCCCCCCTGTTCGGCAACAGCGCCGTGCCGGCCAGCGTCAAGGTGTCGCTGGGCATCTTGCTGGCTCTGATCATCGCCCCCACCGTGCCTGCGCTGCCGGCGGCCGACCCGCTGTCGATGGCAGGCTTGCTGATCGTGACCCAGGAAATGGTGGTCGGGCTGGCCATGGGTTTTTCGATCCGCGTCGTGTTCGCGGCGGTGGAAATGGCGGGCGAGATCAGCAGCCTGACCATGGGGCTGGGCTTCGCCACCTTTTTCGATCCACTCTCGCAAGGGCGCTCCTCGGCCATCAGTCAATTTCTCGCCTTGCTGGCGACCATGGCTTTTTTGGCCGCCAACGCCCATCTGGTGTTGCTGTCGGCCCTGGCGGAGAGCTTCGTCAGCTTGCCGATCTCGGCCGTCGCGGTGCAGGGCGGCGGCTTCCGCCTGCTGGCCGAATGGGGCGGCAAAATCTTCGGCGCCGGGGTGCAGATCTCGCTGCCGATCGTGGCCGCCCTGCTGCTGACTAATATCGCCCTGGGCATCTTGACGCGCGCCGCACCGCAGCTGAACCTGTTCGGAATCGGTTTCCCTATCACGCTGGGCATCGGTTTCATCGTGATCGGCATGGCCCTGCCCTATTTAAGCGGCCCGATCCAGAACCTGTTCATGGAAGGGATAGAAACCACGCGCGCCCTGCCCCGCGCCTGGGCTGGCAAGACCAGGCCAGTGGCGGCGCCGGTCGGGCGCGGACCGGGCGCGCCGGCGGCGGCGCCTTGAACATGAGCGCACTGCGCGGCCGGCCGCTCCCCGGGTAAATAATACACCCCTTCAGGCGTGTCCCGCACGGCGGGCCCGGCACGGCGTGCACGGCGCTTTCGTCATGCCGCACCATTCCCCGCAAATGTGGCAACGCTTTTCCTCGCGACACCGCGCGCGACGCGCAAAAACACAACGGCCCACTCGGGGCCGTTGTCTACCGCGCGGGGCCGGACGGCCCCGCTCATGACGCGCGCTTACTGCGCGCGGTTTTGCTTGACCAACATGGTGTTGATGCCGTCGGACAGGCTGAACTCGAAGGTCCCGCCGGCCGGCACCGAGCTCAAAGGCAAGGTCGCGCTACCGCCCTGCAAATCCTGGGCCAAGGTGTAACGCTTGCTGTCGGACACCACCGTCACTGTCAGGTAAGGATACTGGGTGTGATCCCAGCTCACTTGGCTCGAACCAACTTGTTCGCGCACCTGCACCGCCGGTTTGGCGACCGCGCCGCTGACGCTGGCTTGGGCCACCGGACGCGACGCCGATTGCATCAAGGCGGCGCTGCCCTTGACCACCGAGACGCTGACGATCGCGCCCGGGTTCGGGATCGAGAAGCTGAAGTTTTGCGATTTCATCGTTTCAGCATGGTCGACCGTCAGGGTGGCGAATGGATAATCGACCGCACCTTGCGAAGTGACGATGTGCAAGGTGTACTCGCCCTTGGCCGGCAGCTTGGCGCGGCCGACGAACGATTTCAAGGGCGACAGGCTCGCCTTGCCGGCCGTGATCTGGCCGCTGATCAGCACCAGGTCTTGCGGTACGTCGCTGACGGCCGAGGTCATCAAGGCGTCGGCCGGGGTCAGGAACGCTTGCATCAGGTGCGTGTTGTAGTCGGAGAAGGTGCTGCCGCCACAATAACTCATGATGTCGTGAATCTCGGTGCTGCGCGGGTCGAAGAAGCTGTTGGTGTCGAACAAATAGCCCCAGGTGTAATGATTACCCGTGCCCAATTGCGCGTTCGGGTAGGGATAAGCCGGGTCCGGCGAACCGGCGCCGCCGCACGCGGCGTGACCCAGACGGTAGTTATGGCCCAGTTCGTGGGTGACGATGCCGCGCAAGCCTTCTTCGTTGATCGAAGGAATATCGGCGGCGACACCGGCCGTACCCGGCACATAGCCCAGACCCGCCAGCCCATAGGTGGCTTTCGGAATGAAGCCGAAATAATGCTGACGGTCGTTGGCGCCTTCCAGTGTGTGCAAGTCGGCGATTTCGCCCAGCAGTTTGCCGAAGGCGTCGCTCCAGCCTGCGTCGTCGGTCGGCAAACTGGTCACGCGGGTCGACACGTAGGTGGCGTGGCCGTACTGGTTCACGTTCGACACCGGGATACGCGCTTGCACGAAAGCGCCCAGATTGCTCACGATATGGCCCACCGAGCCGCCGATTTGAATCGGAATCGTGATCAAGTCCATCGGCACGCTGCCGCCCACGCGCGGATTGATGGTGCTGGTCTGGCCGTTGGAGAGCACCGCTTTCAGACGCAGGCCGGTTTTCACCAGATCGGCCGGAATCACGGCGCTGTACGAGGTGTTCAGATCCGGAATGCTCGGCACGCTGGCCGGCAACGCACCGGTCGGGGTTTTCAAAGCGATTTCGCGGATCACATTACCGTTCGCGTCTTGCACCTGGATCGAACCGTTCGGCTTGCTCACCGACGGATCGCCGCTGGTGGCATTGACCTTCACTAACACCGCCTTGTTGCTGATCAAAACCAGCGCGCTGTCGTTGCTGTTAAACAGTTGCGACTGTGCCAATTGAATACTGGCCAAGGCGGGGCCGACGTTCGCTGCCCAGGGATTGGCGATATTCCAGGTGGCGTCTTCGCGCAGACGATCGGCCGTGTCCGATGGACGGGCGTTTTTGCCGGATGCCATCCACAGTTCGCTGTTGAAGTGACGCAGGAAGAAGCCGGGCATATTGCTCGCTTCCAAGCTCACGCCATTGCCGCTCAGACCATTCTGGGCGCAAAAAGTGGCGTCACGGCGGAAACCGTCGCTGCCGTCCGGGGCGGCCAATTTCACGCGGAAATTTTGATGACGCAAATAGCTGCCGGCATAGTTTTGCGACTCCAGCGAATAGCAGGCCGGGTCCGACAGGCCGGGCACGATCTTGAAGGTGGCGTCGTTCTTGAGCAGGCTGGCGCTATTGCCATCGACTACCTCGGTGTAACCCAGGCTTTGCGAGTGACGCGCGTAACGGTTGCCCAAATTGGCGCTGGTCACTTGCAGCGAATGGGAACCGGTGGCCAGCGGCAAGCTGTGCGACCAGGGCGTGGCCACGCTCCAGCTGGCGTCGGCCTCGAAGTTGGCGGCCGCGTCGCCGCCGTTGGCGCCGCCTTTCTTGGCCAGCCACACTTCCGAGTTGAAGTGGCGCATATAGCTGCCACGCAAATTGAGCGATTCCAGGGTGATGCCGCTGCCGGACAGGCCGGGTTTGCCGCACCAGGTGGCGTCGGCGTCGAACAAGGGCGAGCCGTCGCGCTTGTCCATGCGGACCCGCCACGCTTGATGGCGCAGGAATTGACCGGGGTAGTTTTGCGATTCGATCGAATAGCAGCTGCTGTCGGCCAGCCCGGCGACGACGCGGAAACTGGCGTCGGCCCGGTCCAGCGCCGAGCTGTTGGCATCGTAGGCATCGGTGCGCGCCAGGCTATCGCGGTGGCGCAGGAAACGGTTGGTGAAACCGGCCGTGGTCACTTGAAACGATTGGTAGGAATTGAGCGCCAGCGAGGAAGTCGACAACGCTTGCGGCTGGCCAGTCGTTTGCAGCGCCTGGGCGCCGTCGGGCGTGGCCGTGGCGGCGGCGGTCTTCGGGTCGGTAGAGGAACTACCGCCGCAACCGGCGATCAAAAGCGCGACGCCGATACTGATCAAGGTGGGTTTTAACATGTGCATGCATTACTCCTGGGCTTATTATTAAAATATCCACATCGGACCGCGTTCACGCCGTCTCTACGATGTGTCACTTTTTTTCGACGCGAAAACCGTGCGGCTTGTTGGCTCGTCAATCGGCGAGCGCCGTCTTGCAGTCTTCGCTGACGCCGCGTGCGGCGGCGTCCGTGTATTGCCCCAGAACACGAATCATACCGATTAATCCATATGTAATCTTGTTACTTTAAAAATCGACAATTCTTGCGGCTAAAAAGGATAGCCACCAAGTAACGCGGCGCCCGCTTTACAATTGGCGCCACTATTTATGTAGTCTAGCTACATTAACAGTGATGCATGGCAATAGTGGTAGTTTTTTGCGGCGAGTTGAAGCGTAACCGGGCCGTTGGTGGAACCCGATTTGCGCAACGCCCACTCACCAGCAGAGCCCTTCCGTGCGTGTGCCAGATCCCCTGTGCGCGTCGCCTTCGACTCAAGAAACCTCATCCGTGGAGAATGCAGAATGAATGTAGTCACAGGAAAATCCGGCACGAATTACTTCCTCGATAAATGCGGCGAGCTGTTCCGCTTCGGCGCGGACCGCAAATCGGTCGACCAAGTCACCGATCCGAGCGAGATCGAAGACGCGAACCAAGGCACCCTGGTCGATCTGAGCGGGAGCGGCGACGCGCGCCAAAACACGCCGTCGGGCGACGACAGCATCGGGCCGCCCGGCGCCAAGTCGTGCGGCGGGCGCACCGGCGAAAACGAGGACTACGATTTCGACTTCGCGCCCACGCGCCGCGCCGCCAAATCGGTGCAGCCGGCCCCGGCCCCGGTGGCGTCCGAGCCAGCCGCTGCCGCGCCCGCGCCCGCCGCCGCCCCGGTCGAGCCGGCGCCGGTGCGCGCCGCGCAATCGAACCCGCCACCAGGTGGCGATGCCGGCTTCGACACAAGCGCCCAGACCAAAGCGTATTCGGAGGAGGAAACCGCCGCCTTCGGCAAGAAAATGGTGACCCATTTGCAAAAAGAATTGGGCATCACGGAAAATCAAGCCAAGGGCATCGTCGCCAATTTGATGCATGAGAGCGCGGGCTTGAACCCCGGGATGAATCAGGGCATGCATGTCGGTGAACCGTCGAAAAACATGGCCGACGACAACGCGAACGGCTTCGGTCTGGCGCAGTGGGGCGGCGTGCGCAAACAAGCCCTGATCAAACTGGCGGACGATCAGGGCATTCCCGCGTCCAGCCAAAAGGCCAACGTGGATTATCTGGTCAAGGAACTCAAGGAGCCGGGCGCGCTCGATGCCTTGAAACGCACCGGCAGCACGGAAGAGGCGACCGAATCGTTCTGCAACACCTTCGAACGGCCGAGCGATCCGCAAATGGCGTCGCGCCTCGATTACGCGCGCAAGCTCGGTTAAGGCCACGCCGCGCCCGGCGGGCCGGCCGACCGGGCAGCCCTCCGGCGCCGCCTTCCACCCCGGTCCGGCCCACGCCGGCCGCCCCCAGCCGCGCCGTGCGACGCGTATTACAACACCCGCCGATCCAACACGCGATTATTTTTTATCCGCCGATCCACTCGACCTATACTCTTCATTTGAGCGGGCATTTTCATTGGCCGCATCGTCCAAGATGGAAGCCTGTGTTGTTGACCTCGGGAGCCGCGCATGCGTATAAATGATTGGAAGATCGGTGTTCGCCTGGCGGCGGGGCTGAGTATCTCGCTGGTGTTCATGATCGGCATTGCGGCGGTCGGGATCGGCAACCTCGGCAAGCTCAATCTCGATACCCACGACCTGTCCGAAGACAAGGTGCCGAAACTGATACTGGCTTATGAAACCATCGGCGGACTCAACGATATCGCCCGCGCCATGCGCAACGCCATGCTGTCCAAAGATCCGGCGGTCGTCAAGAGCGAACGCGAACGCGTGACGCAGCGCAAGGGCGAGAACGACGCGCGGCTCGACAAATTGGCCGCCTTGATCGCCGACGATCCCGGCACCCAAAGCAAGGAAAAATTTCAAGCGGTAGTGGATGCCCGTGAAAAATACATGCTGGTCCAAACCAAATTTTTGGCCATGTCGGGCGAGGAGGCGCGGCGCGACGAAGCCGTCACCTATTTGCTCAGCGTGGTTCGCAAGGAACAAACGGGGTATATGAACGCCTTGACCGAGCTGGTGAAATTTCAGAGCGCGGCCGTGACCGAGGCCAGCGACAACTCCGACCGCGCCTACAACGGCGCGCGCAACATGATGATCGTGTTGACCGTGATCGCGGCCGCCATCGCCGCGGCCGTCTTGTTTTGGGTGACGCGCGGCATCACCGGGCCGCTCAAGCGCGCGGTGAACATGGCGCAAGCGGTGGCAGCCGGCGACCTGACCACCCGCATGGAAGCGGCCGCTGCGGATGAAACCGGGCAATTGCTGCGCGCGCTGATGGACATGAACGAGAGCCTGGCGCGCACCGTCGGCCAGGTGCGTTCCGGCACCGCCACCATCGCCGGCGCCGCCAACGAAATCGCCAGCGGCAATATGGACTTGTCCAGCCGCACCGAACAACAAGCCTCCAGTTTGCAAGAAACCGCCTCTTCCATGGAAGAACTGACCTCGACCGTCAGCCAAAACGCCGACAATGCCCACAACGCCAACAAGCTGGTGGCCGCCGCCTCCGATTTCGCCACCCAGGGCGGTCACGTGGTGGGCCGGGTGGTGAGCACGATGAGCGCGATCAAGGAAAGTTCCGGCAAGATCGTGGACATCATCGGGGTCATCGACAGCATCGCTTTTCAGACCAACATTCTGGCGCTGAACGCCGCCGTCGAAGCGGCGCGGGCGGGCGAATTGGGCCGCGGCTTCGCGGTGGTGGCGTCGGAAGTGCGCAATTTGGCGCAACGTTCGGCGGGCGCCGCCAAAGAAATCAAGCAATTGATCGGCCGCTCGGTCGAGACGGTCGATGTCGGCACCCGCCTGGTCGACGAGGCCGGGGCGACCATGGACAAGATCGTGACGGCGGTGCGACAAATCGCCGCGCTCATGACCGGCATCAGCGCGGCCAGCGGCGAACAAAGCGCGGGGATCATGCAAGTCAATCAAGCGATCGTGCAAATCGACGACGCCACCCAGCAAAACGCGGCGCTGGTGGAGCAAGCGGCGGCGGCGGCGCAAAGCTTGCGGGATCAAGCCGAACTATTGACGCAAGCGGTCAGCGTGTTCACCTTGCTCGAATCGGCGGCGAGCACGCGGTCGCATGCCGCGCCACCGCGCACCGCCAAGGTACCGCCCTCGCTCGCCGCTAGCTGATGTAATTGAACAGCGACAAGCCGGACATGGTGGTGAACGACTTCTGCGCCGCCTGCAGCGTGATTTGCTGCTGGGTGAACAGCGAAATCGCTTTGACGGTGTCGAGATCTTGCAAGTCGGACAGGGTGGTGGCGTACTGGATGTTGAGGTCGTCGCCCGCGCTGTCGAGGTAATCGAGTTCCTTCAAGCGCGAGCCGACTTCGGCCTGCACGCCCAGCACATTGTCGTAAGCGGTGTCGAGCAAATCGTGGGCGCGGTTCAAGCCATTGGTCAAGCTGGCCTGGCCGGCCGCGCCGCTGCCGGCCGAGCGCAGCACGCCGAGCAGGGTTTTCATGGTGGTAAACACCGATTCCTTGGTGCTGGGCTGCACCGTGAACTTGTCCAGATTGGCCGGACTGCCCTTGATGTCGAATTGCTGACCGTCGAACACGATCGCCTGGCCGCTCTTGTAAGGCACGGGGGTGGCGTCCGGCACCGGCAAGCCGGTGTTCAAGTCGTTGACGATATAGGTCGTGCTCGGCAAATTGGTGACCGGGTCCGGTCCCACGGTGAAATTGATCTCGTATTGATGCCCCGTCAACAGGGTGGCGTCGGCCACCGAGCCGCCCGAGATGATGCCGGAGCCGCCCCGTCCGAAATTGGCGGGATCGGCGCCCGTGACGAAGGAACCGTTGCCGGTCGCGTTGCTCTCGAACACGCTGCTGCCCGGGTCGCTGGTGGCCAGGTTGCGCGCCGAGCCCACTTGCAACTGGCGCTGGCCCTGGTCGCCCTGGTAAGTGGCGCCGGTGGCGGTGGGGCTGTACGGCAAGGTGGTCGATTTAAAGCCGGAAAACAGATAGCCGCCCGCCCCGTCCGAGGTGTTGGCGATGCCCATCAAGTCGCTGAGCCGTCCGTCCAGCTCGATCGCATAGGTTTCGCGGTCGCTATTGCTCAAACTGCCGTTGCCGGCCTTGACCACCAGTTCGTTCACATCGGCGATCAATTGGGTGGCGCTGTTCAAGGCCAGCGTTTCTTGCGACAAGAAATTTTTGGCGTTGTTACGGTTGGTCACGAACTGGGTGTTGATCGATTGCGATTGGGTCACCTCGAGCGCGCGCGCGCTGGCGATGGGGTCGTCGGCCGGGGTCAGGTTCTTGCGGTTGGTCGACAATTGCAATTGCGTGCGGTTGAGCGAGGATTGCAGGGCGCTCATTTGGTTGGTGCCCGTGTCGTAAATCGATTTTGTGCTGATACGCATGATGCTTTCCTTTACGGCATGATCCGATTACCTGCCCAGCGACAGCAGCACATCGAACAAGGTGCCGGCGATTTGCATCACCTTGCCCGATGCCTGATACGCTTGCTGATAACGCAGCAAATTAGCCGCTTCCTCGTCCAGATTCACGCCCGACACCGACTGCTGGGCTTTTTCGGTCTCGGCCAGCAAGGCGGCGCTGGCCAGCCCGTTCACTTGCGCCTCGCGCGTTTTGTTGCCGACGTAACTGACGGTTTCGGCATACGCACCCTGAAAGGTGGCCTTGCCGCCGTCGAGGATATTGGTGGTCTGTAATTTGGCCAGCAGGGCCGCGTTGCGGCTGTCGCCCACCCCGCTGGTGTTGGGGCCGACCGTGAAAGTGTCCTGGTCGCCCGGGGTGCCGCTGACGGCGAAATTGACCCCGCCCAGATTGATGTTGCCGCCGTCCGTGTACGGCACCGGGGTGCCGGCCGGATACACCGTGGCCACTCCGTTGCTGGTGACGGTCACGTCCTGGGTAGCCGGGCTGAAGGAAAAACTGGCGCTGGCCTTGTCATAAGTGAGGGTCAGCGGCGCGGTCAGGGCATTGCCGGGCGTTAAATAGGCGGCGTCCACGCTGCCCGCGCTAATCTTGCCGTTGCCGGTGTTGGCGGTGGGCGCGGCGGTGCTGATGGGCGCGGCCGCCGCGATTTTGGCGCGATCCGTCAACAGCACCTTGAAGCTGGAGGCGCCGCCCACGGTCGGTTGCACCAGATAATTGTCGCCCTGGGCCGCGCTGGTGGCGGTGATCGTGTAATCGACCCCGTCTATGGTTTGCGGCACGGTTTGGGGATACGGGTTGATCACGGTTTTTTGGCCGTCCGATTGGCGCGTGACCACGAAGGCGGCGCCGTCGTATTTCACTTCATAATCGCTGGCGGTCATCTTGCTCGGGTCGCTCACCGTGGCCGTGATGGCCGTGTCGCTGGTGGGATTGTTGCGGTAATCGGGTTTCACCAGCGGCGGGTTGATCGAAAAAAAGTCGGTGCCGAGGGCGCCGTTTTGGTCTTGCCCCAATTTGTGCTGGGCGTTGAAACTGCTGGCCAGGGCGGTGGCCACCAAGCCGACCGAATTTTTCACCCGGTCCAAGCCGTTGGCGCGAAATTCCAGCAAGCCGCCCAGCGAGCCGCCGTTCAATGCGCTTTCCGGCAACACCGTGGTTTTGCTGCCCGTGACGTAACCGACTTCGAGCCGGCCCGGATCGGTCAAGGAAGGGGTGGCCGCCAGTTGAAACGCGCGGTTGCCCACCACCAAAGGCTGGCCGGAGCCGATCGACACGGTCAAGGTGTTGTTGTCGCCCGGCACGACGGTGGCGCGCACATATTTATTGAGCTCATTGATCAACTGGTCGCGCTGGTCCAGCAAATCGTTGGGTTGATTGCTGGGGCCGTTGGTCAAGCCGGCGATGCTCTCGTTGAGCTGGGCGATCTGGGTGCCATACGAATTGATCACGTCGACACTGGAATCGATTTGCGAATTGACGCCCGAGCCGATTTCGGTCAAGCGCGCGCTGATGCTTTGGAAGCGCGAGGCCAGCGAATCGGCGCCCGACAGCAAGGCTTGGCGCGAGGCGGTCGAGGCCGGATTGGCGGCCAAGTCTTGCACGCCCTTGAAAAAATCCTGCAAGGCGGGCGACAAGCCGGAGGTGGAATCGGCCAGCATATTGTCGATCTGGCTGATCTGGCTGTAATAAGTGTCGAGCGAACTGGTGCTGCTCTGCGCCGAGCGCACCTGGGAAGCGGTGAAATTATCGTAAAAGCGCTTGATCTGGACCACTTCGGTGCCGCTGCCGACAAAACCGTAGCCCACGCTCTGGCCGGGCAAAGTGCCCTGGATCGCCACCTGACGGCTGAAACCGTCCACGTTGGCGTTCGAGATATTGTGGCCCGTGGTCGACAAACCCGCTTGCGCGGCGAGTAAGCCGGTCCTGCCGATGTTGAGAAGATTTGTGCCCATGGTCTTTGAAGTATCCTGTCAACTTGTTTACGGCAGCGCCGGGCCAAACTTGAAGCCGACTCACCGACACCCGCGCTAAACCAGCGACTGCTTGATGATGCGGGTTAGCTTGGTGGCGTACAAGGGGTCGGTGGCGTAGCCGGCGCGCTGCAAGCCTTGGGCGAAACTGCTGGCATCGCCCGCGCTAGCCATTACTTTTTCATAACGTTTATTGTTGGTGATGAGCTTGCCGTAATCCTTGAAACTGTCGGCGTAACTGTCGTAGGCGCGAAATTTTTCGATGCGGGTGCGCGGCGTGCCGTTGACGTACTCGGTGGTGGCCGCCTCGACCACCTTGCCTTTCCAGTCCGGGCCGGCCTTGATGCCGAACAGATTGTGGCTGGCGCTACCGTCCAGGCTCTTGATCTCGCGTTTGCCCCAGCCCGTTTCCAGCGCCGCCTGACCCAGCATGAACTTGGCCGGTATCCCGGTTTCCTTACTGGCCTCCTCGGCGTGCACCCCCAGTTTTTCCTGGAACGCGCGCACATGGGGCGCTTGCGGGCGGCCGCTGGCCGTCAACGGCGGCGCGCCGCGGGCCGCCACGGCCGCGGCCGACACCGGGGCGGCCAGGCCGGTGCTGTTCAGCGCGGCCGACAGCCCCGCCGCGTCGGGCGCGAGCGCGCCCTCGCCGCCGATGGCCTGGGTCTGGGCCGCGATGGCGGCCGTTTGCGACAATTGGCGGATCAAGGCGTCGGCCAGGCCGGTGCCGCGCTTGGCCAGGTTTTGACTGGTTTGCTGATCCAGCATGGTGGTGAACATCTTGCCCTGCTCGCTATCCATCGGCCCGTCCTTGGGAGTGGCCTCGCGCATGCTTTTCATCACCATGTTGAGGAACATGGCCTCGAACTGGGTGGCGGCGGTCTTGATGGCGGCCGGATCGTTGGCTCTGGCCGATTGTTTCAAGTCGCTCACACTCTTGCCGTCGTACGCGGCCTTGCTGGTCAAGTCGGTTTGGCTGATCATGGCGCTCCACCCTCAGAATTAAATAATTTCCAGTTCGGCGCGCAGCGAACCGGCCGCCTTCATCGCCTGCAAAATGGCCAGCAAGTCTTGCGGCGAGGCGCCGATCGCGTTGAGCGCCTTGACCACGTCGGCCAGGTTGGCGCCGCCCTTGAGCAGCATCACCTTGCCGGGTTCCTTCTTGATATCGATCTGGGCGCTCTGGGTCACCACGGTTTGGCCGCCGGAGACCGGATTGGGCTGGCTCACTTGCGGCTCGGCGCTGACCATGACCGACAGGTTGCCGTGCGACACGGCGCAGCTGTCGAGCGTGACGGTTTGGTTCATCACCACCGAGCCGGTGCGCGCGTTCAAGATCACCTTGGCCGCCAACTGGGCCGGCGTCACGTTCAAGTTTTCCAGCGTGCCAATAAACGCCACCCGCTGGTCGCTGTCGCTGGGCGATTGGACCCGGATCACGCGCCCGTCCAGGGCCGCCGCGACGCCGCTGCCGAACTGGTGATTGATGGCTTCCACCACCCGACTGGCGGTGGAAAAATCGGTCTGGTTTAATTCCAGCCGGATCACATTGCCCTGCCCCAGAGCCGAAGCCACCGCGCGCTCGACCGTGGCGCCGCCCGAGATGCGGCCCACGCTCAAGTGATTGACCACCACCGAGCTGCCGCCGGACTGGGCGCCGACACCGCCGACCAGCACGTTACCCTGGGCCATGCCATAGATTTGGCCGTCGGCGCCCTTGAGCGGAGTCATCAACAAAGTACCGCCGCGCAAGCTCTTGGCGTTACCCATCGACGACACCGTCACGTCCAGCATTTGGCCGGGCTGGGCGAACGCCGGCAGCGCCGTGGTCACCATCACGGCCGCCACGTTCTTGAGCTGCAAGCTGGTGCCCTGCGGCAGATTGATGCCCAGCTGTTGCAGCATCGACACCACGCTTTGCACCGTGAACGGGGTTTGCGTGGTTTGGTCGCCGCTGCCGTCCAAGCCCACCACCAAGCCGTAGCCCATCAATTGGTTTTGCCGCACCCCGGCCACGCTGGCCAAGTCTTTCAAGCGTTCGGCGCGGGCCGGCGCGGCCGCGCCCAAGCACAAGGCGATGAAGCAAGCGAATAAGGCGCGCAACAAAGCGGCCGACGACAGGGCGCGCGGCGCCGGAGCAAGGGAGGCGCGCATGATCAAAACGGCAAAATGCTCTGGAAGAAACGCGACACCATGGCCGTCATCTCGGCCCGGTCAATCTGGCTGTTGGTGCGGTATTCCACCCGCGCGTCGGCCACCTGGGTCGACGAGACCACGTTGCCGGTGCCGATATTGTCCGGGCTGACCATGCCGGAGAAGCGAATGAATTCGATGCCCTTGTTCATGGCCACCTGCTTCTCGCCGGCCACCATCAAATTACCGTTGGGCAGCACCTCGATCACCGTCACGCCGATGGTGCCGGTGAAGGCGTTGCTGGCGGTTTGGTTGTCGCCGTCGGCGAACTTGTTGGCGGCCGACACCGCCACGGTGCCGCCGAAGCGGCTTTGCAGGGGCGCCGGGGTGATCACGCTCACGCTGCCGCTCTTGTTGCCGGAACTGGCGCCGGCCTTGACCGCGTTGGTTTTTTCCGAAATGGTAATCGTCATCAAATCGCCCACCTGGCGCGCGCGCCGGTCCTCGAAAAACGGCCGGTAGGCGCTGTTCTGGAAGATGGCGCCGCTGCTCGGGCCGGGTTGCACGGTGGCCATCGGCCGCGCGCTGGTGGGTTGCTGCACGATCGAGGTGGGGGTGACGGCGCAGCCGGCCAGGGTGGCGGCCAAAGCCAAGGCCAGGGCCAGGGCCGCCGCGCGCGAAAACAAGCATAGGGACATGAAGAACTCCTTGGGCCCGCCGCGCGGACCGTGCCGACGGCCGCCGGGCGGCCGGTCAAAAACTTACAGTTGCGTCAATTTCTGCAACATCTGATCCGAGGTGGTGATCGCCTTGCTATTGATTTCATAGGCGCGCTGGGTCTGTATCATGTTCACCAATTCCTCGGCCACGTTCACGTTCGAGGTTTCTATATAGCCTTGCAACAGGATGCCGGAGCCGTTGGTGCCGGGCGTGTTGGTCTGGGCCGCGCCCGAGGCGCCGGTTTCCACGTACAGGTTCTCGCCCTTCGATTCCAGGCCGGCCGGGTTGATAAAGGTGGCCAGTTGCAGCGAGCCGATCTGGGACGAGGCGCTCTGGTTGGGCAAGGTCACCGAGACGGTGCCGTCGCGCGCCACCGCCAGCGTCAAGGCGTTGGCCGGCACCGTGATCGCGGGCTGGATGACGAAGCCTTCCGAAGTCACCAACTGGCCGTTGCTATCGGTTTGAAACGAGCCGTCGCGGGTGTAGGCGGTGGTGCCGTCGGGTAGCAGCACCGGGAAATAACCGGCCCCGTTGACCATCACATCCTTGGAGTTGCCCGACGATTGGGGATTGCCCTGGGTATGGATGCGCTCGACCGCGACGGTGCGCACCCCGGTGCCGATCTGTAAGCCGGACGGCAACTGGGTTTGCTGCGAGGATTGGGCGCCCGGCTGGCGCACGTTTTGGTACAGCAAATCCTCGAAGATGGCGCGCGACTTTTTGAAACCGGTGGTGCTGACGTTGGCCAGATTGTGGGCGATCACGTCCATCTGCGTCTGCTGCGCCTCCAGCCCCGTCTTGGCGATCCATAATGAACGTATCATGCTCTTCTCCTGGTTGGGGGCGCGCGGTGCGCCTTTCCACCAAACCATTATGCGGGTGAGCAACTCAATTCAAAGCGAGGATCTGGGTGGCTTTCGCGGCGTTGTTCTCGGCGTTCTTCAACAAGCTCATTTGGGTTTCGAACTGGCGCGCCAGGCTGATCATGCTGACCATGGAATCGACCGGATTGACATTGCTGCCCTCCAGCGCGCCCGAGGCCAGGCGCACGTTCGGGTCGTTGTCGGCCGGCCCGCCATCCTTCAAGCGGAACAAGCCGTCGGCGCCGCGCACCAGCGACTGCTCGGGCGGATTGACCAGCTTCAGGCGGCCCAGCACCAGCGCCGGGCCGGGCTTGGTGTCGGTGCTGATGGTGCCCACCGTGCCGTCTGTGGCGATCGATACCGTCACCTCGGGCGGCACCGCGATCGGGCCGGTGTCGCCCAAGAGCGGCAAGCCGGCCGGGGTTTGCAGCTGACCGTTTTGGTTGATCAACAAGCCGCCGTTGCGGGTGTAGGCCTCCGAGCCGTCGGCCGACTGCACCACCAGCCAACCCTGGTTTTGCACCGCCACGTCCATGGCGCGCCCGGTGGTTTGAATCGGGCCGGGCGTGAAGTCGGCGCCCACGGTCGAATCGACCACGAAGGCGCGGGTCGGCAAACCGTCCGAGACCACCGGCACGGCCCGGAATGAATCGAGCTGGGCGCGAAAGCCGGTGCTCGACGCGTTGGCCAGATTGTGCGAGGTGGTCGCTTGCTGGTTCAAGATATGCTTGGCGCCCGTCATGGCGGTGTAGATCAGCCGGTCCATCGTCGTCTCCTACTAGCGCGCGCCTTAGCGCAGATTGACCAGGGTTTGCAGCACCGAATCCTGGGTCTTGATGGTCTGGGCGTTGGCCTGGTAGGCGCGCTGGGCCACGATCATGTTGACCAGCTCGGCCGTCAAATCCACATTCGACGCTTCGACCGCCGAGGAACGCAGGGGGCCCAGGCTACCGCTGTTGGGCTCGCCCACCAGGGGGCCACCCGAGGCCGAGGTTTCGGCCCAGGCGTTGTTGCCCAGCGGTTGCAAGCCATTCGGATCGGTGAAATTGGCCAGCACCACCTGGGCCAGCGGCCGCGTGCGCCCGTTGGTGTATTGGCCCAGGATGACGCCGTCGGCGCCGGCCGAGAAACGGGTCAGCTGGCCGCCCGCATAACCGTCCTGCACGGTTTTTTTCTCGCTGGTGGCGGCCGCGATCTGGGTACTGCCGGTCAAATCGAATTGCATATTGAGCACCGGGGTGGCGCCGTTGGCCGGGAAGATCGGCACCGCCACCGGCAGCGGCAGCGATTGCGGCGGCGTCAGGCTCAGCATGGCGGTCTTGTTCAGGGTGCCGTTGGTGTTGAACACCAGCGAACCGGCCTTGACCGCCGGCACCGTGGTGGCGTCGGAAATGGCTTGATCGATCTGGTCCGGATTGCGGGCGCTGTTTTCGCCGTCGGCCGCCGCGCCGACATAGGTGGCGGCGATGGCGGCCAGCTGGGCCGCGCTGGCGCCGGCCGCCGCCGCAGCCGCGCTCACGGCGCCGCCGGCGGTTTGGGCATAGGTGACGGCGGCGTTGCGCACCGCCACCGGGTCGAGCGGCACGGCGGTGACGGCGGCCTGGTATTCGGCGCGCCGGGTCAGGGTGGAGGCGTCGGTCTGGACCACGGCGGCGGCGCTCATGCTGGTGATTTCCTTGCCGTCGCTGGCCAGGTAGACATCCCAGGTGTTGTCGCCGGTCTTGACGTAAAACGAGGACAACACGTGGGCGTTACCAAGCGAATCGAAAACGTCGGTCGGGATTTGCTTGCTGTACGAAGTCGGTTGGTCGGCGTCGAAGGGGAAAGTGGTCGGCATCGCCGTGTCGGAATTCAAGTTCACCTGGGTGCTGACCCGGGTGGTGGCGTTCGGCTTCATGTCGGCCGGGTCGATCTGGATCGGCGCCGGCGCGCCGGCCAGGATCTTGCCGTTCGTGTCGGCTACATAACCGGTCAACTGGGCCAGTTGGGCGTTGATGATGAAACCGTTTTTATCGAGCTGGAATTGGCCGTTGCGGGAAAACTGGATCGCGCCATTGACCGACATGCGGAAAAAGCCGCCGCCGTTGATGGCGATGTCGAGCGGATTGGCCGAGGTTTCGATATTACCCTGGGTGAATTGCTGGGCGATGGTCGAGACCGATACCCCGATGCCGGGCTGCTGGCCGGCCACGCCGTTGAGCGAATTGGCGTAGATGTCGGCGAACTGGGCTTGCGACTGCTTGAAGCCGACCGTGCTCGAATTGGCGATGTTATTGCCGATCACGTCGAGCGATTTGGAGGCGGCGTTGAGACCGCTAAGCCCTTGCTGGAAAGACATGGTGTACTCCTAAAAATGAAACCACACAGTGCGACTAAAGAATAACGATCCGGCTTACAAAATCTGCTTCACGTCGGCCATCGAAATCGCGCCCACCGAGGGTACGTTCAATTTGACGCCCTGGGCGTTGGTGGACACGCTGGCCACGGTGCCGAAGGTCAAGGCGGCGGCGTCGGTCAGCTTTTCGCCGGCCCGGGTCGCCTCCACCGAAAAACTGTATTGACCGGCCGGCATCACCACCGGCTTGCCCGCGCTGTCGAGCTGGTCGGTGCTGCCGTCCCAGCCCAGCGGCAGGGTGCCGGCGGCCTGGGCGCCCAGGTCGATGGTGTGCACCACCTTGCCCGAGGCGTTGTGGATTTGCACCTTCACGCTATCGGCGGCGGTGGTCAAATCGACCCCCATGATGCCGGCCAGCTTGTTGTCGGCCGTCTTGGCCAAGGTTAAATCGGTGCCGGCCGTGAGCACGCCGTGGCCAATCATATTGGCCGCCTGCAAGGACTCGGAAGCTTGATAACTGCTCTTGAGCGACTCGAGCGTGGTGTTGAGTTTATTGACGCCGGTGACGGTCGACAATTGCGCCAACTGACTGGTGATCTGGGCGTTGTCGAGCGGATTCATGGGGTCCTGGTTCTTCAACTGGGTCACCAGCAGGGTCATGAATTTATCGGTGTCGGCCTCGACGCTGCCGGCGGCCGGCGTGGTGGCCGACTTGTTGTTGACGGCCGCCATCAAATCGTTGGAAATGGGCGCGCTGGGGGAAGTGATGGTGGACATGGGGAGCCTGGTCTAAGGTTTATTGGCCGATGGTGAGCGTCTTGAGCAGCAAGGACTTGGCCGCGTTCATGGTCTCGACATTGGTTTGATAAGAGCGCGAGGCGGACAACATATCGACCATCTCGTCCACCACATTGACATTGGGCATGGCCACATAACCCTTGTCGTCGGCCATGGGATGCTTGGGGTCGTACATCATTTTCAGCGGCGAGGGGTCGTCGATCACTTCGCGCACCCGCACGGCGGTGGCGCCGCCGGCCACCGGCACCGCCTCGAACACCACTTGCTTGGCGCGGTAAGCCTGGCCGCTGGCGCTGGTGGCGCTGTCGGCGTTGGCCAGATTGCTGGCCACCGCGTTCAAGCGCTGGGACTGGGCGCTCATGGCCGAGCCGGAAACATTGAAGATATTAAAAAGGGACATGATTATTGCGCTCCCTGTATCGCCGTCAACATGCTTTTGATCTGGGCGTTGATCAAGGTGACCCCGGTCTCGTAGCGGATGCCGTTGTCGGCGAACTGGTTGCGCTCGACATCCATCTCGACCGTGTTGCCATCCACCGCGCCCTGGGCCGGGCTGCGAAACAGCAGCGGGGTGCCGTCCGGCAGGCTGCCGGCCGGGTTTGGCGCGGCGCCCGGAAAGTGGCGCGCGGCAGTGGCCGTCAAGGGCGGCGCGGCCGGATCGGCGCGCCGCATGGCGCCGTTCAAGGCGGCCGCGAAATCGATGTCGCGCGCCTTGTATTCGGGCGTG
>JAYVUV010000249.1:0-9087 GCA_043787615.1 Janthinobacterium sp. | reverse complement strand
TGCCACTTGCGAATAATAAATGAATGGCGTTTAGCGACCGCTGGGCGCATACGTAAGCCAGAATTCTTAAAAGCAAGAACTTGGCTATTTACGCGGCTTGCGCTCGTGCCCGACTTCGGCGATGGCGTTTTGGAACTCCGCCAAATCCTCGAAATTCTTGTACACCGAAGCGTAACGGATATAAGCGACCTTATCAAGACGCTTGAGTTCCTGCATGACCAGCTCGCCAATATAGCCGGTATCGACTTCGCGCTGGCCGCTGGTCAACAGCTTTTCCTCGATACTGAGAATGGCGGTATCCACGGAGGCGGCCGCGACCGGCCGCTTGCGCAAGGCCAGCATCAAACTGCCGCGCAACTTATCCGCAGCGTACTCGGTCCGGCTACCATTCTTTTTGACCACGGCCGGCATCACGAGTTCAATCCGCTCGAAGGTGGTAAACCGTTTATCGCATTTGCCGCAGCGCCGACGGCGCCGGATGGCGTCGCCCTCCTCCGATACGCGGGTATCGAGGACTTGGGTTTCCGCATGATGACAGAACGGACATTTCATGTTGGCCAGTGAATGAGCAAACCGATTTCAACAGAGAAAATACGGGCGCCCGGCAAATTCGCCGCCGGGCGCCCGTGGTCAGGCACGATCAGGCATACACCGGATGGGCGTCGGCGAGCACCTTGACGGCCCCCTTCACGCGTTCGATGGTGGCGGCGTCATGCGGGTTGTCCAGCACGTCGGCGATCAGGTTGCCGACCTGCACCGCCTCGGCTTCCTTGAAACCGCGCGTGGTCATGGCCGGGCTGCCCAAACGGATGCCGGAGGTCACGAACGGTTTTTGCGGGTCGTTCGGGATGCCGTTTTTATTGGTGGTGATATGGGCCGACCCGAGAATGGCTTCGGCTTCCTTGCCGGTCAGGTTTTTGGCGCGCAAATCGACCAGCATCACGTGCGACTCGGTGCCGCCGGACACGATGCGCAAGCCGCGCGCGATCAGGGTCTTGGCCAGCGCGTCGGCGTTTTTGACCACTTGTTGCTGATAGGCGGCGAACTCCGGGCTGAGCGCCTCCTTGAACGCGACCGCCTTGGCGGCGATCACGTGCATCAGCGGGCCGCCCTGAATGCCGGGGAAGATGGCCGAATTGATGGCTTTCTCGTGCTCGGCCTTCATCAAGATGATGCCGCCGCGCGGGCCGCGCAGGGATTTATGCGTGGTCGAGGTCACGAAATCGGCATGCGGCACCGGGTTCGGGTACAGGCCGGCGGCGATCAAGCCGGCGTAGTGGGCCATGTCGACCATGAAGTAGGCACCCACATCCTTGGCCACCTTGGCGAAGCGCGCGAAATCGATCTTTTTCGAGAACGCCGAGGCGCCGGCGATGATCAGCTTGGGTTTGCGTTCGTGGGCCAGGCGTTCCATGGCGACGTAATCGATGTCTTCCTCGGGCGTCAAGCCATACGACACCACCTCGAACCACTTGCCCGACATATTGAGCGGCATGCCGTGGGTCAAATGCCCGCCCTCGGCCAGCGACATGCCCATGATCAAGTCGCCCGGCTTGAGCATGGCGAAAAACACGCCCTGGTTCGCTTGCGAGCCCGAATTCGGTTGCACATTGGCCGCCTCGGCGCCGAACAATTGTTTGACCCGGTCGATCGCCAATTGTTCCGCGAGGTCGACGAATTCGCAGCCGCCGTAGTAACGCTTGCCCGGATAGCCTTCGGCGTACTTGTTGGTCAATTGCGAGCCCTGGGCTTGCATCACGGCCGGCGAAGTGTAATTTTCCGACGCGATCAATTCGATGTGATCGTGCTGACGGGTATTTTCCTTCTGGATCACGGCCCACAATTCCGGGTCGACGTTGGCGAGGGTATGGTCTTTTGCGAACATGAAAAACTCCAATGATAAGCTGCGCTGAGTGTGGATCGAATGGGGGCGGCCGGCATGGTCCGGCGTCAGCGGTGCGGGCGCCGGCGATACTGGCGAACTCGGCAACGGCTGGCGACGGCGCCACAAAACGGAAAGGCAGCCCCTTCGTACGATTCCATCGGTGGCTGCCCAGGCGAACGGCGGATGAAATCTCACGTTTCCCGGTGGGTGTCCACCTTTCGTCGGCGGATCGATAGCGCCTGAGCGGCCATCATCCGGACTTTTCGCCAGTCACGTGAGACGTAATGGAGTCCAAATTGTAAGTTAAGTGCCAAATTAGAGCAAGGAAACCCCTGCGATCGCCCCGATTCCGCCGCCGCCGCGCTTTAAGCTACAATTTTGCGGCCACCACTTTAACTAGGATTGCATATGATCGTCTTCATCACGGGCGCCAGCGCCGGCTTCGGCGCCGCCATGGCGCGCACTTTCGTGCGGCACGGCCACCGCGTCATCATCGGCGCGCGCCGCGCCGAGCGCCTGCGGGCGCTGGCCGACGAGCTGGGCGAATCGGCCCTGCCGCTGGAACTGGACGTGAGCGACAAGCGGGCCATCCACGCCGCCCTGGATGGCTTGCCGCCCGCATGGCGCCAGATCGATGTGTTGATCAACAACGCAGGCTTGGCGCTGGGCACCGCGCCGGCCCAGGACGCGTCGCTGGAAGATTGGGAAACCATGATCGCCACCAATTGCACCGGCCTGGTCACCATGACGCGCGCCGTGCTGCCGGCCATGGTGGCGCGCGGCGCCGGCCTGGTGATCAACCTGGGTTCGGTGGCCGGCCACCTGCCCTACCCGGGCGGCAATGTGTACGGCGCCACCAAGGCCTTCGTCGACCATTTCACGCTCAATCTGCGCGCCGACTTGATCGGCACCGGGGTACGCGCCACCAATATCGCGCCCGGCTTGTGCGGCGGCACCGAATTTTCCAATGTGCGTTTCAAGGGCGACGACGGCGCCGCCGCCAAGGTCTACGAGGGTACCACCCCGCTGACGGCGCAAGACATCGCCGACACCGCCTACTGGATCGCCACCCTGCCGCCCCACATCAACATCAACCAGATCGAAATGATGCCGACCTGCCAGGGTTTTTCGCCGCTGGCCATCAAGCGCGCGGGCTAGGATAAAATGGCGCGCCGGCGCTGTGCCAGTGTTGCGATACGGAAAATTCGTAAGCGTCTGTTACAACACTTGGCAAGTGTCGCGCGCCCGACTTACTGTTGCTGCCGTGCCGCGCACCCCGCCCGGCGTCGCGCGGCATGCGGTTTGCGCCGACAAAAATAATAAAGCGCGTAGAATGTTGCCCACTCCTATTGCTGACAGACAAAACATGCCATCGATCTTTTCCTGGAAGGTCAGGGTCTATTACGAAGACACCGACGCGGGCGGGATTGTGTACTATGCCAATTACTTGAAGTTTTTCGAGCGCGCGCGCACCGAATGGTTGCGCGCGCTCGACGTGGGTCAGCACGCCATGCTGGCCGAGCACGACGCCATGTTCGTGGTGAAGCACATCAGCGCCGATTACCATGGCCCCGCCAAACTGGACGATGAACTCGATTTGACCCTCGCCATCGAAAAACTGGGCCGCGCCTCGGTGCTGTTCGTACAGCAAGCCTGGTGCGACGGACGTTTGCTCAACACGGCGCGCGTCAAGGTCGGCTGCGTGGACGGGGCGATGCGCCCGCGCGCGGTACCGGCCGGCGTGGCCGCGCGCATGCGCGCCTGAGCGGCGGCGCCGCCCGTTTCCAGCCACCCAACCCGACCACCCCACGCCACCCGACGCCCCACTTTCCACAGAAATCCGCCCAATGAACGTCACCCAAGACCTGTCCTTCCTCGCGCTCATCACCAACGCCCACTTGATCGTGCAGCTGATCATGGCCCTGCTGCTGGGCATCTCGATCACCAGTTGGACCTATATCTTCCGCAAGATGTTCGCGGTGCGCGCGGCGCGCCGCCAGACGGCGGAATTCGAGCGCAGCTTCTGGGCCGGCGGCAATCTGCACGCGCTGCATCAGAACGCCAACGGCAACCGCGACGAGAACGGCGCCCTGGCGCGCATCTTCGACGCCGGCATGGGCGAATTCATCAAGGGCAAGGCCTCGCACGGCACACGCGACGCGCTCGACTTGGGCGCGGTGCTGGACGGCGCCCGCCGCGCCATGCGCGCCGCTTTCCAGCGCGAAATGGACGTGCTCGAATCGCATCTGGCCTTCCTGGCCTCGGTCGGCTCGGTCTCGCCCTACATCGGCTTGCTGGGCACCGTGTGGGGCATCATGAACGCTTTCCGCGGCTTGGCTAATGTGCAGCAGGCAACCTTGGCGGCGGTGGCGCCCGGCATCGCCGAAGCCTTGATCGCGACCGCGATCGGCTTGTTCGCCGCCATTCCGGCCGTGGTCGCCTACAACCGCTTCGCGCACGATATCGACCGGCTGGCGATCCGCTTCGAAAGCTTCGTGGAAGAATTTTCGAATATCTTGCAACGGCAATCCCGTTAATCCGGAGCAAACATGGCCTCCTCCTTTTCCAGCGGCATGCGTGGCGGCCGCAGCCGCAAATTCAAATCGGAAATCAATGTCGTGCCGTATATCGACGTGATGCTGGTGCTACTCATCATCTTCATGGTGATGCCGTCCTCGAACAATCCGAGCGTGGTCAATCTGCCCAACGCGGAACAATCGTCGCGCCCGCCGGACGACTATATCCAGGTGGTGCTCAAGCCGAACGGCGCGCTGTCGATCGGCATCAACGGCAAGCACCAGCAACCGTCCGAGACGGCGCCCAACCGCGATGCCCTGGTGCGCAAGCTGCGCGTGTTGCATGCCGAACACCCCGAGTATCCAGTCATGATTTCCGGCGATAAAGAGAGCAAGTACGACGACGTGATCCAGCTCATTTCGCAAGCCAAAAAACTGGGCATCGGCCGGGTCGGCCTGGCCACCAAATAAGCGCGACCGTGACCGAACACACCATGACTCCCGTCGCCGCCCCGGACGGCCCGTATCGCGTGCCGCGCGGCGGCGGCCGCTGGCCGGCCCTGGCGCTGGCCGCCGCCATGCACGCCGGCCTGTTTTTTTTCCTGTGGGTGGGCGTGCACTGGCAAAACACCGAACCGGTCGCCGTCGAGGCCGAGGTGTGGGATCTGAAGACCCAAAGCGCGGCCCCGCCCGCGCCGCCCGAGACCGCGCCGCCGCCGGCGCCCAAGCCGGTCGAAGCCGCGCCGCCCGCGCCACCGCCGCCACCGAAAGCGCAGGTCGCCGAGCCGGTCGACAATGCGGCCGAGATCGCGCTGGAACGCAAAAAGAAATTAAAAGCCGAAAAAGACAAGCAACTGGCGCAAGAGCTTAAGGAACAGCAGCGCCAGGACGAATTGGATAGACAGCTGGAAAAGCAGCAGGAAAAACTGAAAGCGGAAAAACTTCGCTTGGCCAAGGCGGAAAAAGACAAGGCCGATAAAGAAAAAGCCAAGGAAAAAGCGCTGGCCGAGACCCGCGCCGAGAAGGAGCTGGCCGATAAAAAAGCCGCCGCCGACAAGCTGGCCAACACTAAGAAAGCGGCCGAGGAACAAAAAGCGCTGGCCAAGACGCGCGAAGCCGAGATGCGCCGCATCACCGGCATCGCCGGCTCGGGCAGCAACGGCACGGCCGAAAAATCGACCGCGCCACGGCTCGACAGCGGCTATGTCGCGGCCATCACCAGCAAAATCAAGGGCAATATCGCCTACTCGGGCAGCACCGAGGTGGACGGCAATCCGCGCGCGGTGTTCAAGATCGAGCAATTGCCCACAGGTGAAATCATTTCGGTGCGCAAGGTTAAAAGCAGCGGCATACCGGCTTACGACAGCGCGGTGGAGAACGCCATCAACAAGTCCTCGCCCCTGCCCAAGAAGAAAGATGGCACGGTGGTGCGCGAAGTCGAGGCCAATTTCAATTTGAAGGATACGCCTTGATACTTGGCAACTTAACCGCGCGGCGCCCCGCCCCGCCGCGCGCCGATCAATCGTCACACCGCCGCGCCGGGAAAGATGGTACGGTAGGACGCGAAAATATCGCCGCACCGGCATCTTTTATTCATTAGAAAGACCCGCTTTTATGACAAAACTGAACCATGTAATGCTCTACGCCGGCTTGCTGATCGCCGCCGGCGGCGCCCGGGCCCAACTCAAGGTTGAAATTTCCGGGGTCGGCAGCAACCAAATCCCGGTCGCCGTGGCCGCCTTCGCCGACGAAGCGCTGGCCCCGGCCCAAATATCGGCCATCATCAAGGCCGACCTGGAACGCAGCGGCGCCTTCAAGGTGATCGACGCCGGCACCGTGTCCGACACGGCCGGCGTCGATTACGGCCAGTGGAAATCGCGCGGCGCCGACGCGCTGGTGGTGGGTAGCGTGCAGCGCCTGGCCGACGGCCGCTTCGACGTGCGCTACAAATTGTTCGACACCATCAAATCGGCCGAACTGTCCAAGCTGGGCCAAGCGACCCAGCCCCAGTTCGCGCGCTTGTCGGCCCACAAGATCGCCGACGACGTGTACGAAAAACTGACCGGGGTGCGCGGCGCCTTCGCCACCCGCATCGCCTACGTGACCCAGATCGGCCGACAATACCGTTTGGAGGTGGCCGACGCCGACGGCGAGGGCATCCAGCTGGCGCTCAGCTCGAACGAGCCCATCATCTCGCCGTCCTGGTCGCCGGACGGCACCAAGGTGGCCTATGTCTCGTTTGAAAAGAAAAAACCCATCGTTTATGTGCAAAACCTGGTGACCCGCGCCCGCACCGTGGTGGCCAATGAAAAAGGCAGCAATTCGGCGCCATCCTGGAGTCCGGACGGCAACCGGCTGGCGGTGGCCCTGTCGCGCGACGGCCACACCCAGGTCTATCTGGTGAACGCCGACGGCAGCGGCCTGCGCCGCCTGAGCAACAGCAACGGCATCGACACCGAGCCGCAATTTTCGGCCGACGGCCAGAGCGTCTATTTCACCAGCGACCGCAGCGGCGGGCCGCAGATTTACCGCATGGGCGTGGCCGGTGGCGAGGCCAAGCGCGTCACCTTCGGCGGCAACTACAATATCAGCCCGCGCATCGCCTCGGACGGCAAGACGCTGGCCTTCATCTCCCGGCGCGACGGCAATTTCCAGCTGTACGCGCTGGACTTGGCCAGCGGCCAGGAATTACGCTTGTCGGACACGGCCAGCGACGAGTCGCCCAGTTTTTCGCCGAACGGCAAGTACATCATGTACGCCACCAGTTCCGGCCGCAGCAAATCGCTGGCCGTGGTGTCGGTCGACGGCCGCGTGAAACAGCGCCTGACCACGCAAGCGGGTAATATCAAGGAGCCCACCTGGGGTCCTTTCATGAAGTAATGTTTTTCAACAACAACGACAGGAGAAGCACATGCGCAACATCAACACCCTCGCCTTCCTCATCACCAGCGCCGCCCTGCTTTCCGCGTGCAGCACCCCGGTGAAATTGAACGACACCCCGGTGGTCGAAAAATCGCCGGAAAAAGTCGCGCCGCCGCCGGCCGCCGACACCCGCACCGTGGCACCGGTCGAGACCGCGTCCATCGACCCGCTCAACGACCCGCAAGGCGTGCTGGCCAAGCGCAGCGTGTACTTCGACTTCGACAGCTATGTGGTGCGCGACGGCGACAAGGCCGTGGTCGACAACCATTCCCAATACCTGAACAAGAACAAGACCCGCAAGATCTTGATCCAAGGCAATACCGACGAACGCGGCGGCGCCGAGTACAACCTGGCCCTGGGCCAAAAACGCGCCGAAGCGGTGCGCAAGTCGCTGGCCGCCCTGGGCGTGGCCGAGACGCAGATGGAAGCCGTTTCGCTGGGCAAGGAAAAACCGAAAGCGACCGGTAGCAACGAAGAAGCGTGGACCGAAAACCGCCGCGCCGACATCGTTTATTAATCGCCGATCGGCCCGCTCGCGGGCATAATGACGGGGCGGCGCGCGGACGGGAGCGGCGGCGGGACACGATTTCCGCACCGCCTTCCGGCCGGGCGCCGCCCCGTCGCCATTTCACGATCCGTTTAGAAAGAGCCCGAACCATGATGACATTTCCCAAGGCCGGCATGGCGGCGGCCCTGCTGGCCGCCCTGGCCACCCTGCCCCTGCGCGCGGGCGCCGGCCTGCTCGACGACGACGAGGCGCGCAAGGCCATCCTCGACCTGCGCGGCAAGGTCGACAACGTGGCGCGCGACTTGAACGCCCGGATCGACCTCAAGGCCGACAAAACCAGCACGCTCGACCTGATCAGCCAGCATGAGCAAGCGCTGCAAGAGATCGCCAAGCTGCGCGGCCAGATCGAAGTGCTGAGCAACGACTTGGCCAACGCCCAGAAGCGGCAAAAAGATTTCTATGTCGATTTGGACGGCCGCCTGCGCAAGCTGGAGCCGCGCCAGATCAACATCGACGGCAAGGAAGCGGCCGTGGAACCGTCCGAACAAGGCGCCTACGACGCCGCGCTGGCCCAGTTCAAATCGGGCGACTACAAGTCGGCGGTCGGCTCGCTGGACGCCTTCGTGAAACGCTATCCGGAATCGGGCTACGCCGCCAACGCCCAGTATTGGCTGGGCAACGCCTATTACGCCCAGCGCGATTGCAAGAGCGCCATCGCGGCCCAGCAAATGGTGGTCAAGAATTATCCGGACAGCCCCAAGGCGGCCGACGCCCTGCTCAACATGGCCAGCTGCTACACCGAGTTGAAGGACAAGGCCAACACCAAGAAAACGCTGGAATCGCTGGTGGCCAAGTATCCCGATTCGAGCGCGGCGCAGACGGCGCGTGAACGCCTGCCGAAGAAGTAAGCACCCGCTCGTAAGCACCTCTCGTGCCGGCGCGCGCTGGCCCGGCGCCGCGCTAAAAAGCACAAAGAAATGCACTGCGGCATTTGACAGGATGCCGCAGTCACCCTATAATCTTCCTTCTTCGGGTCGTTAGCTCAGCTGGTAGAGCAGCGGACTTTTAATCCGTTGGTCGCAGGTTCGAATCCCGCACGGCCTACCACGAATACCGCAGCATGGAACGATGGTTGCAAGCTCAGGTTTGCAGCCATTTTTTTAGTAGTAGATTGTTTTTGGGTCGTTAGCTCAGCTGGTAGAGCAGCGGACTTTTAATCCGTTGGTCGCAGGTTCGAATCCCGCACGGCCTACCAA
>JAYVUV010000248.1:0-27748 GCA_043787615.1 Janthinobacterium sp. | reverse complement strand
GGAGGATTTCGGCCAGGCCTTCATGAATGGTTTGCACAACAATCTGGACACCGGCGAGCGCACCAAGATTTTGAGCCAGACCATGGCGTTCGGCGGTATGTTTTCCTTGATTCCGAGCCTGAAAAAAGGCGACGTGATGACGGTCGATTGGGTGCCGACGGTCGGCACGGTCAGCTATTTGAACGGCAAAAAACTCAGCGACCCGGTACCCGAGCTGGGTTTTTACAACGCCATCCTGAAAATATGGATAGGCGATAAACCGGCCGACAATAGTTTGAAGCCCAAATTGCTGGGCGGCGGCGCTTAAAAAAAGGCCCGCAGGCCTTTTATTCTGCGCCTATCAAACGCGCTTCACGCGCGGGAAGCCAGCGCCCGCAATTCCGCCGCATGGCTGGGCGCGCTCCCGTCCATCGATTTGACCATGTGATTAAGCATCAACGCATCGCGCATGTGTCGGCGCGCCAGCAATTCTTGCCGGCTCAACTTCGGTTTCACCACCAGCACCAGCGCCCGTCCCACGCCGCGCAACAGCGGTCTGAACAACGACAGCAAAGCCGCGCCCGCTCCCGCCGCCAAGCCGAAACACACGGCGCTAGGCAAGGAAATAGCGAACAAGGCCGCGATGACGCCGTGAATGGCGGAGATGTGGGTAGACATGATGTTCCAGTGCATTATAGAATCGCAGACATAACTATAGTGCGGTGCAACATATAAATCTAATTCCATTTCTTGATACCAACTATATGAAATGTGAATGGAACAGGGGAAGTATGCCTTCGAGGGAAACGCCGGTGTGTGGCCCGGCGCGTCTTCTTATTTCCGCGATTTATTATTTTATGGACACCCATGAGTTTCCTGACGTTGGACCTGAATTTGTTACGCGTGTTCGACGCCGTGATGACCGAGCAAAACCTGACCCGGGCCGCGGGCCATCTGGCCATGACGCAACCGGCCGTCTCCAACGCCATCAAGCGTTTGCGCGAGAGTCTGGGCGACGAATTGCTGATCCGCACCGCCTACGGCGTCAAACCGACCCCGCGCGCCGAAGCGCTGTGGCCGGCCGTGCGCTCGGCCCTGGCCAGTTTGGAAGCGGCCGTCACGCCGGAAACATTCGATGTGTCCAAGGCGCATGCGACGTTCCGGATGGCCATGGCCGATGCCACCGCCGCCTTTTGGCTGCCCTCGCTGATGCGCTCGATCGAAAGCGAGGCGCCCGGCGTCAACGTGCGCATGGTGCCGCTGACCACGCGCGAGCCGCGGCCGATGCTGTTGCGCGGTGACATAGATCTGGCGGTCGGCTTTTTTCCCGGAGTGGCGGCGCAACTGTCGAGCGAGACCGGTTCGCCGATCCGTCACGAGCGCCTGTATTCCGGTCAATATGTGTGCGTGATGCGGCGTCAGCATCCGCTGGCCAAGGTCGAGCTGACCCTGGATAATTATTGCGCCGCGAATCATTTATTGGTCAGCTTTTCCGGCCGCGCGCATGGCTTGGTGGACGAGGCGCTGGCGCAAATCCACCGCGAGCGGCGCATCCTGCTGACGGTGAATCAATTTTTCACGGCGGGCAGGGTGGTGGCCAACTCGGATTTGATCACCGTGCTGCCGCGCCACTTGATCGCCTCGACCGGCATGACCGAAGCCTTGCTCTACAAGGAATTGCCGTTTCCGCTGCCGGCCGTCCATCTGGACATGTTATGGCACGAACGCGACGCGCGCAGCCCGGCCCACAAATGGTTGCGCGCCCATCTCGAAGGCATGAACCAGGTGGTGGCGCGCACCGCGATCGGCGGCGCGCCGAAAAGCGAAGCCCAGTGAGCGGCGTCCGCCCTCGGCCACATCAAGCCTGGGCGGCGGAGCGATAACCGATGCGGAATCCGCCCCAGTGTTGGCCGCCGACGTAAATCGGGGCCGACAGGTCGTGCATCACTTCGCCCGTGTCGCGTTTATAGGTCTGCAATAAAAACGGCCGGGTATTCGAACCGCAGCGCGAGCCGGTGCGGTCGCTGAAAATACGCTTGGTGCGGTTGTTCACGATATCGACCGCGTAATCGCCCGTCAACGGCTGCGAAAATTTCTTGTTATGCGTGGGGAAATAACCACGGTCGTCAACCGCGCCGGCATAAGCCAGTTGCGGCATGGCGAGCAACAGGCTTTCCTGCAAGGCGGGTAAGACCCGGTCGGTGAAGCCGTCGAACTGGCTGTGATGCTTGGGCGGATCGGTGTCCGGAATCGGCATGTAACGCCGGTCGAACAGGGCCGCGCGCGTGATCTGGCCAGAAGCGATGGCGGCTTCGAACAGCTTGCCGACCCGGCCCGCCGCCTCTTGCGCCGCGCGCCGGATCGCGTCGTGCGGTGTCTCGATGGCCGACTCGCCGAGCGCGCCGGCGATCACTTCGGCCCGCTCGGCCAAGGCCATCGCCGACTCTGTCGCGCGCGGCAACTCCAGATTGGTCGACAACATGCTGTCGCGGATGCGGCCGATGGCGTCGGCGATTCCCCTGGTGGTGTCGACATGTTCGCGCGAGGTGCGCGCGATCTGGCCGATTTCTTCTTCCGAATTGGTGGACGAGCGCTCGATATTGCTCAAAAACCCATGCACCTTTTCCACGTTGCCGGTGGCCTGGGTCACTACCTCGGCCAGCGAACGCATGCCGCCCGAGGCTTGTTCGGCCTGCTCATTGATTTCCCTGACCATGCGGGTGATCTCGTCGCTGGCCTCCTTGGTGCGCAGCGCCAACTGCCGCACCTCGCCCGCCACCACCGCGAAGCCACGGCCATGTTCGCCAGCCCGGGCCGCTTCGATGGCGGCGTTGAGCGCCAACAAATTGGTGCGAGCCGAAATTTCGGTGATGGCTTCGGTGTATCCATCGATGCGGCGCGATTTTTCCCGCAAGCTGCTCATCAACGCGGCCGCCGCCTGGGCGTCGGCACGGGCGCTGCTGATGCGCCCCAAACCTTGGTCCACCTCGGCCCGGCCGGCCGCGCTTTCGTCACGGACCTGGGCCGCCACGCGCAACGCGCGCTCGGCGTTGGCGGCGATCTTTTCCGTTGCTAATGCATTGATGGCCGAACTGTGCGCGATCTCGGCCGCCGTCTTGACATCTTGCTCGACTTTTTTCTTGACCGAATCGACAAAATACGATGTTTCGGCGGCGCCTATCATGATGGCGTCGATTTGATGGCCGACCGTGAGCGCGAAACGCCGCGAACCGTCGTTGGCGTCGTTGGGCCGGCCAACATGCAGGGCCAGCGCGCCCAGCGCGACGCCGCAGGCCGCCGCCCAGCACGGGCCGAGCGCCGCGCCCGACAACATTTGCAAAAGATAAATCAGGCCGCAAGCGGCCGCCACCGCGACCAGAATACATATCGCCGGTCGCGCCAGCCGATGCCGTACAAGCTTCATTTTTCCTCCCGCTGCATGGCGCCGATCGCGGCATGATCGCCCCACCGTACAACAGAATACTATTTAGCTCAATCGCTATTTCGACGGCCGCTACAAAGCCTCATTTGATCGGCAGCTTGGTGGTATTTTTAACCTCTTCCATCACCGCGTAAGTGTGGGTTTCGCGCACGCCTTTTTGCAGCAGGGTCTTGCCCAGGAATTCGCGGTAGGCCGCCATGTCCTTGACGCGCGCCTTGACCAGATAATCGAAACCGCCGGCCACCATGTGACATTCCAGCACCTCGGGGATGATTTGTACGCTATGCTTGAACGCGTCGAACACTTCGGGCGTGGTGCGGTCCAATACCACTTCGATGAAAACCAGCAGCGACACGTCCAGCAATTGGGGGTTGAGCTGGGCCGTGTATCCCATGATGTAACCGGATTCATGCAGTTTGCGCACCCGCTCCAGGCAGGCGGCGGGAGAGAGATTGACGCGCGCCGCCAATTCCACATTGCTGATGCGGCCGTCGCTTTGCAACTCCATCAGAATTTTTTTGCTTATCTTATCCAGCATACCACTATCCCAGTATTAATATAATTTGGTTAAATTGTCGCATTAAAAACAATCTATGGCTAGTCCTAGGCAATACCAGAATTAATCCATCGAATTTCCTCTTACAATCGAATCATCTCCGCTGCGCTTCGCGCGCCCGTTCTCCACGCGCCGGCGCGCGCCTTATGTCTTTTTTTTGTGAAGAATTGTCATGCATCCTGCGCCGTATTCCGCTTCGCCCCCCTCGCCATCTTTGCCGTTCGCGGCACTGCGCGCCGAAATCCTGGCGCCCGCCACGCCGCTGCGCGCCGCCATCACCGCCGCCTGCCGCGGCGAGGAAAGTAGCGTCGTACGGGTGCTGTTGGACCAGCTTGGGCGCGAAGTCGAATCCGGCAAGCGGGAGGCGGGCGCGTTGGCGCATCGGCTGGTGACGGCGGTGCGCGAAAAACGCACCCGTGCCTCCGGCGTGGACGCCTTGATGCATGAGTTTTCCCTGTCGTCGGAAGAGGGCGTGGCCCTGATGTGCCTGGCGGAAGCGCTGTTGCGTATTCCCGACAGTCAAACCGCCGATCGCCTGATCGCCGACAAGATCAGCAAGGGCGATTGGCGCAAGCATCTGGGCGAATCGCCTTCCTTGTTTGTCAACGCCGCCACCTGGGGTTTGCTCATCACGGGGAAACTGGTCGGCACCAGTAGCGAGGGCGGCTTGGGCAGCGCCTTGTCGAAACTGATCGCCAAGGGCGGCGAACCGTTGATACGCAAGGGCGTGGATTTGGCCATGCGCATGCTGGGCAATCAATTCGTCACCGGCCAAACCATCGAGGAAGCCATCAAAAATAGCCGCGATAATGAAGCGCGCGGCTACCGCTATTCCTACGATATGCTGGGCGAGGCGGCCCTGACCGAAGCCGATGCGCGGCGCTATTACACATCCTATGAAAACGCGATCCACGCCATCGGCAAAGCTTCCGATGGACGCGGAATCAAGCAAGGTCCGGGCATTTCCGTCAAATTATCGGCCCTGCATCCGCGCTATTGCCGCGCCCAGCGTGGCCGGGTGCTGGCCGAATTACTGCCGCGCCTTACCGAGTTGGTGTTACTGGCCAAACGCTACGATATCGGCCTCAATATCGACGCCGAGGAATCGGAGCGGCTGGAGTTGTCGCTCGATTTGATGGAAGCGATGGCCTTCGATCCACGGCTGGCCGGTTTCGACGGCATCGGCTTCGTGGTGCAAGCCTATCAAAAACGCTGTCCCTTCGTGATCGATTATTTGATTGACTTGGCCAGGCGCAGCGGACGCCACTTCATGGTACGGCTGGTCAAAGGCGCGTACTGGGACGCCGAGATCAAACGCGCGCAAGTGGATGGCATGAGCGGCTACCCGGTCTATACCCGCAAGGTGTACACCGACGTGTCCTACCTGGTGTGCGCGCAAAAATTGCTGGCCGCGAGCACCCTAATCTACCCTCAGTTCGCCACCCACAACGCGCATACCCTGGCCGTGATCCACACCTGGGCCAAGCGCGACAAGGTCGACGATTATGAATTCCAATGCCTGCACGGGATGGGCGAAACGCTGTACGACCAAGTGGTCGGCGCGGCCAATCTGGATAAACCATGCCGTATTTATGCGCCGGTGGGCTCGCATGAAACCCTGCTGGCCTATCTGGTGCGGCGTCTGCTGGAAAACGGCGCCAACTCCTCGTTCGTGAATCAAATCGTCGATGAAAAAATCGCCATCGAAGAGTTAATCGCCGACCCGTTCGACATCGCCCGTCGGCTGGACGGCGCGGCCCATGGCGGCATCGCTTTGCCGCACGCCCTGTTCGGTCGCGAACGCGCCAATTCGTCGGGCCTCGATCTGAGCGATGAAGATGTGCTGCGCGAGATCGGCGCCGCGCTGGCGCGACAACAGTCGTGGCAAGCGACGCCGTTAATCGACGGCCCCCGGTCCGATCCGGGCGTGGCCCAGGTCCTGCTCAATCCGGCCCGGCATGACGATATCGTCGGCCAGGTGGTCGAAGCGAACGGCGCCGACGTGGACACCGCGCTCACCAGCGCCAAAGCGCACGCCCTGGATTGGCAAACCACCGAACCGTCGCTGCGCGCCGCCTGCCTGAATCGGGCCGCCGATTTATTTGAAACGCACCGTCTCGAATTGATGGCCCTGGCGATACGCGAGGCCGGCAAATCGCTGCCCAACGCGGTGGCTGAAATTCGGGAAGCGGTCGACTTCTTGCGCTATTACGCGGCGCAAGTGCAAAGCGCCACCAATTTGTTGGCGCTCGGTCCAGTCGCCTGCATCAGCCCCTGGAATTTTCCGTTGGCGATTTTCACCGGCCAGCTCGCCGCGGCCCTGGCCGCCGGTAACGTGGTGCTGGCCAAACCGGCTGAACAAACACCCTTGATCGCCTTCCGCGCGGTGCAATTGCTGCACCAGGCCGGCGTGCCGCGCAGCGCGCTGCAATTTTTACCGGGCCGCGGCGAGGTGGTGGGCGCCGCTTTATGTAGTGACGCGCGTATCAAGGGCGTGATTTTCACCGGCTCGGGCGAAGTGGCGCAATCGATCAACCGCGTCCTGGCGAAACGCGCCGTGGCCGAATCGAGCGATATCGCCTTCATCGCCGAAACGGGCGGCCAAAACGCGCTGATCGTCGACTCGTCGGCCTTGCCCGAACAAGTGGTGCAAGACGCGATGGCTTCCGCCTTCGACAGCGCCGGTCAGCGCTGCTCGGCCTTGCGGGTTTTATTTTTGCAGGAAGATATCGCCGACAAAACCATCGCCATGCTCAAAGGCGCGATGCGGGAACTCCGGGTCGGCGATCCCGACCGCCTGGGCACCGATATCGGCCCGGTGATCGATGGCGAGGCGCGGGCCAAACTGGAACGTCATATCGAACAATGCGCACCGCGCGCGCTGGATCATTTCGCGCTCGATCTACCCGAGTCCAACGGCACCTTCGTGGCGCCCACCCTGTTGGAAATCGCCTCGCTCGATGAATTGAGCCATGAAGTATTCGGCCCGGTCCTGCACATTATTCGTTACAGTCGCGCCGCCTTGCCGCAGGTGATAGAACAAATCAACGCCAGCGGGTACGGCTTGACACTGGGGATTCATTCCCGCATCGATGAAACCATCGATTTCATCACATCGCGCGCCCATGTCGGCAATATCTACGTCAACCGCAATATCGTCGGCGCCGTGGTGGGAGTGCAACCCTTCGGCGGCGAAGGAAAATCGGGAACCGGCCCCAAAGCGGGCGGTCCGCTTTATCTGAAGCGTTTGCAGCTTCCCCACCAAGCGAGCACCCACGAGCGCCGCGCCATACCCGCCTTGGACGCTTTAATCGCATGGGCCAGGACGCATGGCCAGGAAAAACTTGCCATGCTGGGCGAGCACTATGCCCGCACCACGTTACTAGATAAACAATTGGACTTGCCCGGCCCCACAGGCGAACGCAACATCCTGCGATTTGTCGCGCGCGGAACGGTCTTGTGCGCGGCGGCCACCGTCGCCGTGCTCTTGAATCAACTGGCTGCGGCCCTGGCGACAGGCAATAAAGCCTGCGTCGACGCTCATTCGGCGGCGCTGGTGCCGGCCGGCTTGCCGCCCACGGTGAAGGCGCAGATCGACTTCGGCGCCCAGTCCACCCTGCTGGACGGGCAATTTCAACTGGCCATGATCGAACCGACGCTTGCCGCCGAGGTCAAACCTGTATTGGCGGGCCGTGAAGGGGCTTTGGTGAGCACGATCGATACCACGGCGGACAGGGAAATCCCCCTATGGCGTTTGGTGGCTGAGCGCGCGCTATGCGTCAACACGACCGCGGCGGGCGGCAATGCCAGCTTGATGACGTTGGGACTGTAACAATCGATGGCGGTTCGCTTTCAGCGGTCGCCAATCCCTTATGCCAAGCGCTGACAGAGATTTTTCACCACATGATAAGCATAGTGGGAGGCGACCGTTTGAACGAAGCGCATGAAGTCGATCGGCGCCTCCTCGTTGGCATTGTCGGACACGGTACGCATGACCGTAAAAGGAATGCCCAGCTCAAAACAGACCTGGGCCACCGCCGCCCCTTCCATTTCCACCGCCAATAAATCGGGAAGCGCCTCCTTGAGGCCACTCAAATGCGCGCGGCTGTGGATAAACTGGTCGCCGCTGCCGATCAAGCCCCGGTGCATGGCGGGATGCGCCAAGCCGAATTCCTTCGATACGGCGTCGCCGAGCACGCTGGCGACATCGCGCGTCAAAAAATCGCCTGCCGCATCGGCCAAGGCATCGCTCAAGGCCAGATCCGACTGAAAGCGGGACAAACCGGTCAGCGGCACTTCAAAACGGGGAAATAGAGGACGCGCGTCCATGTCGTGCTGAACCAGCGCATCGGCCACCACGATATCGCCCACGCGCACCTTGGCATCGCCACTTCCGGCCACACCGGTGAAAACAATGTGGGTAACTTCAAACTTTTCCACAAGCGTGACAGCCGTCATCGCCGCCGCGACCTTTCCTATATGCGACAAAACGCACACAGCGTCGATTCCCCATAAGCCGCCCCCGGTGTATGTACGCATGCCATACGACAGCGTGGCGGGGTCGTGCATGGCTTCTATGAGGCCGGCTTGCTCTTCAGCCAGTGCGCTGACGATGCCTAAACGGAGTTTTTTACTTGGATTCATGGTTTTTTGACGTTTTGTGAGCTGTGGACATCGGTCGACTTATGCACGCGCTTTGGCTTTGTGTCAGTGGTTTACTTAAAGATGTATATAAAAAATAGTAGTGATAGTAAACGTGCATTTTTTTGTGGATAAGTGCGTTTATCTTTGACAAATCAGTGACTTAGCATCGATGACAAACCCTGCATAAACATTGTATCCAAGCAGGATGAGTTTGGGATAAAAAAATGTGTGTGCATAAAGTCCGAGTTTTCCCACATCTCATCCTGTGGATATGCAGACACTTGTCCACAGTCGTTAGCGCTAATAGCCCTTTTCTTACTCTGCAAGCAAGATTTGCAGATTTTAGCGGCGACAGCTAGTTCGACCTGGAAGCCGCGATCGCGCGGAGCGATGAAGCGCACCGTGATGGCAGAAGGTGCCTTGTGGCACTAGACGTAGCGTGTTCTGGCCGTTCGGCGTTTTCCATGGCGTGCCTGGCGGTGTTGGTTTAGTTGTTTACAAAAGATTTATATCAAAATAGTAGTGATAGTAAACGCGGACAAATCTGTGGATAAACGGACTTTTTTCCGAAAAATCATCAACTTAGCTTAAAGATAAAGTCTGCATAAAGGCGGTATCGCTTTAGGAGCAGTTCTGTACAAAAAAATGGCCTGTGCAAAACTTCGAGTTTACACACAAGTGATGCTGTGGATATGCAGGCACTTATCCACATCCACCCTGGGGTGCGAGAGGTTTTTCTTGCACGCGACTACCCCAAAGTAGTCGGCATTGGGGGGAGAAAAGCGTTGCTGTTATGCGCTTGAGTCAAGACGTTCGAACGATCTCGGTTTACTCTACAAGAGTTAATTTATAGAATAATAGTAGTTGTTAACAGGTGCCTTTTCCTGTGGATAAGCATGTTTTTCAGAGAAAAATCAAGGACTTGAAGCCAGTACAAGTGCTGCGTAAGCCTTGTATGATCAAAGAACCGTTTCTGGACAAAAAAAATCAACGTAAAAAAATTTTCCTTACCCACAAATGCCGCCTGTGGATATCCATAGGTTTATCCACAGGCCCTAAGAGGGCGATGGACGCTTCCGCTAAGCTTTTTGATAAGATTGACTTATCATGTGAGATCGCGAGGAGATGACATGACCCTACTTGATTTGCTGAAACATCCAATTATTCAGGGACCGATGGCCGGCGGCGCCAGCACGCCGGCCTTGGTCGCCGCCGTCAGTAACGCCGGAGGCCTCGGCTCCTTGCCCATCTCCCTGTTAAGCCCGGATGTGATTCGCGCGCAAGTGGCGCAAATCCGCGCGCTGACCGACCGGCCTTTCCAGATGAATTTGTTCGTTCAGCAAATCCCGCACCCGACATCCGAGGAAATCGTCCAGGCCGCGGAAATGCTGCGACCGGTCTGGTCGCGTCTCGGTTGGACCGAATTACCCATCCCTTCGACATGGTGCGAGGACTTCGAAGCGCAATTCGATACGATCATCGCCGAGCGTCCCGCCGTCGCCAGCTTCACCTTCGATATTTTGAGCGCCGGCCATGTCGAACGTTTGCACCGGGCCGGCATTATTGTGATGGGCACGGTGACCACGGTACCCGAAGCCCTGGCGTGGCAAGCGATCGGCGCCGACGCCGTTATTGCAAGCGGGGTCGAATCGGGCGGCCATCGTGGTACTTTTTTGGGTCCGCAGACCGAGGCCACCGCCGGCACTTTCGACTTGCTGTCGGCCGTGGTGGCGGCGGTCGATATCCCCGTCATTTGCGCTGGCGGCATCATGAACGGAGCCGATATCGCACGGGCGCTCGACTCGGGTGCGGCTGCGGTGCAAATGGGTACGGCGTTTTTGGTCAGCGACGAATCCGGAATCCACCCGGCATACAAACAGCGTTTGCTCAGCCCCGGCGAGCATCCCACCCGCCTCACGCGGACGATTTCCGGCCGCTATGCGCGCGGCATCGAAAACGATTTGATCAAGACCTTGCTGCCGGTGGAAACGCGCTTGCCGCCATATCCGGTACTCAATGCCTTGACCACGTCGATCCGGGCCGCTGCCGCCCGCGCCGGCGACACCGAATTAATGTCCCTGTGGTGTGGCACAGGTGTTAATCTGGCGCGCGGCATGCCGGCGGCGCGGTTGGTGGCCACCCTGGTGGCGGAAATGCAGGCGGCGGGCCGGTAATCGCCGGCCATCGCCGCTTGATGACGCTCGCGATCATCGTAAAGGAGCTTCATTGGAATCGGCCGGACAATACGACTACATCATCGTCGGCGGCGGCACCGCCGGCTGCGTGCTGGCCAACCGGCTCACGCTCGACAAGGACGCCACGGTTTTACTGATCGAAGCGGGCGGCAAGGACGACTATGTCTGGATTCATATTCCGGTCGGTTATCTGCGCTGCATCGACAATCCGCGCACCGATTGGCTATACCGCACCGAGCCCGATGCCAGCATCGGCGGACGCAGCTTGCTTTACCCGCGCGGCAAGGTATTGGGCGGCAGCTCGTCGATCAACGGCATGATTTATATGCGCGGTCAAAGCGCCGATTACGAGCGCTGGGCGCGGCACACCGGCGATCCATCCTGGTCCTGGGAGCAGGTGCTGCCGCTGTTTAAACTCAGCGAGGACCATTACGGCGGCGCGTCGCCGATCCACGGCGCCGGTGGTGAGTGGCGGGTGGAAAAACAGCGTTTGTCCTGGCCTTTGCTCGATGCCTTCCGCGACGCGGCCGAACAAGTCGGCATCGCCAAAACGGCCGACTTCAATGGCGGCGACAACAGCGGTTCGGCCTATTTCGACGTCAATCAAAAACGCGGCATACGCTGGAATACCGCCAAGGCTTTTTTGAAGCCGGCATCGGCGCGCGGTAATTTGACCATCATGACCGGTTGCCATGTCGAACGGCTGTTGATCGAGCCGGGCGAGCGGGGCGTGCGCTGCCGGGGCGCGGTTTTCACCGGCGGCGGCAGTACTTGGCGGGCCGACGCGCGGCGCGAAACGCTGTTGACGGCGGGCGCGGTCGGCTCGCCCCATATCCTGCAATTGTCGGGCATTGGGCCGGCCGCTTTATTACGGCAACACGGTATCGCGCCGCTGCACAACGCGCTAGGGGTGGGCGAAAATCTGCAAGACCATTTACAGCTGCGCATGGTGTTTAAAGTCTCCGGCGCCAAGACCCTCAACACCATGGTCTCGAACTGGTACGGGAAGATGAAAATCGGCCTGGAATATGCGCTGTTTCAAAGCGGCCCGATGTCGATGGCGCCGTCGCAATTAGGTGCTTTCGCCCGTTCCGATCCGGGGCTGGCCACGCCCGATCTGGAATACCACGTCCAACCCCTGTCGCTGGAGCGGTTCGGCGCGCCGCTGCACGATTTTCCCGCCTTTACCGCCAGCGTCTGCAATCTGCGTCCGAGCGCGCGCGGGCATATTCGCATCGCGTCCGCCGATTCCTATGCCGCGCCCAAAATCACGCCCAATTATCTGAGCACGGCCGAGGACCGGCAAACGGCGGCGGCGGCGCTGGCCCTGACCCGCGCCATCGTGGCGGCGCCCGCGTTGGCGCGTTTCGCGCCCGAGGAGTTCAGCCCGGGTCCGCGCTACCGCACGCAAGAGCAGTTGGTCGAGGCGGCCGGTTTGATCGGCACCACGATTTTTCATCCGGTGGGAACGTGCAAGATGGGCCGCGACGACGATCCTTGGTCCGTGGTGGACAGCAAACTGCGCGTGATCGGCGTGGCCGGCTTGCGCGTGGTCGATGCCTCGATCATGCCGTTCATTACATCAGGCAATACCAATTCGCCCACCGTGATGATCGCCGAAAAGGCGGCGAAATTGATTCACCTGGCTTGGCAAGGCCCGTCACGCCCTTGACGCGCGCCGAGGGCATGTCGGTTCGGCATGCTCGCAGGCTCTTCGCGCACCCCTGTTCCTTAGTTAAAAGTCAAGAGATCATGGTATTTATACTGTATTGTGAGGCTATTTCAATCTGTGTATTATCTGTATAAAAAACTAAGTTGTCAGAAAAACATGGGGAGACGAGATGGCCAATGTAATCTTGGAAACGCGAAATTTGACTAAGCAATTCAAGGGTTTCACCGCCGTAAACGATGTCAACTTGAAGGTCGAGCGTGGCCACATCCACGCCTTGATCGGTCCGAACGGCGCCGGTAAAACCACCTGTTTCAATTTGCTCACCAAGTTCCTGGTGCCCAGCTCGGGTCGGATCTTGTTCAACGGCGGCGATATCACGGCGGCCAAGCCGGCCCAGATCGCGCGCCTGGGTGTGATCCGCTCGTTTCAGATTTCGGCGGTGTTCCCGCATTTGACGGTGCTGCAAAATGTGCGCATCGGCTTGCAGCGCCAGCTGGGCACCTCGTATCATTTTTGGCGCAGCGAACGTTCCTTGTCCCGCCTCGACGAGCGCGCCATGGCTTTGCTGGCCGAGGTCGACCTGGCCGGCTTCGCCGACACCGTCACGGTCGACCTGCCTTACGGGCGCAAGCGGGCGCTTGAAATCGCCACCACCTTGGCCATGGAGCCGGAAATGATGCTGCTCGACGAGCCGACCCAGGGCATGGGCCATGAAGACGTGCACCGCGTCACGGAATTGATCAAGAAGGTCTCGGCCGGGCGCACCATTTTGATGGTGGAGCACAATATGAGCGTGGTGTCCGGCATCTGCGACAGGATTTCGGTGTTGCAACGCGGAGCCATGCTGGCCGAAGGCAGTTATGCCGAAGTATCGCGCAATCCCCAGGTGATGGAAGCCTATATGGGCACCACCAGCGCCGAACTGGAAGGAGCGCACTGATGGCCGCCGCTCTGGAAATTTCAGGCTTGCAAACCTGGTATGGCGAATCGCACATTTTGCATGATGTAAATTTATCGGTGCAAGCGGGCGAGGTCGTCACCCTGCTGGGCCGAAACGGCGCCGGCCGCACCACCACCCTGCGCGCGGTAATGGGCTTGACGGGCGCGCGCAAAGGATCGATCAAGGTTGGCGGGGTGGAAGCGATTGGTTTGCCGACGCACAAAATCGCGCATCTCGGCATCGGTTACTGTCCGGAAGAGCGCGGTATTTTTTCCTCGCTGTCGACCGAGGAAAACCTGATGTTGCCGCCCAAGCTGGGCAATGGTAAGCAGGGCATGCCGGTCGAGGAAATCTATGCCATGTTTCCCAATCTGGAGGAGCGTAAACATAGCCAGGGCACCCGGCTCTCGGGCGGGGAACAGCAAATGCTGGCGGTGGCGCGCATTTTACGCACCGGCGCGCGCTTGTTGTTGCTCGACGAAATATCGGAGGGCTTGGCCCCCGTGATCGTGCAAGGATTGGCGCGCATGATCACCACCCTCAAGGCCAAGGGCTACACCATCGTCATGGTGGAGCAAAATTTCCGTTTCGCCGCGCCGCTGGCGGACCGGTTTTACGTGATGGAGCACGGTCACATCGTCGAGACGTTCGCCGCGTCCGAATTGCACGCCAAGATGCCGGTGCTGACCGAGTTACTGGGCGTTTAGCATCACCGAGTGGGTTCATTTAGATATTCACCGTCACAAAAATCATCGGAGACAAAATGAAGCTACAAGTTATCGCCGCCGCCACCGCGGCCCTGTGCGCCATGGCTTATTCCGCCGTCGCGCAAGCGCAGGTATCGGGCGACACCATCAAGATCGGTTTGCTCACCGATATGTCCGGCGTGTATTCGGACATCGACGGGCAGGGCGGCGCCGAGGCGGTCAAGATGGCGATCGCCGACGCCGGCGTGGTATTGGCCGGCAAAAAGGTGGAATTCATCTCGGCCGACCATCAAAACAAGGCCGATATCGCCGCCTCCAAGGCGCGCGAGTGGTTCGACCAGCAGGGCGTCGACATGCTGATCGGCGGCACCAATTCGGGCGCCAATCTGGCCATGGCCAAGGTGGCGGCCGAAAAGAAAAAAGTGTTTATCTCGATCGGCGCCGGTTCTTCGCGCTTGACCAACGAGGAATGCACGCCGTTCACCGTCCATTACGCCTACGACACCGTGGCGCTGGCGCGCGGCACCGGCGGCGCGATCGTCAAGCAGGGTGGCAAAAACTGGTATTTCCTCACCGCTGATTACGCCTTCGGCCAATCGCTGGAAAAAGACACGTCGGAAGTGGTGAAGGCGGCCGGCGGCAAGGTGCTGGGCAGCGTCAAGCATCCGCTGTCGGCCTCCGATTTTTCTTCTTTCCTGTTGCAGGCCCAGTCGTCGAAGGCGCAGATACTCGGGCTGGCCAACGCCGGTGGCGACGCCATCAACAGCATCAAGGCGGCCAATGAATTCGGCTTGACCAAGTCCATGAAACTGGCCGGGCTGCTGATGTTCATCAACGATATCCATTCCCTGGGACTGGGCCTGACCCAGGGCATGTATCTGACCGATGGCTGGTATTGGGATTTGAACGCGGAGACGCGGGCCTGGTCCAAGCGCTATTTCGAGAAAATGAAAAAAGAGCCATCCATGCTGCAAGCGGCCGATTATTCGGCGGCCGCCAACTATTTGAAGGCGGTCAAGGCGCTCGGCACCGACGACGCGGAAAAGGTGATGGCGCACCTGAAAAAAACCAAGATCAACGATATGTTCACCAGCAATGGCGAAATCCGTCCGGACGGACGCATGGTGCACGATATGTATTTGATGGAAGTGAAGAAGCAGTCCGAATCCAAATATCCCTGGGATTATTACAAGGTGGTGGCCACCGTGCCGGGCGCCCAGGCTTATTTGACCAAGGCCGAATCCAAATGCGTGTTGTGGAAATAAGCCGCGGCGTCGCGCGCGCGCCGGTGTGAGCGGCGGCCGGGATTCGTCTCCGGCCGGCGCTTTCTTGCGCGCCTTCTTTCATTCTCACCGATATTCCGGTGATTTTTATACTGTGCTGCCATGGAAATTTTCGGCGTTTCGCTGCAAGCGATGATGAGCCAATTGTTGTTAGGGCTGGTCAATGGCTCGTTTTACGCCATGCTCTCCCTGGGCTTGGCGGTCATCTTCGGCCTCCTCGGTGTGATTAATTTTTCGCACGGCGCCATGTATATGCTGGGCGCTTTCCTGGCCTGGATGGGCTTGTCGTATTTGAATGTGAATTACTGGCTCATGTTGGCGCTGGCGCCGCTCGCGGTGGGCGCTTTCGGCATCGTCATCGAAAAAACCATGCTGCGCTGGTTATACAAGCTCGATCCTCTATATGGCTTATTGCTTACCTTCGGCATCACGCTGCTGGTGGAAGGCGTGTTTCGCTCGATGTATGGCGTGTCCGGTCAGCCGTTCGCCGTGCCCGAGATGTTGATGGGCGCCACCGACCTCGGTTTCATGGCCTTGCCCAATTACCGGGCCTGGGTGGTGCTGGCCTCGCTCAGCGTGTGTTTCGCCACCTGGTTCGTGATCGAAAAAACCAAGCTGGGCTCCTACCTGCGGGCCGGCACCGAAAACCCCAAGCTGGTGGAAGCGTTCGGCATCAATGTGCCGCTGATGGTGACCCTGACCTACGGTTTCGGCGTGGCCCTGGCCGGTTTCGCCGGCGTGCTGGCGGCGCCCATCATTCAAGTCTCGCCGCTGATGGGCTCGAACCTGATCATCGTGGTCTTCGCCGTGGTGGTGATCGGCGGCATGGGCTCGATCATGGGTTCGATCTTGACTGGACTGGGATTGGGCGTCATCGAAGGCTTGACCCGCGTGTTTTACCCGGAAGGCTCGGCCATCGTGGTGTTCGTGGTGATGGTGGTGGTGCTGCTGTTGCGTCCGGCCGGATTGTTCGGTAAAGAAAAATGAGCGTACCCGTCCTAATTTGTATTGGAGCAATCGCATGAACAAAAACATCGGTTACGCAATCGCCCTCGCGCTGGCCCTGGCCGCGCCTTTTTTCGGCTATCCGGTTTTCCTGATGAAATTGTTGTGCTTCGCCTTGTTCGCCTGCGCCTTCAATTTGCTGATCGGCTTCACCGGCTTGCTGTCGTTCGGCCACGCCGCCTTCTTCGGCGGCGCCGGTTATGTGGCCGGTTATTTGTTGCGCGACCTGGGCTGGCCGGTCGAGCTGAGCTTGCTGGCCGGAGCCGCCGTCGGCGCCGCGATCGGCTTGGTGATCGGCGCGCTGGCGATACGGCGGCAAGGCATTTACTTCACCATGATCACGCTGGCGTTGGCGCAAATGGTGCACTTCGCCGCGCTGCGCCTGCCGTTCACGGGCGGCGAGGATGGTTTGCAGGGCGTGCCGCGCGGCAAACTGCTGGGCGGGCTCAGCCTGGCCGACGATACCACGCTGTATTACGTGGTGCTGGCCATCGCCGTGGCCGGTTTCGCCTTGATCGTGCGCACCGTCCATTCGCCGTTCGGCCAAGTGCTCAAGGCCATCAAGGAAAACGAGCCGCGCGCTATTTCGCTCGGTTACGACGTGGAGCGGTACAAATTGGTGGCGGTCGTGTTGTCGGCCGCGCTGTCGGGCCTGGCCGGCGCCACCAAGACGCTGGTGCTCGGCTTCGAGACCTTGACCGACGTGGATTGGACCATGTCCGGCCTGGTGGTGCTGATGACCCTGGTGGGCGGTATGGGCACCCTGGCCGGGCCGATCCTGGGCGCCGTCATCATCATCGCCCTGGAAAACAAGCTGGGCGACCTGGGCGGCTTTGTGGCCAGCCAGACGGGCTGGACCTGGTTCAATCATCTGGGCGAATCGGTGGGCATGGTGACCGGCTTGATATTCATCGCCTGCGTGCTGTTGTTCCGGCGCGGAATCATCGGCGAGATCGTCGCCAGATTCGGCGGCCTCAGGAAAGCCGCCTGAGCAGCCATGGCGCCGGATTCCGATCCGGCGTTTTTTTTGCCTGTGTCGTGAGCGGGGTCAAGGTTTTCAAGAGTGCGGCGGGGTAATTTGCCTGTTGGATATTCATTTTGTGGCTCACAGAAAAAAAGGACGACATGAAACCCATGATAAAAACCGCGCGTAACCGTATCGCCATCGCCATCGCCATCGCCGTCTCGGCCGCCGTCTTGTCGGCTTGCGGCGGCGGCCATCACCGCAGCGAGACCATCAATGTCCCGCCCGCCTATCTGGGCGCGATCAGCGGTGCCAGCTACGACGGCGTGTCGAACGATTTATTGACCGCCGGCTTGGGCAAGACCGGGCTGGCCGCCGCCACGCCCGCGTTCGCCGACCCGGCCAACCCCAGCGTCGCCGAATTGCGCCGCAACGCCATCCATTCCAATTACCGCGCCGTGCTCGACGTGAACGCCAACAGCGGCTACGGCAGCCTGTACGGGCCTAATGTCGATGTCAAGGGCAACGTCACCGCCGGCGAAGGCAAGATCGCCGGCACCGAATACCTGGCCTATAGTGACGACGGCAGCGGCAAGCAAAACGTGACCTTGATGGTGCAGGTGCCGGCCGGCTTCGATCCGGCCCACGCGTGCATCGTCACCGGCACCTCCAGCGGTTCGCGCGGCATTTACGGCGCCATCGGCAGTTCCGGCGAATGGGGATTGAAGAACGGCTGCGCGGTGGCGTACACCGACAAGGGCAGCGGCATCGGCTTATATACCTTCGACGACGATAGCGTCAACTTGCAAAACGGCTTGCGCGCCGGCCGGGTCGCGGCCGGCAAAAGCGCCCATTTCGCGCCGCTCTTGAGTGACGCCGAACGGCTCGCCTTCGCCGCCGCCTGGCCGAACCGGATCGCCTTCAAACACGCGCATTCGCAGCAAAATCCCGAGCGCGACTGGGGCAAGTACACCCTGCAATCGATCGAATTCGCCTTCTATGTGTTGAACGAGCAATACGGCGCCCTGGCCGAGGACGGCAAACGCCATTTGCTGGGCCTCACGCCGAGCAACACCCTGACCATCGCCGCGAGCATCTCGAACGGTGGTGGCTCGGCTTTACTGGCCGCCGAGCAAGACAGCAAGGGCTTGATCGATGGCGTGGCCGTCAGCGAACCGCAAATCCAGCCCGTGCGCAACACCGGCTACGTGGTGCGCCAAGGCGGCCAAGCGGTCGTCGCCCAGGGCTTGCCCTTGTTCGATTACAGCACCTTCGCCGCCTTGTACCAACCTTGCATCGCCGGCAGCGCGGGGCGCTGCGCCGCGCTGGTCGATAAAGGACTGCTGAGCGGCACCAGCTTGTCGGCCCAACAAAACGACGCCAAGGCGCGCCTGCACGGTCACGGCTGGCTGACCGATTCCGATCCCTTGCAGGCGGCGCACGCCGGCACCAATATCCTGGTGGCGGTCACCTATGCTTATGCTTACGGTAAATTTTCGGTCGCGGACCGGGTCTGCGGTTTCAGCTTCGCCAACACGGATGCCCAGGGCAATCTGATCGCCTACACGCCGGCGCAAAAGGCAGCCAGTTTCGGGGCGTTGAGCGGCATCAACGGCAACGTGGTGTACGAGGATTCGGTGGGCGGAGCCAAGGCTTACGCGTTCGGCGTGTCGCCTTCGAGCAATCTGGCCGACCAGTCGCTCGATGGATTTTTATGCCTGCGCGCCTTAGCCACCGGTATCGATCCGGTCAGCGGTGGCGGCTTGAACCCGACCTTGGCCGCGCAAAGCCAGCGCGTGCGGGCCGGCATCGCGGAGGTCCAGGCCGGCGGCAATCTGCACGGCAAACCGGCCATCATCGTCGCGGGCCGGGCCGATACCTTGATCCTGGTCAATCACGCGTCGCGCGCCTATGTGGGTTTGAACGCGGCGGTGGAAGGCAACGCCAGCAAGCTGCGTTTGATCGAAGTCACCAACGCGAATCACTTCGACTCCTTCACCAACGCCTTGCCCGGCGTGATCGTGCCTTTGCACGTCTACTTCAACCGGGCGCTGGACGCGCTGTACGCCAACTTGAAAACCGGCCAGGCGCTGCCACCGTCGCAAGTGGTGCGCACCACCACCCGCGCCGACGCCAGCACCGCCATCACCATCGCCAACGTGCCGCCGATCGCGGCCGCGCCGGCCGCCGGCGATGCAATCGGTGTCAGCGGCACCGTGGTCGACGTGCCGAATTGACGCGGCTCTGGCTGACGCGCTGGCGGGCCGATCTAGCGTTGGCGGCCTGCCGAAGTTTCACGTGGAACGGGCCGCGCTGCTGTCGTACGGCATGCTCCCGGTCTTCGCCACGTGATCGGCGGCGGCCGTCGCGACCATGACGCGCTTAGCCGCTCCTTACGCGCTTACGCCTCCTTGAACCAGCGCGCCGCCGCGTCCGCGGTATCTTGCGGCGTGGTGTTGAAGGCGATGGCCGCCCCGGGCGCGGACCGGTGCACGGCGTTGACCAGCTTTTCAAACAACGGCAGGCTGCGGGGCGGTATGCGCAGCCCGCCGCCGATCACCACGCAGTCGTAGCGGACGCCGGCCAGTTGGCGCTCCAACGCGCCGGTGGCGCTGTCGTCCGGCCGCACCAGGCACAGATCGGCTTGCCATCCGCGTTCGGCCATCTGTGCCATGCCAACGGCGATGCCGGCGTGGATCTTGGCCGCGTCGAAACCGGGCGGTAAAGCCGGGTCGGAAAAATCCACCGTTTCCGGCTCTTGGCCGACAAACAATACTTTCTTGATCTGCTGTGTCGCGTTCATCGTGTTCTCCTGTCGGATGGGTGGACGCCGCGCGCCATGGGCCGCGCGGCGGTGTTGCAGTGACCGAGCTACGCGCTCACTGCCATTGTCGCGCGGTTTCTTGCGCGAAGTCGCGGTAACGGCGTGGCGGCCTGCCCAGCAAATCGCTCAGACGCGCGATCTGGTCCGGCGTGGCGACGGCGCCGTCGTTTTGGTAGCGCCGCATCATCGCGCGCATGTCATAGGCTTTCCATGCCGGCGCCAGGGCCTTGATGTTTTTCTCGAACGCGTCGAGATCGTTGCCCGCGTAACGCACCTCGCGGCCCAGCGTTTCGGCCCAGATGCCGGCCAACATCGGGCCGGTCAGCGCGTCGGGGCCGGACAGCTCGTAGATTTTGCGCGGCAATGGCGTGGCCGAGCGGTGGCGGCGCAGCAGCTCGATCACGGCGGCGTCGGCGATGTCGCGCACGTCCACCATCGACACGCCCTTGTTGCCGACCGGTGAAACATACAGGCCGGCTTTTTGCAGCGGGTCTTTGAGCCCGGCGTCGTTCTGGAAAAAATACGAGGGTCGCAGCACGGTGGCCGGCAGGTCGAGCTGTTCGATCATTTGTTCGACCGCGTATTTGCCGATAAAGTGCGATACGTCGGTGAACTCGGCGCTGCGCGTCACCGACAGGTAAACCACGCCCTGGACGCCTGCCTCGCGGGCCAGGCCCAGTGTGTTGATGGCCTGGGTCAATTCGTCCGGCGCGTTGCTAACGAGCAGGAACAGGGTCTTGACGCCCGCCAGCGCCTGCCGCATGGCGTCGGCGTCGAGCAGGTCGCCCTTGACTGCGGTGACGCCGGCCGGGAAGCTGGCTTTTTCGGGCGAGCGGGTGAGGGCGCGCACGGCGGCGCCGCTAGCGGCCAGTTGGGCGATGACTTGGGTGCCGATGCGGCCGGTACTACCGGTGACGAGGATGCTCATATGGTTTCCTAAGTGACGTACGTGTGAATGGAGGCGGGCCGCCTAGCGGCTAGCCGTGTGTGCCTGTGATTGAGATCGTAGTCCATCTTAAATATGAGGCATAGATGGTAAGATCGGGACATATCGTCTCAATATTGGAACATGTATGGATATGCTGGCCATTGCCGACTTTAATCTGGTGGTCAAGCACGGCGGCTTCGGCGCGGCCAGCCGGGCCAGCGGCCAATCCAAAGCGACCCTTTCGCGGCGTGTGCGCGAACTCGAGGACAGTGTGGGCGTGCGTCTGCTCGAGCGCGGCGCGCGACCCTTGCGCATGACGGAAGAGGGTGCGGTCTTGCAAGCGCGCACGGAAGCGCCGTTCGAAGCCATCGGCGACGCCTTGCGGGACGTCAAGGCGGGGCGTGGACGGCCCAGCGGGCGCTTGCGTGTCAGCGCGCCTCTGCTGTTCGCCAACACCACCCTGGGGCCGTTGGCGGCAGCCTTCATCGCGGCTTATCCGGAAGTGCTGCTGGAAGTGACGACCGACGACAAGTTCGTCGATTTGATCGCCGACGATTTCGATATCGTTATCCGCGCCAACCCGCGCCCGGACGACAATTTGGTCGGCCGCTGCTTCTTGCGCAACCGGCTGGTGCTGGTGGCGCCGCCCGATTTGGCGCGGCCGGCGGCGGCCGACGACACGGCCGCCGCCCCGTGCTTCGCCGCCGTGATGCGCACCGGCGGCATCGACGGGGATGTGTGGTCGGTCGCCGACGCGGAACACGGGCGGGCGCGTTTGTACTATCCCAGGGCCGTGCTCAAGTTGTCGTCCCCGCTGTCGATCCGCGACGCGGTGCGGGCCGGGGCCGGGGCGGCCCTGGTGCCGCGCACGCTGGTCGCCGATGACCTGGCCGCCGGCAGGCTGGTTTGTTGGGGCGTTTCGACCCGGCCGCCGATCGAGGCCTGGGTGTTGCACGCGTCACGCCGCTTGGTCAGCCCGAAAGTGAGCGCCTTCGTCAACTTCGTGTGCGATTATTTTCCGGATGGGGCCCGCGAAAACCACGATCAAAGGTTACAAAGCCTAGGCTGAATTTTACCAATAGTTAAAATCTATTGCGTCCATACTATTAATTTACTTCTAATACATTGTTGATAGAGCTATATTGAAAATGTCGCGCTCAGGCCACCCCGGCCTGGAATGGCGCGCGACGCATAGGGCGCCGCCGACACGGGGGCGCGGACATTCCACAATAACCGAGATCACATGACTCCTTATCCACTATTATATGCACCCATGTTCGCCGCATTGCTCAGTAGCGCCGCCTTCGCCGCGCCCCAGACACTCACGCGCGACAATGGCGCTCCGGTCGGCGACAATCAAAATTCGCAAACCGCCGGCCCGACCGGCCCGGCCATTTTGCAAGACATGCATCTGCTGCAAAAATTGCAGCGCTTCGACCGCGAACGCATGCCGGAACGCGTGGTGCACGCGCGTGGCACCGGCGCGCACGGCGTGTTTGTGGCGACCGACGATGTGTCCGATTTAACCCGCGCCAAGGTGTTCGCCAAGGGCGCTGAAACCCCGGTCTTCGTGCGTTTCTCGGCTGTTATCCACGGCAACCATTCGCCGGAAACGCTGCGCGACCCGCGCGGTTTCGCCACCAAGTTTTATACCACCGAAGGCAACTGGGATTTAGTGGGCAACAACCTGCCGATTTTCTTCATCCGCGACGCCATCAAATTTCCCGACATGGTGCATTCGCTGAAACCGGCGCCCGACACCAATGTGCAAGATCCGAACCGCTATTTCGACTTCTTTTCGCATCAGCCGGAATCGACCCATATGCTGACCCGGCTCTACACCGACCTGGGGATACCGAAGAGTTACCGCTTCATGGACGGCAACGGCGTGCATGCCTATAAATTCGTGAATGCCAAGCAAGAATATGTGTATGTGAAGTTTCACTGGAAGACGCTGCAAGGCGAGAAAAACCTGACCGGCGCCGAAGCCGAAGCGATCCAAGCCAAGGATTTCAACCATGCCAGTAAGGATTTGATCGAGAGTATCAAACGCGGCGAGTTTCCCAAGTGGGACTTGTATGTGCAGGTGCTCAAGCCTAACGAGATCGGCAACTTCGATTTCGACGCGCTCGACGCCACCAAGGTGTGGACCGGTGTGCCGGAACGCAAAATCGGGACCCTGACCTTGAACCGCAATCCGGCCAATATTTTCCAGGAAACCGAGCAAAGCGCGTTCGCGCCATCGAACCTGGTGCCGGGGATCGAACCGTCGGAAGACCGCTTGCTGCAAGGCCGCTTGTTCTCCTACGCCGATACCCAAAGCTATCGCATCGGCGCCAACGCCTTGCAATTGCCGATCAACCGGCCGCGCGTGGCGGTGGTGTCGAACAACCAGGATGGCGCCTTGAACAGCGGCGCGCGCACTGGCAACACCAACTATGAGCCGAGCAGCCTGGCCGACATCAAGGATGACGCCAGCTACAAATTCAGCAGCTTGCCTTTGACGGGCGGCACCCAGCAGGCGCGCATCGCCAAGACCTTGAACTTCCGCCAGGCCGGCGAGTTCTACCGTTCGCTGAGCAAGGACCAGCAACACAATCTGATCGTCAATTTGAAGGGCGATTTGGGCCAGGTCACGAACGACGATGTGCGCTATGAGATGCTGTCCCATTTCTATAAAGCCGATGCCGATTACGGCAAAGCCATCACCAAGGCGGTGGCGGCGGACGTGGGCCGGGTCGAGCGCCAAGCCGCGGCGCTGAAGGAATAAGTCGACTATGCCGGGGGCGACACCGTCCCCGGTTTTCTGGAGGAGGGCGAGTATGAAAACATTTCCGTTATTGGCCTTGCTGGCCATGGCGCTGGGCGGTGTGGCACGGGCCGCGCCGCCGGCTCCAGCCGAGGTGGAGCAAGCGCTCAAACAGCGCTTTTTCGACGCTGCTAGGGCGGGCGATCTGCCGGCCCTGCGCGCATTCATCGGCGCCGGTTACCCGCTCGATCTGCGCGCCGAAAAAGGGTACACCGCGTTGATTCTTGCGGCCTACCACGGCCACGGCGACGCCGTGCAAGCCTTGATGGCGGGCGGCGCCGACCCCTGCGCCAAGGATGATCGCGGCAATGTCGCCTTGACCGGGGCCATTTTCAAGGGCGAGCTGGCGATCGCCAAAACCTTGGTCGGCGCGCCATGCCAAGTCGATCAGCGCAACAAAGCCGGGCAAACCCCGGCGATGTACGCGGCCCTGTTTCAACGCACCGAAATTTTGGCGGCGCTGCGGGAAAAAGGCGCCGACATGCAGGCCACCGACGCGGCCGGCAACACCCCGCTTTCCCTGGGGGCGGCGCACTGACGCAAGAAAATGGGCATGGAGTAGGGCGGCAGTTTCTCCAGTACAATATGAGATCCCGTCCTATTTTTTTGCCCTGGTAGAAAGTCTCGCCTTCCCATGTTCGATTTCGTTTTTCTCGCTTGCGCCGCCTTCCTGGCCGGTCTGGTCGACGCCGTGGTCGGCGGCGGCGGTTTGATTCAAATTCCCGTTTTATTCTCGGCGTTTCCCAATACGGTGCCGGCCACCTTGCTCGGCACCAGCAAGCTGGCCGGCATCTTCGGCACCGCCGCCGCCGCCGTCAATTATGCGCGCCGGGTGCGCATCGCCTGGAACGCCGCCGCGCCGGCCGCCGTCGCCGCCTTCTTGTTCGCCTTCGCCGGCGCTTATACGGTCACCAAAGTTCCGGCCGATTTCATGCGTACCTTGTTGCCTTTCGTGCTGGTGGCGGTCGCGGTCTATACGTTCTGGAAAAAGGACTTCGGCAGCATCCACGCGCCGCTGCATAGCGGCTTCAAGGAAAAAGCGCTTGCGGTCGCCATCGGCGGTTGCATCGGTTTTTACGACGGTTTTTTCGGTCCCGGCACGGGCAGTTTTTTGGTGTTCTTGTTCGTGCGCTTTTTCGGCTTCGACTTTTTGGGCGCCTCGGCCGTCGCCAAGGTGGTCAACGTCGCTTGTAATTTTTCGGCCCTGATGTGGTTCGGCATCAGCGGTCATCTGTTGTGGCAGCTCGGCTTGCTGATGGCTGCCTGCCAAGTGGCCGGTTCCCTGGTCGGCACCAAGCTCGCTATCCGCCACGGCAGCGCTTTCGTCCGTAAGCTGTTTCTGGTGGTTGTCTCGGTGTTGATCCTGAAAACCGGTTACGACGCCTTCTTGAAATAGCCCGGCGCGCTTGTTCCACGTGGAACGGCCGTCGGGATGCGCCGATCATGGTTTCACGTGGAACAAGCCAAAAGCGGCGCACCGCCCTGTGTTTCACGTGGAACCGCGTGCGCTGATGAGTAAAATATGGGCAATCCGGAGGCGGGGCGCGAAAAAGACTCTATAATCTGAACTCAGATCCTCGCTCCCTCCCATTCCAACATGTTATTTCCTACTGAATTCGACGTTATCGTTGTCGGCGGCGGTCACGCCGGCACCGAGGCGGCCCTCGCCTCCGCCCGTATGGGGCGAAAAACCCTCTTGCTCACCCATAATATCGAGACCCTGGGCCAGATGTCTTGCAATCCTTCCATCGGCGGGATCGGCAAAGGTCACTTAGTCAAGGAAGTCGATGCCATGGGCGGCGCCATGGCCATCGCCACCGACGAGGCAGGCATTCAGTTTCGCATCTTGAATTCCTCCAAGGGGCCGGCCGTGCGCGCCACCCGGGCCCAGGCCGACCGTATCCTGTATAAACAGGCGATCCGCTCACGTCTGGAAAACCAGCCCAATCTCTGGCTGTTTCAGCAAGCGGTGGACGACCTGATGGTGGAGGGCGACCGGGTGATCGGCGCCGTTACCCAGATCGGTTTGAAATTTTTAGCCAAGGCGGTGGTGCTGACGGCCGGCACCTTTTTGGATGGCAAGATCCACGTCGGTTTGAACAATTACGCGGCCGGCCGTGCCGGCGATCCGCCCGCCATTTCGCTGTCGGCCCGCTTGAAGGAATTGAAGCTGCCGCAAGGCCGTTTGAAAACTGGCACCCCGCCCCGCATCGATGGTCGTAGCATCGACTTTTCGCAGATGCAAGAACAAGCCGGCGATCTCGATCCGGTGCCGGTGTTCTCCGTGATGGGCAACGCCGCCATGCACCCCAAACAGGTTCCATGCTGGGTCACGCATACCAACGCGCGCACCCACGACATCATCAGGGCCGGCCTGGACCGCAGCCCCATGTACACCGGCGTGATCGAAGGGGTCGGCCCGCGCTATTGCCCCTCGATCGAGGACAAGATCCACCGCTTCGCCGGCAAGGAATCGCACCAGATCTTCCTGGAGCCGGAAGGCTTGACCACCAACGAGTTTTATCCGAACGGGATTTCCACCAGCTTGCCGTTCGACGTGCAAATCGATCTGGTGCGCTCGATGAAGGGCATGGAGCAAGCCCACATTTTGCGACCCGGTTACGCCATCGAATACGATTACTTCGATCCGCGCGGCTTGAAAGCCTCGCTCGAAACGAAAGCCGTGGCCGGACTGTTTTTCGCCGGCCAAATCAACGGCACCACCGGTTACGAGGAAGCGGCCGCGCAAGGCATGCTGGCCGGCTTGAACGCGGCCTTGTTGTCGCAGGAGCGCGAAGCCTGGGTGCCGGCCCGCTCGGAAGCCTATCTCGGCGTGCTGGTGGACGACTTGATCACCCAGGGCGTGCTGGAGCCGTATCGCATGTTCACCAGCCGCGCCGAATACCGCTTGAGCCTGCGCGAAGACAACGCCGACATGCGGCTGACCGAAATCGGCCGCAAGCTCGGTTGCGTCAGCGACCGCCAGTGGCAAGCGTTCGAGACCAAGCGCGAAGCGGTGGCGCTGGAATTGGAGCGGCTGCGTTCGACCTGGGTCAACCCGCGCATCCTGGCCGCGGCCGAATCGGAGCGGGTGATCGGGCAAGCCATTGAGCGCGAGTATTCGCTGGCCGATTTGCTGTGCCGGCCGAACGTGGCCTACGACACCTTGATGAGCATGGTTGGCGGCGACGGCCAAGCGTTGGCGGGACCGGGGGTGGACGACGCGGCGGTACGCGAACAGGTGGAAATTCAACTCAAGTACGCCGGTTATATCGAGCGCCAAAGCAAGGAAGTCGAGCGCCACGAACATTACGAAAACCTGAAACTGCCGGACAGCTTCGACTATCTGGGCATTTCCGCGCTGTCGATCGAGGTGCGCCAAAAGCTCAGCGCCCAACGTCCGCAAACCCTGGGCCAGGCGTCGCGCATCGCCGGCGTCACCCCGGCCGCGATTTCGCTGCTGCTGGTGCATTTGAAAAAAGCCGGTTTCGGTGGCCACCTGAGCCCGAAGGTGGAGGCGGTGGTATGAAGCCTTTCGAACGCGCCACGCTGGCGCCGGTGCTGGCCGAAGGCGTGGCCGGCTTGGCGCTGGACTTGCGCCCGGCCCAGATCGCATTGCTGCTCGACTATCTGGCGCTGCTGGCCAAGTGGAACGCGGTCTATAACCTGACCTCGGTGCGTGACCCGCGCCAGATGGTGGTCCAGCATTTGCTCGATTCGCTGGCCGCCGTGCCGGCCTTCGCCGGCGCCAAAAGCGTGCTCGACGTGGGCGCCGGCGGCGGCTTGCCCGGCATGGTGCT
>JAYVUV010000247.1:0-4086 GCA_043787615.1 Janthinobacterium sp. | reverse complement strand
AGCCGCGCGCCCGTCGTATTCGCTAGCCGATCTGTTGGCGCAATGCGACCCGTCGGCACCGGAGCCGGCAGATTTAGCGGCATGGTTATGCGTCAAGCCTGTGGGGCGTGAAGCGTGGTAAGTCGCAATAAATTTGGTCGAGGCGACATCGTGATGGTCAATCTCGATCCTACAGAAGGGAAAGAACAGAGGGGCATGCGCCCGGCGCTTGTGCTATCGGCAACAGCGTTCAATGCCTTGGGCGTGGTGTTGGTCGCGCCGATAACGCAGGGCGGCGACTTCGCCCGGTATGCAGGATTTGCGGCATCGCTGAGCGGTGCAGGCACGAAAACGCAAGGTGTCGTGCTGGTCAATCAAATGCGTATGCTGGACTTGGAAGCAAGGAAGGCAAAGCGAGTGGAGACTGCCCCTGAGCTGGTTGTAGTAGACGCGCTGGCTCGCCTACGTGCAATTACCGACTAAGGAAAACATCGGCAAACCGAAAGTATTTATTGCCTTGCCAGTCAGGGGTGGCGCGTTGAAAATCGCCGCGCTCTTGTGGCGCCGGCCAGCGCGAAAGAAGATGAGGCAGCAAACGTTCTCATTTTCAGGAGAGGTAGACGGAATGGTCACGAACCGTAAAAAGGGGAAGCTACTTGGCTACTATTGATGGCGGCAAGCGGTCTGGCCCAGGCGGACGAGGCCACAGTGTCGCGCACAGGCGAGAAAGTTCAGACCACGCGCCCTATCGAGGCATTCGTCTCGCCCGACAATCTGTTCTGGCACGAGACCGGCACCATGGCAGGACTTTATCAAGCCCAGTTCGCGTACGACCGGCCGCACGGCAAGCGCATCGGAGAAGTGGTGATGTGGACGGTCGGTTGTTACGGTAATGTGTATCGAATCGAGAGACGGCTAAGCTACGCCGGCAAACGCTACTACGAGGTAAAACGCGCTGAACTCAAGCCCGGCGCGCCGGCGACCGGTTTGCCCTTGAAGGGATACATCCCGACTAGAAACAAGGATGGCCGGCATGCCGGCGATTTTTCTTCACGCGGCTGCTGATATGGATGCGGAGAAGGCTAGCGTTAAAGAATATCTCAAGGTGCGAACCCACCCGTGCTGAGCAAAAAAAACGCCGGACGAATCCGGCGTTTCTTGGAAGGCTAAAAGTTTAAGCGGCCAGCAATTGACGCAGCACGAAAGGCAAGATGCCGCCGTGTTTGTAGTAATCGACCTCGATCGGGGTATCGATGCGCAACAGCACCACCACGTCCTGGCTGCTTCCATCGGCGCGATGGATCACCAGGGTCGCCAGTTGCTGCGGCTTGATCTCGCCTTCCAAGCCTTTCAGGTCGTAGGTTTCCTGGCCGGTGATGCCAAGCGATTCGACGCTGTCGGTGCCGATGAATTGCAGCGGCAGCACGCCCATGCCCACCAGGTTGGAGCGGTGGATGCGTTCGAAGGAGCGGGTGATGACCGCCTTCACGCCCAACAACTGGGTGCCTTTGGCGGCCCAGTCGCGCGACGAGCCGGTGCCGTATTCCTCGCCGCCGAACACCATGGTCGGCACGCCGTCCGCCACATATTTCATGGCCGCGTCGTAGATCGACAATTGTTCGCCGCTCGGTTGATGGATGGTGATGCCGCCCTCGACCGCGGAACCGTCGGCCTTGGCCGGGATCATCTTGTTCTTGATGCGCACGTTGGCGAAGGTGCCACGCATCATGATCTCGTGATTGCCGCGGCGCGAGCCGTAGGAGTTGAAGTCCGCCTTGAGCACGCCGTTGGCCAGCAACCATTTGCCGGCCGGGCCGTCTTCCTTGATCGAGCCGGCCGGGGAAATATGGTCGGTGGTGATCGAGTCGCCGAACACGCCCAGCGCGCGCGCGCCGGTGATGCCGGTGGCGGCCGCTTTCGGCACCATGGTGAAGTCGTCGAAGAACGGCGGCTCGGCGATGTAGGTCGAGGTCGGCCAGTTGTAGACTTGGCCTTCGGTGGTCGACACGTTTTCCCACAGCTTGCCGGGCGCGCCCTTGACGTCGGCGTAGTTTTCCTTGAACACCTTGGCGTTCATGGCGAACTTCATCAACTTGGCCACTTCGTGCGAGCTCGGCCAGATGTCGCCCAGGTACACGTCCTTGCCGCCCTTGCCTTTGCCCACGGGCTCGGTCATCAAGTCACGCGTCATGTTGCCGGCGATGGCGTAGGCCACCACTAGCGGCGGCGAGGCCAGGAAGTTCGAGCGGATGTTCGGGTGGATGCGCGCCTCGAAGTTGCGGTTGCCCGACAACACGGCCGAGGCCACGATGTCGTTGGTGGCGATGGCCGCGTTCAATTCCGGGGTCAGGTCGCCGGCGTTGCCGATGCAGGTGGTGCAACCGTAGGCGGTCACGCCGAAACCCAGTTTTTCCAGGTAAGGCAGCAAGCCGGCGGCGGTCAGGTATTCGGTCACCACGCGCGAGCCGGGCGCGAGCGAGGTTTTGATGTGGGGCGCCACTTTCAAGCCCGCTTCCACGGCCTTCTTGGCCAGCAATCCGGCGGCCAGCATCACGCTCGGGTTCGAGGTGTTGGTGCAGGACGTGATGGCGGCGATCAGCACGTCGCCGTTCGACACGTTCACGCCGTTGCTGGTCTGGTAGACGGTGTTCAAGTCGGCCGGGTTTTTGTTGAAACCGTTTTCCGAGGTCGGCTTGGCGAACAGTTCGGCGAAGTTGGCCTTGACGTTGCCGATCTCGATGCGGTCTTGCGGGCGTTTCGGGCCGGCCAGGGACGGCGCCACCGTGTGCAGGTCGAGCGCCACCACGCGGGTGTAGTCGATCTCGCCGGCTTTCGGTACGCCGTACATGTTTTGCGCCTTGAAGTAAGAGGCGAAGGCGTCGATTTCCTGCTTGCTGCGGCCGGTGCCCTCGAAATACTCGATGGTGGCGTCGTCGACCGGGAAAAAGCCCATGGTGGCGCCGTATTCGGGCGCCATGTTGGCGATGGTGGCGCGGTCGGTCACGGTCAGCGATTCGGTGCCTTCGCCGAAGAACTCGACAAATTTGCCGACCACTTTTTCCTTGCGCAGCAATTCGGTGATAGTGAGCACCAGGTCGGTCGCGGTGCAGCCTTCGCGCAGCACGCCGCTCAGGTTCACGCCGATCACGTCCGGGGTCAGGAAGTAGACCGGCTGGCCCAGCATGCCCGCCTCGGCCTCGATCCCGCCCACGCCCCAGCCGACCACGCCGATGCCGTTGATCATGGTGGTGTGCGAGTCGGTGCCGACCAGGCTGTCCGGGTAATAGATATGGTCTTTTTTGTCCTTCAGTTTGTGCACGCCGCGCGCCAGGTATTCCAGGTTCACCTGGTGGACGATGCCGAAGCCGGGCGGCACCACGCCGAAGGTGTCAAAGGCTTGCATGCCCCATTTCATGAACTGGTAGCGCTCGTTATTGCGCGAAAACTCCAGCTTCATGTTCAAGTCGAGCGCTTTTTTCTCGCGGAAATGGTCGATCGTGACCGAGTGATCGACCACCAGGTCGACCGGCACCAGCGGCTCGATGTTTTTCGGGTTCAAGCCCATTTTGTGGGCGACGTTGCGCATCGCGGCCAAGTCGGCCAGCAGCGGCACCCCGGTGAAGTCTTGCAACACGACGCGCGCCACCACGAACGGAATCTCGTCGGTGCGGTCGGCGGTCGGACCCCAGCTCGCCAATTGCTTGACGTGCTCTTCGGTGACCTTCTTGCCGTCGCAGTTGCGCAGCACCGATTCGAGCACGACCCGAATCGACAGCGGCAGACGCGAGACGTTGATGCCCAGGCTTTTTTCCAGTGCCGGAAGGGAGTAGAACTGTCCCTTCTTGCCATCCGACAGTTTAAAATCCTTGAGCGTGTTCAGAGTGTTGCGGGACATGACCTCTCCTTCAGTGGGGTAGCGCTATTATTGATGTTCAGGGTGAAACTGCAAAACGGTGACATGGAAGCCTCGCCGGCGCGCGCCGGTGTTAGCTCTTGACCTCGGCGACCGGTGCCGCTGCGGCGGCCGGCGGCACGCCGCTTGGCGCGGCTGCGGCCGGGGCCGCGGTGGTCGGGGCTGCGCCACCCGGCGCGGCGGCCGCCGGCGCC
>JAYVUV010000246.1:0-7354 GCA_043787615.1 Janthinobacterium sp. | reverse complement strand
ATTGTCGGCGCCGAACACATAGCTGGCGATCGGTTGCGTGCCGTGGGCGAAACGCTGGCTGTTATTGGCCACGTTGACCAAGCCGTCGGCGTTGTTTTGGATGATGGCCGGTCCGACATTGACGCGCAGCGCGTTCAAATTGGCTTGGCTGGCGACCTGGGCGCCATCGACATACACCTTCAAGCCGGCGCCTTGGCCGTAGCGGCTGCCGGTGCGGTCCCACAGCACGGTCAAGTTATGGCCGTGATAAGGCGTGTTTTCAAGCGCGAAATAATCCCAGGCGGCCGGCGCCAGCGGCTTGATGAGCACCGTGTTGTCCTGCTGGCCGCGAATGCCGATCAAGCCGCTGATCACGTTATCGTTGAAGGTCGAGTGATTGTAATCCTCGCTATGATTGTTGCCGTCGTAAAGCCAGAAATCGCCGTCCGCGTCGTGCGCCTCGGCTACATACGGCACGCCATGGCGAAATTGGGTGGCCGCGTACTGGTGCAGCAGGTGCAAGTAATCGCCGGCGTTGACCACCGACTGGGCCGGGTAGTCGATGAGCAGATTGGCCACCCCGGTCAATACCTGCGAGGTTTCATAAGGCCAGGACGGGCCGTTCCAGCGGCAGCAGCCGCTATTGGCATCGTGGTAAAACCAGGGGCTGCGGCGTTCCGCCGTGGTGGGGCCGTAATTGGCGGCGAAACCCTGGGGGTCGAACAATTGGCGCATGGCCCCGGCGCTCGAGGCCGGCGGCATATTGAACATCCATGGCACGAAGCCTTGCAATTCGCGCGTGCCGAGCAGCGCGTTCGCGGCGTTGTTATCGCGGTGCATGTGGTAATAGAATTGGCGGTTGCTATCCCACAAGCGGGTTTGCATGGCTTGCTGCAAGGCGCCGGCGCGCTTGACATACTCGCCCGTGAGGCCGGCGTCGCCGTTCAAATTGGCGATATTGGCGATGGCCTGGGCGTCGCCGAATTGGTAAGCGTTGATGGTGGGCCGATAACCGGGGCCGCCGTGATACGGGTCGTTCGATTCGTAGGAGGCGGGGCTCAATTCGGTCGCGTCCCACACCGGCACTTGCCAATACAGGCCGAGCGCGGGGTTGAAGTGATTATCCCAGCCGCGATATTGTTTGACCAATTGGGGCAGCTGGGCGGTGGTGAAGCCTTGGTCGCCGCTGGCCAGGAAAGTTTGCCAGACCGAGGTGGCGGCCCAATAACTGTATTCATGCGCCCAGTCGCTGGTGTCGAGATTGACGCCGTCGTTTTGCGGCTTGGGGAATTGGCCGGGGCCGTTGAGCCAGTAATGGATATTATCCTTCACGTATTGCTGATTGCGCAGCCAACGGCCTTCGATGGTTTGGTGGCCGGCGGCCGCGTTCACGCCACCGTAGGGCGCGCCGTACGACACCGGCGCCAGAAACTCGGTCGATAGCCAGCCGTAAATCGGGCCGGTGTACATCAAGTGTTCTTTATAGGTTTGCCAGCGGTAGTAATACACTTGCTGAATCTGCGAATCGGGCAATTCCAGAAACGGGATATTGTGATTGAACCAATCGGGATCGTTGGCGTTGCCCAGCAAAGTGGCTTGGTTCAGGAAAGCGGTGGCGCCGGGCGCGGCGCCGGGGTAGGGCGCGCTGGGTTCGATCGCCATCGCCAATTTCGATATCATTAATGCAATAGCGAGCGCGAGTCGGGTGGGGCTGGGTGTCATCGATGTGTCTCCGGTTTTTTTTAGTGGTGAAGAAAAACAGCCATCGGTCGCGGCTGTTGGGGGCCATGACAACACGGCGTCTTATGTTGTCATAAAAATTAATAACTTCATACTGAAATGGGGCCGATCGCGATGCAGTAGAATTGCCGGCGTCGATCAATTCGGAACGGGATGTTTCTATGTATGTATTGCAATGGCTGGCGATTTTTCTTGCCGTACCTTCTACGTGGCTCGACAAGTCGCGCCGGTTCCCCCTCGCGCTGCTGACGCTCGGTTATGGCGCCGCGCTGGTCGACGGCCAAGTGGGCGCAAAGGCGCTGTATGCGCTGGTGTTGCTGCTGGTGGCTGCCTATGGCGTGGCGCCGGCCCGGCCGCCGGTCGTCCGCTACGCCGGACACGCGCTATTTTTTGTGCTGGCCATCGCGCTGGGCATGCATGCGCTACCCGGTTTTTCCAATCCGCGCGTGATCGACGCTCAGTGCTTCACCGCCGATGCCCTGCCGTACACCATGTATTTAAACCTGGACAAGCCGCTGGCCGCGTTTTGGCTGATGCTGGTGCTGCCCTGGGTGCGCGGACCGCAAGGACCGGGCGCGGCCTTGCGCGCGGGCGCGGGCGCGGCGCTGGCCTCCAGCGCGGTCTGCATGTCGCTGGCGGTCTTGCTCGGCACGGTAGCGTGGGCGCCCAAGGCGCCCACCGTCGGTTGGCTGTGGCTGCTCAACAATCTCTTGATCGTCTCCTTCACCGAGGAAGCGTTTTTTCGCGGCTATGTGCAGGGCGGTTTGAGCCGGTTGCTCGCGTCGCGTCGCCACGGCGCCCATCTAGCCCTGGGCGGAGCGGCGCTGCTGTTCGGCCTGACCCACTTCGGTGGCGGTTGGCAATGGGTGGTGCTGGCCGGCGTGGCCGGGCTCGGTTACGGGCTCGCCTATCGCTTCGGCGGTTTGCGCGCCGCCATCCTGGCCCACTTCGGCTTGAACACGGTGCACTTTTTCTGCTTCACTTACCCGATGCTCAAGCCGGCGAAGGTGGTGGCGCTGGTGTGCTGACATTGTTGTAAAACCAAGCTTCGGGTAAGCTGCGCATTCCCTTAGTTTACGCGGGCCACCTTTGTCCCTCTCTCGATTTCCTATTCCGCGCCGCTTGCTCGGCGCGCTGCTCGCGCTGGGCGCCGGCGTGGCCGTGGCGTGGTGGTGGCCAGGCGCCGCGCCCGGCCCCGTGCCGGCCGCGGCGCCGACCGCGATCCGCTTGCTGCGAGCGCCCGCGCGCACGATACCGAACTGGCCCGGCCGCCTCACGCGCCTGGCCGGCGACGGCATCGCCGGCGCCACCGACGGGCCGCGCGCGCGGGCGCGCTTCGCCGACCCGTTCGGCCTGGTGCTGGACCCGGCCGGCGCGGTGTACCTGAGCGACGGCGGCGACAACAACCGCATCCGCAAGCTGGGCGCCGACGGCGTGGTCTCGACCGTGGCCGGCGCGATCGAAGGTTTCGCCGATGGACAGGGCGCCGCCGCCCGGTTCAATACCCCGTCCGGGATCGCGCGCGACCGCGCCGGCAATCTGTACGTGGCCGACACCGGCAACAACGCGATCCGCAAAATCAGCCCGGCAGGCCTGGTCAGCACCCTGGCCGGCGACGGCCGGCCCGGCGAACGCGACGGCCCGGGCCGGACGGCGCGCTTCAATGGACCGATCGGCATCGCCCTGGCCAAGGACGGCAGCCTGTACGTGGCTGACACCTATAACGACCGCATCCGCCGGGTCGGCATGGATGGCATGGTCAGCACCGTGGCCGGCAGCGGCGTGCCGGGCGAGGCGGACGGCCCGGCCTTGGTCGCGCAACTCGATACGCCCTGCGCGCTGGCCTTCGACGGCGCCGGCGCGCTGTGGATCGCCGACACCAACAACGACGCCATCCGCAAGCTGGGCGCCGACGGCCTGTTGGTCACGGTGGCGCGCGGCGACGAGCACGCGCGCGACGCCCTGATGCGCCGGCCGATGGGGTTGGCGATCACCGGCGACGGGTATATCTACGTGAGCTCGGGCGCGCGCGGGCGCGTGCTGCAACTGGCGCCGGACGGCGCCGTGCTGGCGCTGAGCGACAGCGAACGGCCGGCCGCGCCCGGCAACGGCGACGGCAGCGTGCAACTGTTCCAGGCGCGCGGCATCGCGCTGGCGCCGGACGGCGGCCTGGTGCTCAGCGACGCCGGCGCCATGGCGCTGTACCGTCTGGCGCCGGCCGCGTTGCCCGCGTTGGCCCCACCCGGCGCGGCGCCCGAGCTGAGCCTGGCCCTGGCGCCGATGCCGCTGCGCACCAGCCCCATGCTGTGGCCGGTGAAGCCGCAGGACCGGCCGCATGAAGTGGTCGGCTTGATGGGCGAGGTGCGTGGCAACGCCGACGGCGAGCAGCGCGATCATTTGCACGCCGGCCTCGACGTGCAGGCCGGCGTCGGCAGCACGGTGCTGACGGTGGAAGCGGGCAAGGTCGGCAATCCCTTGCCGAACTGGGGTTACGGCAGCGCCAGCGAAGGCATGCACATCGGCATCCTGTCGTATATCCACATGCGGGTCGGACGCGGCCCCCGGGATACGCCGCTCGATCCCCGTTTTCAGCTGCTCAACGACGACAGCGGCAAGCCGGGCCGCGTGCGCGTCAAGCGCGGCACCCGTTTCGCCGCCGGCGAGGCGATCGGCAGCGTCAACCGCATGGCCCATGTACATCTCGACTACCACCCGGGCGGGGCCGAGCTCAATCCGCTCGCTTTGCCGTTCATCGGCTTGCGCGACACCACGCCGCCGCAGATCCGCTCGATCGCCTTGCTCGACGCGGCCGGCCGGCCCTTGACGGCGACCCGTCAGTCGCGCCTGCTGCTGCCGCGCGCGCTGGGCGAGGTGGCCATCGTGGTGGACGCCTACGACCAAATCGACGGCGACCAGGCGCGCCGCCGCCTGGGCCTGTACCGGCTGGGCTACCAGCTATTGCGGGCCGACGGCGGCGCCGTGGCCGGTTACGAAACGCCGCGCATCACCCAATCCTACGACCGCTTGCCGCGCGACCGCGAGGCGACCAAGCTGGCCTATGCCGACAGCAGCGGCATCACGGTGCATGGCGCCGCCGCCACCCGCTTCGTCTATGCCTTGACCAACCGGCTGGCGGACGGGGTGGTGGCGCCGGGGCGCTGGGCGGTGGGCGCGCTGGCGCCCGGCGACTATCTGCTGCGCATCGTGGCCGCCGACTATGCCGGCAACCTGGCCGTCAAGGGCCGCGACTTGCCGCTGCGGGTGGAGTAACGCGGGCCGCCATGTGCAGTACAATTCTTGTGAGCGGTCGTGCTTTTCAGGCGGCATCGCGCGCCACGGCGCGCGCCCGGAACGGCTGGTCGCCTAGATTGGCCCGGCTTTCAACAACCCGACACGGAGGCAACCCCATGTTAGCCCAGCATCGCCATTGGTATTTCGAGGATTTCGAGGTCGGGCAAGCGCTGTCCATGGGCCAGCGCCTGGTGACGGAAGAGGAAATCGTCGCCTTCGCGCGCCAGTTCGATCCGCAGCCTTTTCACGTCGACCAGGCGGCCGGCGAGGCTTCCATCTTCGGCGGCGTGATCGCCAGCGGTTGGCATACCTGCGCCATGATGATGCGGCTGGTGGTGGACGGCTTGCTCAACCATTCGTCGAGCATGGGCTCGCCGGGCCTGGACAGCGTGCGCTGGCTCAAGCCGGTGCGCGCCGGCGACACCTTGAGCGTGGCGTACCTGACCAAGGAGGTGCGCGGCTCGCGATCGAAGCCGGACCGGGGCGTGGTCGTGTCGCAGTGGCAAGCCAGCAACCAGCATGGCGAACTGGTGGCGACGGTGGAGGGCATGGGCATGTTCGGCCGCCGCCCAGCCGTGGAGCCGCCCCATGCGTGAGCTGGCCGATCTGGCCGAGATGGCGGCCCTGGTCGGGCGCGAGGTGGCGGTCTCGAACTGGGTGGAGATCGACCAGGAGCGCGTGAACCGCTTCGCCGACGCCACCGGCGACCAGCAATGGATCCATGTCGATGTGGCGCGGGCGCGGCGCGAGTCGCCCTACGGCGGGACGGTGGCGCACGGTTTTCTGACCTTGGCCTTGCTGCCGGCCATGCTGGTGGATGCGGTGCGCATGCGTGACATGACGATCGGCATCAACTATGGCTTGAACAAGGTGCGTTTTCCGGCCCCGGTGCCGGTCGGCAGCCGGGTGCGGGCGCGTTTCGCCATCCTGGCCATCGAGCGGCTCGACGACGGCGCCCAAGTCAATTGGGGTGTGACGGTCGAGCGCGAAGGGGGCGACAAGCCGGTGTGCGTGGCGCAATTTTTGATGCGACGCAATGGTTGAAGCGGCCGGCGTCAACCGGCGACGGCTCCGCGCGGCGCCGAACCCGTGCGTGACAAGCTGCCGATCGCGCCGACCGGCCCGGTTTCGATCCGCGCGCGCCCGGCCCGCGGCGCTCAGTCGGGCGCCGGTTCCAGCGTCACCGCCGGCTCCGGCGCCACGCAAAAGCGGTTGCGTCCCGCGTTTTTGGCTTGGTAGAGCAAGGCGTCGGCGGCCCGTATCAGGGCGGCCGGGGTGGCGCCCTCGGACGGCATGATGCTGGCCACGCCCATGCTCACGGTCACTTGCGCGGCCGCGCTCGACGCCTGGTGCGGAATGGCCAGGGCGCGCACGTGTTCCAGGATGCGCTGCGCCACCACTATGGCGCCGCCCACGTCCTCTTGCGGCAGCAGCATGACGAATTCCTCGCCGCCGTAACGCGCCAGCAAGTCCGGGGTGCGGGTGCCGCAGCGCGCCATGGCCGCGCTCACTTGTTGCAGGCAATTGTCGCCGGCCTGGTGGCCGTAGGCGTCGTTGAACAGCTTGAAACAATCGATGTCGGCCATGATCAAGGCCATCGGATGGCCGGCGCGGGCGCAGCGCCGCCATTCGTTGTCGATGGCCTCGCTAAAGCTGCGCCGGTTGGCGACCCCGGTCAGGCTGTCGGTCAAGCTCATGGCGCGCAGCGCGTCGCTCTGGCGCTTGACGGTGAGTTGGGTGCGCACGCGCGCCCGCACCACCGCCACGTTGAACGGTTTGCTGATGAAGTCGGCCGCGCCCGCGTCCAGGGCGCGCGTTTCGTCTTCGGGCCGGCTCAAGGCGGTGACGAAGATGATGGGGATGTCCTTGAGCTCGGGCGTTTCGCGCAGCAGCGCGCAGACGGTGTAGCCATCCATGCCGGGCATGATGGCGTCGAGCAAAATCAAGTCCGGCAATTGGGTGCGCGCCACTTCCAGCGCTTTTTCGCCGCTCAGGGCAAACAGCACCTCGTGTTCGGCGCGCAAGGCTTGGTGCAGGATTTGCACGTTTTCCATCGCGTCGTCGACCACCAATACGCGCCCGTTGAGGGCCAGATTGGTCCAGCTCATGCCTCTTCCTTTCGTTTCAACATGTCGCGCACCAGCGCTTCGGCGGCTGGAAAGCTGAGCGTTTCGATCGCCTCGGCCAAGGCTAGCACACGTTCGCGGCCGAAGGGCTCGAATAGGGGGCGCTGGTTCTGGAAATAGTCCAGGGCTTCCAGATTGCTGTTTTGGAGTAGGGCCAGCAGCGTAGCCAGGGCCGCCCCAGCGTCGGGGGCGGCGGGCCGCGCCCGGCCCGCGTCGTC
>JAYVUV010000245.1:0-17279 GCA_043787615.1 Janthinobacterium sp. | reverse complement strand
CAACTGGCCCTGGTCTGGTTAATACCGATCATCGGCGCGATCATGGTGCTGGCGCTGCACTCGCCCGGCGACCCGCCCTCCGGCGGCTACCGCGACTATGCCGCGCGGGCCGACCCGCACGGCATGCCGGGCCGCAATGAAATCGGCCCCGACGATTAAGCAAACGGTTTAATCCTTGTCGAGATTGACCTTCGGCTTGCGGCCGAACAGTTTCATGATGCTGCCGCCGGCCGCGACCAGCGCCACCAGCACAATTTTCTTGAACGCCAGCAGCAACGCGAACAGCTTGCCGAACAGGCCCAGCTTCGCGGCGGCGCCGCCGGCCACCAGCGCGGCGATCCCGTATTCGGCCAGCTTGTCGGTGGTGCCGTTGAAATCGGCGTAGCGCTTGCCCGGCACGAAGTCGGTGAAGGCCGTGACGCGCCGCATTTCACCCTTGATCTCGGCGATTTGATGCATGCCGGCCACCGCGTTCAGCACCAGCACGCCCTCGCGCCCCAACACGCGCACGTTATAGTTCAGCGAATGGACCTGGTCGCCATCGACGCCCAATTCCTTGGCCCAGTACAGTTTGTGGCTAGCCTTGTCGTAACTGGGTTTTTCGGCCCAACCCACCAGGTTCATGTTCGGATAACCCCGCTTCTTGCGCTCGGCGTTATGGTCCTTCACGCTGTCCTGCATTTCCTTGAGCAATTCGTCGTACTTGATGCTGTCGGCGTCGTCGTCCTTGACGTGGCCGTCCTTGTCATAGGTGACGATCACGCCCCAGCTGGCGGGACTGACCGGGCTCACATTGGCCGGCAAGATCATACCCAGCGACGTCATGCCGGGCGGATTGCCCCAGGCGTCGACCAGCACCCGCTCGGCGTCGGCCGGCGCCAGATAGCGGAAGCCATCGGGCAGATCGAGCGTGGCGATTTCGCCCGGCAGCGTGATCTTTCCTTTTTGGAAGGTCAAGCTGGCCAGAAACTGCTCGGTGCTCATGCCGCTCGCGGCCGGCTGCTGGTCGGCTTTGTCGGCCGCCCGGGCCGTGCCCATCCATGAGGAAAACGCGACGCAAACGATGAAGGTGAGACAAGTTTTAAACATGGAGGATTCGCGTGAAAGGTGGGCGCCCGGCTGCGAACCAGCGCAGGCCGGATCGCAGAAAGGCGCTAGTCTAATGGCTGAGCTGACGAATGAGCTATTATTTATTGCAAGTCTGATTGCGAACAAACAACAGCGTGATGGAAACGCGGCAACGCAACGGTCACCGCCGTTCAAGAGCGGCGTACCACCATCAGGCCGGCCCGCAGACCGACCCGCACGTCCGGATTGGGGAACACCACCAATTCCTCGGCGTGTTTGACGGTGTAGACCGTGGCGCCGTCGCTGGCGATCACGGCGCCGGCCGGCAAGGCGCTGAAATTGTGGGTCTGGCGGTCGAACGCCATGCGGAAGTCGTCGCTTAACTTGATGATTTCCTGGGCCACCGCGAACACGTGCGGCGCCGCCACGCCGGCCGCGTCACCGCCGGTTTCGACGCCGCGCAGCAAACCGTCCAGCGCCAGCGCCACCTCTGCGAACAAGCTCAAATCGTTTTGACCCAGGGTGCCGACCCGGCCCAGTTCGACCGTGCTGGCGGCCGCGCCACAGTGCTCGGCCGAGTAATAACTATAGGTGCCGGCCGACGCCGGATTCATGATGATGGCGCCGATCGCGGCCCGGCCCAGCCACGCCACCAGCTCGCGCTTGGCCGGCTGCGCGATCAAGTCCGGCACGATGGCGAAGGTGGGATACAGCGAGGGACGAATCGCCGTATGCAAATCGAGATGCCAGCGGCGCGGTCCCGCGTCGCGGAAGAACGCGTCGGTGGCGGCGATCAACACGTCGGCCCGCGCCGCCTCCACCGTGCCGGCAAGGTTGCCGCGCCGGGGCCGGAACATGCGGTTCAAATCGGCGTCGATGAAACGGCGGCCGGCGCGGATCGCTTCCAGATTACCGACGCAGACCATCAGATCGACGGCCAGTTGCAATGGCTGGCGCGACAAAGCGTCCAGCAGTTGCGCCAGCACTTCGATCGGCCCGGTTTCGTCGCCGTGCACGCCGACCGACAACAGCACGCCGGGTCGGGCCGCGTCAGGTCGGGCCGCGTCGGGGCCGGCCTGACGCGGCCCGGCCTTGATTTGCAGGATGCCGGCGGCCGGCTGCGCCACCGTGAAACCGGCGGCGCTGAAACGCGCGGCGACCGCGCCGAAATCGGCGTTGGCCAAATCCCGCACCGCTTGCGTCACCACTGCCGCCAGGTTATCGTCCGGGCCGGCCATCGCTTATGCCACCACGGCGTTGGTCGCTTCCGACAAGGCCCAGACATCGAGCATGGCCTGCTCCAAATCCGTCGCCGGCGTATAACCGGACAAGCCCAGCGTATTGGTCACCACTTCCACCGCGTCGGCCGGCTCGGCGCCGCCGGCGGCGCGCTGGAGCACCTGGCCCAGCAAACGCTGCTGGGTGCGACGCAGGGCGTGCCGCGCGTAATTGCGCAACTGCTCCTGCGACTTGGTTTGCGGCGCCAGCTTCAAACCGCGCTCCAAGGTGCCGATGCCGGCCTGGCTGCGCAAGGCCATGCCCAATTGCAGGAAGGTAGCCAAGTCCATCCCGGCCGGACGCGCCACCGACAGCGCCGCGAACACGAAGGCCGCCACCGACTCGATCGCGTCGACCGCTTTCCAGGCCTGCACGAAGGCCGGCGGCAGGATCACGATATCGGCTTCGAAGTCGGCCTCGCCATCGGCCGGCATCAACTGCGCCAGCATGGCCGGTTGGCTGAACAGCTGCGCCAATTCGGCCACCCCGCCGCCGCCGCGCAACTGCTCGCCCGGAACCGAGAGCACGCCCTCGATCATCGCCTTTTGCAGCACGCGGGTGCGGGCATCGACCTTGATCGAGGCGGCGCGCGGCACCTTCAGGGCGTCCGCGTCGAGCGCCTCGAACACCGGCGTCAGATGCAGCGCCGCCCAGGCCTGCGCCCAGGCTTGGATCACCTCGGCCTCGTCCACGCCGTGTTCGCCGGCCAGATCGCGGATCAAGAGCGGGCCGCAGCGGTTGATCGATTCGTTGGCCAGCACCGTGGCCAGGATCGCGTTGGCCAGCGGATGGGCCAACGCGCTGCGGGTGGCCACCAAGGCCGGCGGAAAGTAAGGCGTGAGCAGTTCCTCGGCCCAGCTTTGTTCGGTCAGCGGCAGCGCCGACAGGATGCGTTTGAAGCGGTTCTTCACGTTGGCGATCACCACCGCTAATTCCGGCGTGGTCAAGCCGCGGCCGTCGGCCTTGCGGCGCGCCAGTTCGGCCACCGACGGCAGCTGCTCCAGTTCGCGCGACAGGGCGCCCTCCTCCTCCAGGCTGGCGATCAGGGCGGCATAGCCGTCCTGTACCTCGGCGTCGGTCTGGGCCTGCACTTCGCGCACCAGCAAATGGGTTTGCAGGGTATTGTCGCGCAAGACCAGGCGCTCGATGTCGTCGGTCATGTCGTTCAGCACGCGGTTGCGCTCCGCTTCGCTGAGCTGGCCGGCGTTCACTTCCACGTCCAGCCAGATCTTGGCATTCACTTCATGGTCGGAGCAATCGACGCCGGCCGAGTTGTCGATCGCGTCGGTGAAGATGCGCCCGCCCGCCAGCGCGAATTCGATGCGCCCGGCCTGGGTCGCGCCCAGGTTGCCGCCCTCGGCCACCACCTTGGCGCGCAGCTGGTTGCCATCGACCCGGATATGGTCGTTGGCACGGTCCTTCACCTGCGCGTGGGTTTCATTGGAAGCCTTGATATAGGTGCCGATGCCGCCGTTATAGAACAGATCGACCGGCGCCAGCAAAATGCGGTGCATCAGTTCCTCGGGCGAGAGCGCGCTTTCCTCGATGTCGAGCGCGGCCCGGATTTGCGGCGACAGCGCAATGCTGCGCGCGCTGCGCGGATACACGCCGCCGCCGTCCGAGATCAGCGCCTTGTCGTAGTCTTCCCACGAGGAGCGCGGCAGGGCGAACATGCGCGCCCGCTCGGCGAACGACAGCGCCACGTCCGGGCTCGGATCGAGGAAGATGTGGCGATGGTCGAAGGCGGCCAGCAGTTTCAGTTGGCGCGACAGCAGCGCGCCGTTGCCGAACACGTCGCCCGACATGTCGCCCACGCCCACCATGGTGAACGGGGTGGTGTTCATGTCGTGGTCCATCTCGTAGAAATGGCGCTTGACGGCCTCGAACGCGCCCTTGGCGGTGATGCCCAGTTTTTTATGGTCGTAGCCGTTCGAGCCGCCCGAGGCGAAGGCGTCGCCCAGCCAAAAGCCGCGCTGCACGGCGATGCCGTTGGCGATGTCGGAGAAGGTCGCGGTGCCTTTGTCGGCGGCCACCACCAGATACGGATCGGCGCCGTCGTAGCAGACCGTGTCGGCCGGTGGCACGATTTGGCCCAGCACCCGGTTGTCGGTCACTTCCAGCAGGCTGGAGATGAACAAGCGGTACACCGCCTCGCCTTCGGCGGCGATGGTCTCGCGCACCGCGTCCTTGGGCATCATCTTGCACACGAAGCCGCCCTTGGCGCCGGCCGGCACGATCACGGCGTTTTTCACCATCTGCGCCTTGACCAGTCCCAGCACCTCGGTGCGGTAGTCTTCCATCCGGTCCGACCAGCGCAAACCGCCGCGCGCGACCGGGCCGCCGCGCAGATGCACGCCTTCGAAACGGCGCGAGAACACGAAAATTTCGCGGTAGGGGCGCGGCTCTGGCACCAGCGTCAGGCTGCTGGTGTCGAACTTGAGGATGATTTTGTCGCCTTGCTGCGCGTTCTGGAAGTAGCTGGTGCGCAGCGTGGCCAACATCAGGTCGGCCAAGGCGCCCAGAATCGCTTCGGTGTCGGCGTGGTTGACGGTGGCCAGGCCGGCCTTGATGGCGGCCAGCGTGTCGCGCGCGGCGTCGCGCCGGGCTTCGCTCAGGCTCGGATCGAAGCGCTGCAAAAAGGCATCGACCAGGTTCTTGACCAGGGCCGGCTGGCGGCGCAGGCTTTCGGCGATGTAGCGCACCGAAAAACTGCTGCCGGTCTGGCGCCAGTAACTCATGTAGGCGCGCACCAGTTGCACTTCGCGGCTGCGCAAGCCGCCTTCGATCACCAGGCCGTTCAAGCGGCCGTCCTCGACTTCATCGTTGAACAGGGCGGCGAACAATTCCTGCCCCACCGCGGCCAGGGCCGGCTGCGACAGTTTGGCCGCGCTCGGCGCGTCCACCGTCAAGCTGGTGACGAAGTGGCGCTTGCCGTCCGGCGCCGCGATCGAATACGAACGCTCGCGGTCGATCGCCACGCCGGTGTTGTGCAGCGCCGGCAAAATGCTCGACAGGGCCGGCACCCGGTCCACCGAATACAGGCGGATGGTGGTCACGTCGCCGCTTTCGATGCGCACCGCGATGCGGGCCGGATCGGTGTTGCGCAAAATCGCGCCCAGGTCGCGGAAGGCCGCCGACGGCGCCGTCGCCGCCACGTAATCGGGCGGCAGGTTGGCGCCCAGCTTGCGCAGGCTGCTGCGCATCGGCATGTCGAACACGGCGTCGGCCAGGTTGGCGAAGCTGGTGTGCCAGCCGTCCAGCACCGCCAGCAGCGGTTGCTGGATATCGGTTTCCAGGTCGAGCGGATAGCGGGCCGCGTGCGCGATCAGGTACAGGCGCGCCAACGGGCCGTCGGCCACCAGGGTTTGCGAGCTGACGTGGTCGGCGCCGGAACTCGCCTGCAGGGCCTTGGCCAGGGCCGCCGCCACGCTGGCGCTGTAACGTTCGCGCGGCAGGTAGACCAGCACGTTCAGGTGGCGCGCGTAGACGTCGCGCCGCGCGAACACCTTGGTGCGCGGCTGCTTGTACAGCGAGACCACGGAGCCGCACACTTGCGCCAGCCATTCCAGATCGGCTTCCAGCGCTTCGGTGCGCGGCAGCGATTCCAGGATTTCGCGGAATTTCTCGGCGCGGAAGCCTTGCTGGCGCACGCCGGCCAGGCTCAATACCTTGGCCACGCGGCCGCGCGCGAACGGCAGGCCGGCCAGCGGGCTGGCGGTGGCGGCGCGGGTGAACAGGCCGACCAGGCAATGCTCGCCCAGGATCGCGCCTTGCGCGTCGGTGTCGCGCACGCCGATGAAGTCGAGCTGCTGGTCGCGGTGCAGGGTGCCGCCGACGTCGGCCTTGACGATCGACAGGGTCGACTCGCGTTTGGACAGTGTGTCGAAGTCGCCCGGGATATTGGCCAGGCAGCCGCCGTAGACCGGATGGCCGGTGTCTTGCAGCACGCCGAGGCGGCTGGCCAGATCGCGTTCCAGTTCGCGCACGCCCGGTTTGACGCTGTAGTAGGCATAGCCGAACAACTCGAAGCCTTCGCTTTTGGCCCACTCCAGAAAGGCGGCCGCTTCCTTGCCCTCTTCGCCATGGGCGGCGGCCGCTGCGGCCACTTCGCTCATGCGCGCGGCCATGGCGGCGGCGTCGCGCCGCACCACGGCGGCGTCGTGCGCCACCAGTTCCAGCGCGCCCACCAGGCCGGCCAGATCGGCCACCGTCAATTCTTCGGAGAGCAGGCACAAAACATACGACTCGGGCGCGTCGCCGGCTTGGCCGACCGCCGTCACCACGCCGTCGGCATCGCGCCGCACCGGCAGCACCGCGTTCATCACGCCGCGCACGCCGACCTGCTGTTTACGCATCGCCATCACGATCGAATCGACCAGATACGGCATGTCCTGGTTCAGGATCAGCAGCGCGGTGGCCATGCCGCCGCGACCGTCGGCGTAACGCAAGCTGGCGATCTGGCAGCCGGCGCCGGCGCGCTTGGCGGTGTGCGTGAAGCCGTCCCACAGGACCGGGGCCAGGCTGTCGGGCGAAATATCGGACAAGTCCTCGTCGTCCAGGGCATCGAGCCAGGCGCCGATCAGGGCGGCTATCTGGCCGCCGTCGGCGGCGGGCTTGCTGGCGTTGACCAGGTCGAGCGTTTGTGTGCGCAAATCTTGCGACATCTGTTTCATCTTGCTTCTCCAATGCGGTAATGTGTCATGCATCGCTGCCGTCCCGGCTCGTGACCACACAACAGCGATATATAAAAAGACAAGGATGACCTGTCCCAATACGCTTTTCCGTCTCCGGAAACTGTCTCCATCGAATATAAAACTCTCGGCCGCGCGCTGGGCGCCGGTCCGGAATTCACCTTATTGTATGGCGCGCCTCGCGCGACCGAGCGTATTAGAACAGTTAAATGCCGAGGAATCAAACGCTTTGCCCGCGCGCGAACGCGTCTTTACAGCGCGTACAAGCCGGGCAAATCGAGAATGCGCGTCAACGCTTCCAGCGCGGCGCGCACCTCCAGCGCCAGCGCCGGATCGGCCAAATCGTGCGGCTCCAGGCGGTCGCGGTAGTGGCGCTCGACCCAGGCCACCAGTTGCGCGTACAAGGTCTCGGTCATGATCACGCCCTGATGCATGGCGCCCGCCTCGGCCTCGGTCAGCGCCACCCGCAGCCGCAGGCAGGCCGGCCCGCCGCCGTTGCGCATGCTCTGGCGCAGATCGAAGTGAATCAGCTCGTCGATCGCCGCGCCGCCCGCCACCAGTTGCTCCAGATAGCGCGCCACGGCCTGGTTTTCCTGGCATTCCTGGGGGATCACCAGCGCCATCTTGCCGTTTGTTTTGGACAGCAACTGGCTGTTGAACAGGTAGCTGGCCACCGCGTCGGCCACCGGCACGGCGCCCGCATCGACCCGCAGCGCGTGCAGCTCGGCGCCGGCGCCGGCCAGCGCGGCGCGCAGCCGGCCGATGCTCGCTTCCTCGTTGGCGAAAGCTTGCTCGTGGTAGAACAGCACATTGCCGTTACCGACCGCGATCACGTCGTTGTGGAACACGCCCTGGTCGATCACTTCGGGATTTTGCTGAATGTAGATGGTGCGGCCGTCGTGCAAGCCATGCAGGCGCGCCACCGCCTGCGAGGCTTCCAGCGTCTGGCGGGCCGGGAAGCGACGCGGCGCCGGCGCGGCCGGATCGAATTCGGCCCGGCCGTACACGAACAGCTCGACCGCCGGGTCGCCGTGCGCCGCCGCCAGGCGCGTGTGGTTGGCGGCGCCCTCGTCGCTGAAGGCGGGGGTGCCGGGCAGCGCGTCGTGCACCGCGAAACGGGCCGGATCGCGGAAGATGGCGCGCAGCGTGCGCGTGACCTGCTCGTGCTCGAAGGCGCGGTGCAGCTTGTTGTTCAAGTTGGCCGGCGTGAAATGGACCCGGCCGTCGGCGCAGTCGGCCGACGGGCTGACGGTGGCGGCGTTGGCGGTCCACATCGGCGCGGCCGAGTAGGCGCTGGCCAGCAGCACCGGCGAGGTTTTCCAGGCCTGGGCCAGGACCTCGGCGTCGCTGCCGCCGAAACCGATGCCGCGCAGTAGACGGAAGTCGGGCCGCTCCTGCGGCGGCAGCACGGCCTGGGCGAAGCCGCGCGCGGCCAGCGCGCGCATCTTGGCCAAGCCTTGCAGCGCGGCCTGCTTCGGGTTGGACGCGCTTTTGACGTTGTTGAACGAGGCCACGTTACCGAACGAGAGCCCGGCGTAGTTGTGCGACGGGCCGACCAGGCCGTCGAAATTGTATTCGCGTGCGCTATCCATGGCCGCCTTAGAATGTCAGGCCGGGCGACAGCTTGGCCGGCATTTCCAGCGCGCTGTTCTCGATCGAGGCCACCGGATAGGCGCAATAATCGGCCGCGTAATAAGCGCTCGGACGGTGGTTGCCGGACTTGCCGACGCCGCCGAACGGCGCGCTGCTGGCCGCGCCCGTGGTGGGGCGGTTCCAGTTGACGATGCCGGCCCGCGCGCGCAACTGGAAGGTTTGCCACAGCGCCGGATCGTTCGACAGCAGCGAGGCGGCCAGGCCGAATTCGGTGGCGTTGGCGATCTTCAGGGCGCTGTCGAAATCGGGCGCGCGTATCACTTGCAGCAGGGGGCCGAACCATTCCTCGTCGGCGATGCCGCGCGCGTCGGTGACGTCGACGATGCCGGCCGAAACGAAGCCGGTGCCCTCGGCCAGCTGGCGCATCGGCAACAGCGAGGTGCCGCCCTTGGCCACCATGTCGGCCTGCGCCGCCAGCAGCCGGCCCGCCACGGCCGCCGAGATCACCGGCCCCATGAACGGAGCCGGCTCGGCGTCGGCGGCGCCGGCCACGATGCGCGACGCCACCTCGACCAGGCGCGCCACGAAGGCGGCGCCGGCCGGCGTGTCTTGCACCACCAGGCGGCGCGCGCAGGTGCAGCGCTGGCCGGCCGAGATGAAGGCCGACGACACCGCGTGGTAGACGGCGGCGTCGATGTCGCTCACGTCCCACACCACGAGCGCGTTGTTACCGCCCATTTCCAGCGCCAGCATCTTGCCCGGCTGGCCGCCGAACTGGCGGTGCAAGGCGCTGCCGGTCTGGCTGCTGCCGGTGAACAGCACGCCGTCGAGCAGTGCGTTTTGGCCCAGGGCCACGCCGGTGTCGCGCGCGCCGTTGACCAGATTGAGCACGCCGTCCGGCAAGCCGGCCAGGCGCCACAATTGCACCGTCCTGATGGCGCTGCGCGGCGCGTATTCGCTCGGCTTGAAGACGACGGTGTTACCGGCGATGAGGGCTGGCACGATGTGGCCGTTGGGCAGATGGCCGGGGAAGTTGTACGGGCCGAACACGCCGAACACGCCGTGCGGCCGGTGCCGCAACACGGCCGTGCCGTCGGCCACCTTGTTCTGGCTCTCGCCGGTGCGGGCTGCGTGGGCCTGGACCGAGATATCGATCTTGTTGGCCATGGTGGCGACCTCGGTGCGCGATTCCCACAGCGGCTTGCCCACTTCCTCGGAGATCAGCAGCGCCAGTTCCTCGGCGTGCTCCTTGAGCAGGTCGCGGAAGCGCACGCAGACGGCGATGCGCCGCTCGAGCGGGGTTTCCGACCACGACCCGAAAGCGGCGCGCGCGGCGCGGCAGGCTTGCTCGACGTCGTCCGTGTCGGCGGCGCGGCTGGCCCAGGTTTGGCGGCCGCTGGCCGGATCGAAGGTGAACAGTTCGGCGCCGCTCCCGGCGCGCCAGGCGCCGCCGATGAAGTTACTCTCGACCGCGGAAAAGGATGGATTAGACATGGGGATTTTTCCTCAAATTGAGTGGCAGCGTGCGCACCGCATCGCCGGCGCGGCAATGCAGCAGGGTTTGTTCGGCCTCGGACAGGGCCAGTTTGCCGCCGGCCGGCGCGGCGGCCGAGACGATCATGCGGAAGTCGCGCAGCACCGTGTTCGATATCAGAAGCGGCTCGGACGGCGCGGCGGCGGGTTGGCAAACGTCGCCGGCGCCGGCCTCGGCATCGAGCACGCACAGCGCGCTGTCGCGCATGGCGCGCAACTCGGACACGCGCGCCTGCAACACCGGGCCGGCGTCGAAGATATCGACATAGCCTTCGAAGTGCATGCCTTCCTGTTCCAGCAGGCGGCGCGCCGGCGCCGTGCTCAGATGGACCTTGCCGATCACTTCCTGGGCCGGCGCGGGCAGATAGGCCACATACATCGGCTGGCGCGGCATCAACTCGGCGATGAAGGATTTTTTACCCAGGCTGGTGAGGTCGTCGACGTGATGAAAATCCATCTTGAAGAAGTGCCGCCCCAGTCCCTCGTAAAACGGCGAGCTGCCGTCCGGCGCCTGGAAACCGCGCATTTCGGCGATCAGCTTTTCGGTGAACAGATGCGGGAACTGGGCGATGAACAGGAAGCGGCTCTTCGACAGCAGCTTGCCGTTGGTGCCGCTGCGGTAGTCGGGATGCAGGAACAGCGAACACAATTCGGTGCTGCCGGTCAGGTCGTTCGACAGGTACAGCGTTTCCATGCGGGTGAAGACATCGAGCTCGCGGCTGGAGTGGACCAGGGTGCCGATGCGGTAGTTATAAAACGGCTCGTCCAGCCCGACCGACCCCTTGATGGCGCACACGCCGGCCAAACGGCCGTTGTCGGTGTCCTCCATGACGAACATATAGTCGCGCTTTTCGGGCGCGATGGTTTCGGCGAACGAGGCGCAGGCGATGGCCAGGCGATCGCCCAGCATCGTCATGTCCGGCTTGAGGGTGGTCATGCCGGTGCCGACCTGGCTGGCCAGGCCATAGAGGGCATCCAGGTCGGAGGCGTGAATGGCGCGTACCACTAACATAAGGTTCTCACAATCAGATTCGGGCGCAGATCACGCTGTCGCCGACGGCCACGTGCAGCGCGGCCAAGGCCGCCCGTGGCAGGGCCACGCCGTCGCCCGCTTCCAGGGCCGGACAAGCCAGGATCACGGCGCGGAAATGGCGCTCGGAGCTGGCGGCGATGGCGTAGTGGACCAGGGGCTCGGACTGGCCGGGCGCGTCCCCGGCGAGCGCTTCGACCCGGCGCGCGAAGGAGCCGTTGAACGAGCGCAGCGCGTTTTTATGGGCTTGCAGGATCGGGCCGCCGTCGAAAATATCGATGTAGTCGTCGGCCTCGAAACCCTCTTGCGTGAGCAGGTTGAAAGCCAGCTCGCCGCTCGGGTGGATCTGTCCCAGCGCGGCCTGGGCGTCGCCCGGCAGCAGCGGCACATACACCGGATAATGCGGCATCAGCTCCAGGATCAGGGTGCGGTTGCGGGCGCCGCCGATGACACGTTCGGCGTCGAGAAAATCCATCTGAAAAAATTTGCGGCCCAGCGCGTCCCAGAACGGCGATTGGCCGGCGCCGTCGGTGATGCCGGCCAGCGGCACGAAGAAGCGGTCGCCGAAGCGGTGTGGCGCGAGCACCGCGAACAGCAGGCGCGCGCGCGACAGCAGGGCCGCCTCCAGGCCGGCCTGCTCCATATTGCGCACATAAAAACCGGACAGCTGGGAATAGCCGGTCAACTCCGAACACAAGGTCAGGGCGTGCACGCTGTGGCTGATATTGAGGTCGCGCGAGACTTGCTGGATAACGTCGTTACGGAACGAGAAATAGGTGCCGTTCGAGCCGGCCGAGGCGAACATGGCGGCGGTGCCGGCGATGCCGCCACCGGCCGGCGATTCGAGCACGAACAGATACGACTCTTCGCTGGGAATGTCGACCTGGGCGGCGAAGGAGGCGATCGAGCGCTCCACCGATGCGGCGATTTTGTCGCGCGTTTTCGGCAGCGTATGCACACCCGGCATGGTCACTGCGGCCAGCGCTTCGAGGGCGGCAATATCCGTAAGCTCCACCGGACGGACTACATACATAAAGACTCCTTGATGGACGGACGATGGCGCAGGCTTGCGCGCCGATCCGCCACGGAAGCGGCGAATCGGCGGAACCCGATCAGGCCGCGCTCAAGCCGGCCAAAGCGGCCCGCAGCAGTCGGCCGGCTTCGGCGATCTGGGCATCCGACACGATCAGCGCCGGCGCCAGGCGCACCACGTCGGTGCCCGCGATCAGCACCATCAAGCCCTGCGCCTCGGCGGCTTTCTGGATATCCTTGGAGCGGCCCTTGTAGGCCTCGGCCACCACCACGCCCAGCAACAGGCCGCTGCCGCGCACCGAATGGAGCACCTGCGGGAAGTCGGCGATCAGCGATTGCAGCATGGCGATGGTCTTCAGGCTGGCCTCCGTCACGCGCGCCAGGAAAGCCGGGGTGTTGATGATGTCAAGGACCTTCAAGGCGACCGAGGTGGCCAGCGGATTGCCGCCGTAGGTGGTGCCGTGGGTGCCCACGCCGAGGGTCGCGGCCAGTTCGTGGGTGGTCAGCATGGCGCCGATCGGGTAGCCGTTGCCGAGCGCCTTGGCGGTGGTCAGGATGTCCGGCGTGACGCCGTAGCCCATGTAGGCGAACAGCGCGCCGGTGCGGCCCATGCCGCACTGAACTTCGTCGAAAATGAGCAGGGCGCCGGTTTGGTCGCACAGCGCGCGCAGCTCTTTCAAAAAGGCCGGATCGGCCGGCACCACGCCGCCCTCGCCCTGCACCGGCTCGACCACCACCGCGCACACATCGTCGCCGATGGCGGCGCGCGCCGCTTCGATGTCGTTGAAGGCGATATGCTCGATCGCCGGCGGCAGCGGCTCGAAGCCTTCGGTATATTTGGATTGGCCGCCGACCGACACGGTGAACAAGGTGCGGCCGTGGAAGGCGTTAAAGCAGGAGACGATGCGCGACTTGTGGGCGCCGAACTTGGTGTGGGCGTGTTTGCGCGCCAGCTTGAAGGCCGCTTCGTTGGCCTCGGCGCCGGAATTGCAGAAGAAGGCGCGGTCGGCGAAGGTGGCCTCGGTCAGGGCGGTGGCCAGGCGCAGCACCGGCTCGTTGGTGTAGCCGTTACCGAGGTGCCACAGGGTGTTGGCTTGGGCGGTCAGGGCGGCGACCAGCTCCGGGTGACAGTGACCCAGGCTGGCGACGGCGATGCCGGCGGTGAAGTCGAGGTACTGCTTGCCGTTTTGATCCCACAGATCCAGCCCGGCGGCGCGCACCGGCACCATCGCGGCCGGCGCGTAGGTCGGCACCAGCACGTCGTCGAAGGTCTGACGGGTGACGGGACGGGCGGTTACGGTGGAATCAAGCTTGGCGTTCATCAGCATTCCCTATCAATGTTAGTCGGTGCGCAACCAAGACAGTTGCGTCCGCATCATTATAGGAAGGGCGCCGGCAAAACTCTTTTGAAACTGCGACAAGGTTTTTCATTTTTGGCCGGCATGCCGGCTCAGGCCGCCGGCGGCATCAACTTGCGCTGGCGCTCTTCGCGCGGGGTGTGACCGAACAGCGCACCGAAGGCGGTGGAAAAATGCGATCCCGACGAGAAGCCGCACATCAAGCCCACTTGCACGATCGAGTAATGGGTATCGAGCAAAAGCTGGCGGGCGCGGCGCAGCCGCAATTCCAGGTAATAGCGCGACGGCAAGCTGCCCAGGTATTGCTTGAACAAGCGTTCCAGCTGGCGTCGCGACAAGCCCACCAGGTTGGCGATGTCGTCGGTCGACAACGGCTCTTCGATATTGGTTTCCATCAAGGTCACCGCCTCCGACAACTTCGGTTGCAACGCGCCGAAGCGGGCCTGCAAGGCGACCCGCTGGCGCTCTTCCTTGCCGCGCACCCGGTCCACACACAAGGCTTCCTTGATCTGAGCCTGCAAATCGGCCCCGAACAATATCTCGACCAGGGTCAGCGCGAAGTCCAGACTGGCGGCGCCGCCGCAACAGGTGAGGTGGACGCCATCGATTTCAAACAGGTGGGGGGTGAGGATGGCGCGGTCGGCCCGGGCGTCGGCGTCCGGGTAGAGCGCCCACGGCAGGGCCACGCGCACGCCGTCGAGCGCGCCGGCGTTGGCCAACCACAGCACGGCGGCGCCGACCCCGCCCCAAAAGCGGGCGCCGCGACAACGTTCCAGCACGGCCCGCGCCAGCTCCGGGCGCATGGGCGGCTGGCCCTCGTCGGCCACCAGCAGCGCCAGGTGATAGTGGGCGCCCGCTTCGACCGCTTGCGCCGGGGCGCGCAGGTCCAGATGCAATATCGATGGCCCGAGCGCGGCGGCGGCCAGTCTGAGCGGCTGTATCAGGGCGGCCCAGGTGAGGGCGTCGGCTTCGCCTGCGTTGATCAGCAGCAGGCGCAGCGGCCGGTCCGGGCCGGCGCTGGTGAAGGGAGGAAGTGACATCGGCAATGCAGCGGGCGCCAGTAAGCGGAAACGGTTCTTCGGCGGAAAACAGCGGGCGTTCGGCACGACGCCCGGGCGGACCTATTCGGGCGCCAGCGCGGCCGCGGGGCGCTCCGTGTTCCATTGACTGACAATCATACCGGAGATCAGCAACACGGCGCCGATCACGGCTTGCGCCGTCATGACTTCGTTCAACCAGAAATAAGCGAAAAACGCGGCGGCGGCCGGCTCGAACGCATAAATGACGGCCGCTTCGTTGGCCGTGCTGTGGCGCTGGCCCCAAGTTTGCAAGGAAATGATGGCGGCGGTGCACACCACCCCCAGATACAGAAAATTGACAGCATAGGTGCGCACGCCGACCCCGATATAACTCCAGTAATTGCTCAAATCCTGGCCCACGTCGATCTCGCCGCGCGGCACTTCGCGCACCAGCAGCCACAGGGCCGCGCACAGCGCCACGGTGGCGATTTGCGCCGCGGTCAGAGTCATCAAGCGTTCCGCCTCGCGGGTGCTGCGTTCCATCAACTTGACGTAAAAACCAAAAGAAAACGCCCCCATCAAGGCCAGCGTATCGCCGCGCCCCCAGCCGGTGCTGCCGTCCGCGCACAAGGCGACCAGGCCGCCCAGCGCCAACACCAGCGCCAGCGCGATGCGGCGCGGCGGCATGCGCCCGGCGGCCATGCCCAGCAAAGGCACCACCAGCACGCTCAAGCCGGTGATGAAGGCGTTGCGGTTGGAACTGGTCAGGGCCAAGCCCTCGACCTGGAACACATAGCAGGCGAACAGCAGCAAACCCAGCACCAATCCGGCGCGCACATCCTTGACGCGCGCGCGCCACAGGAAGGGCGACAACAGCAACGCGGCCAGGCCGAAGCGGACGCAGACGATCCACACGGGCGAGAAATAAGCGGTCAGACTCTTCATGGCCGGGAAAGTGGTGCCCCACACGATCGTAACAAGAAGCAAGGCAAGAATGCCGCGGAACTGAGGTGTCATAAATAGGTCTCGGTGATCGGTCTCGGTGGATGTGCGGATGCGAAGGGGAGCCCAAGCTTAGCCGCCATGTTACGCGCCTCCGCAACAAATTGCGAACAGTCAGGTTGATCGGTGCGCCCAGGCGCTCGGCGACCGTACGCGAGCCGTGCCTTTCATGCGGGGGGACTATAATCACGTCCCATGGGTGAGCGCTATCTCAAAAGTATCCGCTTGTTGGCGGAATGTATGCAGGGCTTCGAACGTTTTTCGGGCGACTTGGCGCGCCGGCACGGGTTGACCCCCGCTCAGTTCGACATCATCGCCACCTTGGGCAACACGGCCGGCATGGCGTACAAGGAACTGGGCGAAAAGACGCTGATCACCAAGGGTACGTTGACCGGCGTCATCGAACGAATGGAACAAAAGGGTTGGGTGGAAAGGAAGCGCAGTTGCAGCGATAAGCGTTCCTTTTTCATCCGGCTCACGAGCAGGGGGGAACAATTGTTCGGCTGCGTGTTTCCGTATGTGACAAGCCAGGGTAGCCGGGCCTTCGCCAGTTTCAGCGAAGCCGATTTTGTCGCGTTGGAGTTGACCCTGATCAAATTAAAACAGGTGATGGCGGAAGCGAATGGCGATACCGTGATAGTGCCATGATCCAATTATCGATAACAAAGGAAAAATATTGAAAACTTCATTACTCGAAGGCAAAACGCCGGCCCACTTTGATAAACATATTATCGGCAACTTGTTGCTCAACGCCAGCACACCGGAATTGGTGCGACAGGAAAAACTGATCATCGGGATACGCAACGAAGCGGGAGAAATTTATCGCTTGATCGGGGCGACCAAACACAACAGCTTTATGAACGCCATCGAGGAATTGTTCGACCTGGGCCTGGTCGACGAATTGCAAGACACCGACGCCACCGAGGATGGCTACGACGCCATTTTCAGTGAAGCGGCCTAAGGCATCGATTTAACAATAGTTAACAATTGCTATCGGCTTTGTTGTTGCAACACACTGCCGATAGCATCGGCCATTTACTGTTTTCCCCGGCACGGGCATAATAAGTCAGGCCGTCCGCACCACGGTTTCGAGTAAATGCGGCGCGCGCATCGGGTTTGCGCGTCTTGTTTGTATCGTCCAGCAAAAAAATCAGCAACTATGTCCCCGATAAAGTTCCGAGGGGAAATATTCCGGGTATAATTTTTTTATGGACAGACTCGAAGCATTTAAACTCATCGCCGCTCAAGCGAGCCAGGGCGAAATGACGTTTCCCACCAACGTGGACGCGTCGCTGAAATTACAGCAAGCCTTGAACGACCCCAATTGTCACATCGACGCCGCCGCCAAACTGGTGCAGGCCGATCCCTTATTGGCGGCCCGCACGGTGGCCATCGCCAACTCGGTCGCGTATAACCGTTTCGGCAGCGAGATATCGAGCGTGCGCGCGGCCGTGCAGCGCATGGGCGTGCGCACCCTGCAATCGCTGGTGGCGGCCCTGATCGTGCGTCAATTGGGCGGCAATTTCACCAGCCCGGAGTTGCGCGCCAAGGCGGCCCAACTGTGGGCGCATACCGCGCACGTGGCGGCGCTGGCGCAAGTGATCGCCCGGCGCGTGACCCATGTCGATCCGGACACGGCCTTATTCGCCGGCATCGTGCATGAGGTCGGCGGTTT
>JAYVUV010000244.1:0-2487 GCA_043787615.1 Janthinobacterium sp. | reverse complement strand
CGATCAGTCGGCGGCGTAGATATCGCGGTCCTTGGTCTCGCCGACAAACAGGGTGCCGATCACCACGGCGTTCGCGCTGGTGGCGTTCAAGGGCGATATTTACTACGGCCTGTGGTATCCGATCATCGTGGCGCTGACCACGGTGGTGATCGGCACCCTGTTTGTCGGCGAGACCAAGGACCGCGATATCTACGCCGCCGACTGATCGAAGCATGACCGGATGCGCCGCTTGGCGCATCCGGCTTTCCAAAGCCCCGGTTTTTTACGGGGCTTTTTATCGTTTATCGCCGCGCGGTTTATCTTTGGCGCACTATGCTCGCTGCGCAACCATGACTATCCCCTGACAATAAGCCACGGGCGCGCCGCCTTGATTCGGCGATATGCGCGATTTTTAGCCCGAAAAAAAACCGCTATCGCTAGCGGTTTCGGTTCCGGCACAATCGGCCTACTTACGCGCTGCGGCGGCGCCGCGCCATCCAGCCCACCAAGCCCAGGCCGGCGAGCAACATGGCATAGCTCGACGGTTCCGGCACGGCCGCCACGGTGGCGTCGGTGAATTCGACCCGCAAGCCGAGCGGATTGCCGCCGTTTTGCTGCCAGTTGGTGACATAGAAATCGAGCAGATTGACGCCGTTGTTAAAACCGCTGTTGGCGCCAAAATTGCTCCACGAGGAAAAGCCGGTCCCGGCGGCGATCTGGCTGCCATTCAAGAACACGGTGGCGGCGTTGTCGGCCGCGAAATGGCCGAGAAAACTGGCGCTGGCCGCGTTATAGCCGGTCAAGTCGAATTGCAGCTCAAACTTGTACAAGCCTTGCGAAGCGGCGTCGAACGACTCGCCTTGATTGGCGGTCGGGGTGATCCATTTGGAAGTGGCCGAATTGGCCAGCCATGGATTGACGGGCCAGGTGTTGTCTTGTGTGATAAAACCATGTTGACCGGTCAGCACGGTCGCGCCCTCCAGCACGCTCACGGCGTAATGGCTGTCTTGGCCGCCCGCGGCGCCGACGCCGGTGTTGACCAAGCCCTGGATCGTTGCGGCATGCGCGGCGCCGGCGGCGCTCAAGGCCAAAGCGATGGCCAAAGTAATCTTTTTCATATTATTTCCCCGAATTAAGTTGATGTCAGAAGCGTCCAGATAGATTTCGGCATAACTTTTGGATGCCAGCGAAGCAAATTCGACTTACTCTCAATCCGTTTTTTGGGGTTGCGATGACTCGGCACTATTTGCCATAAGAATTATATAGTGTTTTAATGCAAGATGGGAACTAAACGACCGGGTCGGCCCGGCCGTGCGAAATACAACACCTGGCAGCCGACCGACGGCCGGCGCATCAAGGGTTGAAGGTTTTGCCTTCCGCCGCCAGTTTGAGCAACAGCGGCGCCGGACGCCAGGCGTCGCCGTGACGGCCCTTGGCGTAGGTTTCGATCGCGCCCACCACATTCGGCAAGCCCACCGTGTCGGCATAAAACATCGGTCCGCCCCGGTATAGCGGGAAACCGTAGCCGGTCAAATACACCATGTCGATATCGGAGGCGCGCAGGGCGATGCCCTCTTCCACGATGCGCGCGCCCTCGTTGACCAGCGAATACACCAGTCGTTCGACGATTTCGCGGTCGTCGATCTTGCGCCGCGCCAGTCCCAGCGTGGCCGAATGCTGAACGATCATGGCATCGACCGCCTCGGACGGATAAGCCTTGCGGTCGCCGGCCTTGTAATCGTACCAGCCGGCGCCGGTCTTTTGGCCGAAACGGCCCAGTTCGCACAACAGATCGGCCGTCTTCGAGTACGTGAGCGCGGGCGTTTCCGCATAACGGCGCTTGCGGATATACCAGCCGATATCGTTGCCGGCCAGATCGCCCATGCGGAACGGTCCCATGGCGAAGCCGAATTTTTCCATCGCCTTGTCCACTTGCTCCGGCAAACACCCTTCTTCCAGCAAAAAGCCAGCTTGGCGGCTATATTGCTCGATCATGCGGTTGCCGATGAAGCCGTCGCACACGCCCGACACCACCCCGGTTTTCTTCAGCTTTTTCGACAGCGCCAAGGTGGTGGCCAGCACATCCTTGCCGGTCTTGGCGCCGCGCACGATTTCAAGCAGTTTCATGACGTTGGCCGGGCTGAAAAAATGCGTGCCGACCACATCTTCCGGCCGGCCGGTGAAGCCGGCGATGCGGTCCAGGTCCAGTGTCGAGGTGTTGGAGGCCAGGATCGCGCCCGGCTTCATTACTTGGTCGAGCCGCTTGAACACGGTTTCCTTGACGGCCATGTCTTCAAATACGGCCTCGATTACGATATCGGCCTGGGCGATGTCCTCGTACGCCAAGGTGCCGCTGATCGCGGCCAGGCGCTGATCGAATTTCTCCTGGGTCAGCTTGCCCTTCTTCAGCGTATTTTCATAATTTTTACGGATGGTGGCCAAGCCCTTGTCGAGCGCCTCTTGCTTGGTTTCCAGCAGCAACACCGGAATCCCGGCGTTGGCGAAATT
>JAYVUV010000243.1:0-5650 GCA_043787615.1 Janthinobacterium sp. | reverse complement strand
CGCCGGCGCCGTGGCGGGGCCGGCCGGCGTGCTCGCCGCCGGCACGGGCGCGACCGGTTCCGGCGCCGGCTTGATTTGCTCGGCGTTCTTGCATTCGTTGGCCAGCTGGCGGTTTTGTTTCGAGTCCAGCAGCATGCCCTTGGCCGGGATGCCGATCCAGATCAAGCCGTAGTTGCGGTTTTCGAAGCGATTGGCGCCGGTGGTGGTGCCGATGCGGGTCAGGCGATGCAGGCGTTTTTTCCAGCGCAGCGCGATGTGCTGTTCGTCGCTGTCGTTCTTATAGATCGTGATTTTGTTACCAAGTTCACAGTCGAACTCGGTGGTCGAGGAGCCGGCCGTGTCGGGCTCGTCCACCTCTTCGTTCGGCTCGGCCGGTTTGGCGGCGGCCTTGCCGGACGCCTTGCCGGCTTTGTGCTTGGCGCTCTTGGCCGGTTTGGCGGCGGCCTCGGCCGCGTCGGCCGGGGCGCCCAAACCGAGTGCGCCCAAGGCGAGGCTGAAGGCGAGGGCGTAGGGGGAAATCGACATCGTGTGGTTCCAGGTCAGTGTTCGTCGGGGAGCGTCAGCAGCAGGGTCGCGGCCTCGGGCAGGTTCAAGCCGGCCAGCTTGGCGCGCTGTAAAACGGTCCAATAATATCGGTAGCTGGCGCGGTCGTGCAAGCGGCCATTTTGGGCGATCGGCCCCCATCGCGCGCGCTCCGCTTCCAGCAAGATGTTGGTCGCCTCGTTCACTTCCGAGGCGCGCGGGGTGAAAGCCTTGATGATCGGCTTGATCTGGTCGGGGTGGATGCTCCACATGCGCGTATAGCCGAATTCGGCGGCGGCGCGCTGGGCGTCGTTGGCCACCACCGCCGAATCCTTGATTTCGGTGGTCACGTTATGCGAGGGCACCTTGCCGTGCGCGTGGCAGGCGGCGGCGATTTCGAGCTTGGCGCGCACCACCAGCGGATGGCTGAACTGGCCCGGCGTGCGCATGGCGTTGGCCGGCACCGCGCCGTAGTGGGCCGAGACGAAATCCATGATGCCAAACGACAGGCACTCGACCTGGGGCAGGGCGGCGATGGCGAACACGTCGCGCAGCGCGCCGTGGCTTTCGATCAGCACGTGCAGCGGCAGCGCGTCGCGCCCGGCCGCGATGGCGTGCGGGTTGATCGACTCGATGGCGCGCAGCACGTCTTGCACGCCATTGGCCTTGGGTAGCACCAGATAGGCTAGGCGGGCGCCGGCGGCGGCGCAAATGATGTCCACGTCGGACGCGAAATAAGGGCTGTCGACATCGTGCACGCGCGCGCCGATGCGCCCGAACTGGTTCTCGGGGCCGGCCAGCAGGGCGCCGACCAGGCGCGCGTGCGCCAGTTCGTCGCCGGCGCTGGCGCCGTCCTCGCAATCGAAGGTGATGTCGAACAGGGGGCCAAGCTCTTGTTGCAAAGCAATCGACTTACGCATCAGCTGCTCGGAGCCGGCGTAGTGGTCGCAGGCCGGAAGCAGCAACGGCTGGCGTTTGCCTTGGAATAAAACCTCGGTGGGATGCATGCGGCGGACAATCGAAACGGGTGGGGACGGCGCGAGGCCGTCGGAAGACGCGGCGGCCGCGCCGCCATCGGCGGGGCGGCGCGCGCGCCGCGCTGGCGCCTTGGGCGGGTCGATCGACATCGCTGGGGCGGCCGCGGCGCGTCGCTTAGCCGAGCAAGTGTTTGACGCCGGCTTGCTCTTCGAGCAATTCGTTCAGGGTCAGATTGATGCGCTCTTGCGAGAACGCGTCGACCGTCAAGCCCTGCACGATGGTGTATTCGCCCTTGTCGGTGGTGACCGGGAAGCCGAACATCACGCCTTCCGGAATGCCGTAGGAACCGTCCGATGGAATGCCCATGGTGGTCCATTTGGCGCCGGTGCCGAGCAGCCAGTCATGCACGTGGTCGATGGCCGCGTTGGCCGCCGAGGCGGCCGAAGACAGGCCGCGCGCCTCGATGATGGCCGCGCCGCGCTTGCCGACCACGGGCAGGAAGCTGTCGCGGTTCCAGGCGTCGTCGCCGATCATGTCCTTGACCGACTTGCCGTCGATTTCGGCGTAGCGGTAATCGGCGTACATGGTGGGCGAGTGATTGCCCCACACGAACAGTTTCTCGATCGAAGCGACCGGTTTGCCGGTCTTGGCGGCGATTTGCGACAGGGCGCGGTTGTGGTCCAGGCGCAGCATGGCGGTGAAGTTTTTGGCCGGCAGCGAAGGCGCCGACTTCATGGCGATGTAAGCGTTGGTGTTGGCCGGATTGCCCACCACCAGCACTTTGACGTCGCGCGAGGCGACCGCGTCGAGCGCCTTGCCTTGCACGGTGAAGATCTGGGCGTTCGCTTCGAGCAAATCCTTGCGTTCCATGCCGGGGCCGCGCGGACGGGCGCCGACCAGCAAGGCCACGTCGGCGTCCTTGAAGGCGGTCAGCGGATCGCTGTGGGCGCTCATGCCGGCCAGCAGCGGGAAGGCGCAATCGTCGATTTCCATCATGACGCCCTTGAGCGCCTTTTGCGCTTTTTCGTCGGCGATTTCAAGCAGTTGCAAGATGACGGGCTGGTCCTTGCCTAGCATGTCGCCGTTGGCGATGCGAAACAGCAGGGAATAGCCGATCTGGCCGGCGGCGCCGGTGACCGCGACGCGCATTGGGGTGTTAGCCATGATGAATCTCCAAAGTGGGAAAGAAAACGAGCTCGACGCTGGGGTGACGCTGTTCGGAAAACACTCATCATACCAAAAGCGGCCTCGCGCGCGAAGTCGGCAGTAGGCCGCGCGGCCCGCGCCACGCCCGGCGGCACGGGGCTGGACCGAGCCGGCTATGCCGACGCGAAATAACAACAAGCGCGCGACCGGCGAACCACGGGCGCGGGCAGTGGCATGATGGACCGCGAGTGTAGGCCGGCGTGTCGCTTCTGTCAATCGTATCTTATGTCTTATATAAGACAGATAAGTTATCGTTTTTACTGGACGCGCGGGGGCTTTTGTGGTGAAATCCTGCCCTATGAATCCCGCCCCGCCCAATCCGACCCACCCCGCCAGCGCCGGCGGCGCCACGGCGGCCGGAACGGCCCCCGGTACGGCCGCCGGTCCGGGCGGCGCCGCATCCGCGAACGTGTCCGCGCCGGCCAACGCCGCCGGGCCGCATTCGCCGACCTTCAGTCCGCTATACCAGCAAATCAAGGCCTTGATCACGCACAGCCTGCAATCGGGCGAGTGGAAGCCGGGCGAGTTGATCCCCAGCGAGGTCGAATTGGCGGGCCGTTTCAAGGTCAGCCAGGGCACCGTGCGCAAGGCGATCGACGAGCTGGCGGCCGACAATCTGGTGGTGCGGCGCCAGGGCAAGGGCACCTTCGTCGCCACCCACCACGAGGCGCGCGCGCATATCCGCTTCCTGCGCCTGGTGCCGGACGAGGGCGTGTCCCACTACCCGGAAAGCAAATTCATCGAGGTCAAGCGGGTGCGCGCGCCGGCCGATGTGGCGCGGCTGCTGGAATTGAAGTCGGGCGACGCGGTGATCTTCGTCAAGCGGGTCCAGTTCTTCGACGGCATCGCCACCATCGTCGAAGAGTTGTGGTTGCCCGGCGCCATTTTCAAAGGGTTGACGGCCGAGCGCCTGGTCGAATACAAGGGGCCGATGTATGGCTTGTTCGAGACCGAATTCGGTACCCGCATGATACGGGCCTCGGAGCAGATCCGCGCGGTGTGCGCCGACGCGGGCGCGGCCGCCTTGCTGGGCCTGGCGCCCGGTACTCCCTTGCTCAGCTCGGAGCGCGTGTCCTTCACTTATGGCGACAAGCCGGTCGAGCTGCGACGCGGCTTGTATTGCACCGATCGGCATCACTATCAAAACGAACTGAACTAATCGCATCGCGGCCAATGGAGCAAGGCACACGCGTCGCCCTCGCCCGTATTGTTGCGTGGGAAAGACATACGGCATCGCGGACATGGCTCCAGCCCATGGGGAAACATAAATTTGGTTGTGTGTAACAATAGCGAGTGGTGGCGCCTGCAAAAATCGGCGAAAATTGTAGATCTATATTTGTTTTAGTTTAAGGGGGGTCTTGTCATGTCGGAAGCCGTAAGAGAAACGCCAAAAAAAGAACGGCCGCAATTTCGTAATATCCACGTCATGGACTTGGCGCTCAGTTACCGCTGGCCGCTGGGCAGCGTCGTGTCCATCTTGCACCGCGCCAGCGGCGTCGTGCTGTTCTTGCTGTCGCCGGTGGTGCTATACCTGTTGCAACTGAGCTTGCGCTCCGAAGTCTCGTTTTCCTACTTTCAGGGCATCGCCTCGCACTGGTTCGTGAAACTGGTGTTGCTGGCCTTGATCTGGGGTTATATGCAGCATTTCTGCGCCGGCGTGCGCCATCTGTTCATGGATGTCCACATGGGCATCGAGAAGCATTCGGCCCGCGCCAGCGCGATCGCGGTGCTGGCCGTCAGCCTGGCGCTGACCGCCTTGTCCGGCTTGAAATTGTTTGGAGTATTTTAATGGCTAAGAATAATATCGGACCGAACCGTCTGGTGGTGGGCGCCCACTACGGCTTGAAGGATTGGCTGGCCCAGCGCGTCACGGCGATCGTGATGGTGCTCTACACCGGCATTTTGCTGGTTTCTTTTTTGACCGGCGACAATTTCAGCTATGAAGGCTGGGCCGGTCTGTTCGCGCAGCAGTGGTTCAAACTGTTCAGCGCCGTGACCCTGCTCGGCTTGTTTTATCACGCCTGGGTCGGCATGCGCGACATTTGGATGGATTACGTCAAGTCGGTCGCCCTGCGTCTCACCTTGCAAGTTGCCACCCTGCTGTGGTTGATCGCATGCGCCGTGTGGACGGTGCAGATACTCTGGAGTGTGTAATGGCAGCTATTAAATCCGCAATCCCCTCCCGCCGTTTCGACGCGGTCATCGTCGGCGCCGGCGGCTCCGGCATGCGCGCCTCGCTGCAACTGGCCGAAGCCGGCTTGAACGTGGCCGTGCTGTCGAAGGTGTTTCCGACCCGTTCGCACACGGTGGCGGCCCAGGGCGGCATCGGCGCCTCGCTGGGCAACATGGCCGAGGACAGCTGGTTCTGGCATATGTTCGACACCGTCAAGGGCGGCGATTACCTGGGCGACCAGGACGCGATCGAATTCATGTGCCGCGAGGCGCCCAAGGTGGTGTACGAGCTGGAACATTTCGGCATGCCTTTCGACCGCAACCCGGACGGCACCATCTATCAGCGTCCGTTCGGCGGCCACACCGCCAACTTCGGCGAAAAAGCCGTGCAGCGCGCCTGCGCGGCGGCCGACCGCACCGGCCACGCGCTGCTGCATACGCTGTACCAGCGCAACGTGCGTGCCCGCACCCACTTCTACGTGGAGTGGATGGCGATCGACATCATCCGCGACGCCGAAGGTGACGTGGTGGGCGTGGTTGCGCTCGAAATGGAAACCGGCGAGTGCATGATCCTGGAGGCGAAGACCACGATCTTCGCCACCGGCGGCGCCGGCCGTATTTTCGCCGCATCGACCAACGCCTTCATCAACACCGGCGACGGCATGGGCATGGCCGCGCGCGCCGGCCTGCCGCTGCAGGACATGGAATTCTGGCAGTTCCACCCAACCGGTGTGGCCGGCGCTGGCGTGCTGATTACCGAAGGCGTTCGCGG
>JAYVUV010000242.1:0-6517 GCA_043787615.1 Janthinobacterium sp. | reverse complement strand
TGGTGGGAAGTGCAAGTTTCGAACTTGCGACCCCTGCAGTGTGAATGCAGTGCTCTACCCCTGAGCTAACCTCCCGAAGCGGGGCGAATTATCGCATGAAAGCGGCGGAATATGGAAGGGCTTTTCGGATCGGTCTTGAAAATAAGCGTTTCCCTCCAATTTCCACCGCGCGCGGCGCCTCAGACGCCGGCCAAGGCCACGCGCCAGACGCAGCTTCCCTTGACGGCCTTGTCCAGGGCCGCCAGCGTCGCTTCGTGCTCCGCCAATTCTTCGGCCGAGGCCGGCAAGAAAACAATCTCGGCCAGCGCCACCACCTCCAGGGGCGCACCGTCGGCGTCCGCGTCGGTGTCCGCATCCATGCTCAAACTGTTTTGCCCGCGCGTCATGGACAGGTACACGTCGGCCAGCAACTCGGCGTCCAGCAAGGCGCCGTGCAACTTGCGGTGCGCGTTCGACACGCCGTAGCGGTCGCACAAGGCGTCCAGCGAGTTGCGCTTGCCGGGATGCATTTCCTTGGCTTGCACCAGGGTGTCTATCACGCCGCCGATGTGTTCGCTGAAGCTGGGTAGATTCAGCCGTTTGAATTCCGCGTTCAAGAAACCCAGGTCGAACGGCGCGTTGTGGATGATCACGTCGGCGCCGCCCAGGTAGGCGCGCAATTCCTCGACGATCTCGGCGAACTTGGGCTTGTCGCTCAAAAACTCGGTGGTCAAGCCATGCACCGCCAACGCGCCCTCTTCCGAGTCGCGTTCGGGATTGATATAGCGGTGGAAATTATTCCCCGTGAGCATACGGTTATGCAATTCGACGCAGCCGATCTCGATGACGCGGTCGCCGTTGCGGGGATTGAGGCCAGTGGTTTCGGTATCAAGAACAATATGGCGCATGAAGGCAATCTGGTGAGGGATGCGTGAAAGGCGGCAGTATAACAAACCGCACAAACCGCGCGCCGGCCGGATCGGCGCGGCGAGCGGGGCGATCCGGCACGCTTTAGCGCTTGACGGTGGTCACGCCACGGTTGGCCAGCACGTCGGCCCGTTCGTTGCCGGGATGGCCGTTGTGACCGCGCACCCAACGCCATTCCACCTGATGCACGGCCTGGGCCGTGTCGAGCGCTTGCCACAGGTCGACATTTTTGACCGGCGCCTTGGCGGCGGTTTTCCAGCCGCGCGCCTTCCAACCGTGTATCCACTCGCTGATGCCCTTTTGCACATATTGGCTATCGGTGTGCAACACCACGTCGCAGGGCCGCTTGAGCGCGTTCAAGGCTTCGATCACGGCCCGCAATTCCATGCGGTTGTTGGTGGTGTTGGCCTCGCCGCCGAAAATTTCCTTTTCCGCGCCGTCGGCCACCATCAAGGCGCCCCAGCCGCCGGTACCGGGATTGCCCTTGCATGCGCCATCGGTAAAAATTTCGACTTTATCCATCCTGCTGTTCCCGCCTTTTATTTGTCACCGGAACGCCTGCGGCGGCCGTTGCCGGTTTGCTTGTCCACGCCGGCCCGATCAAGCGCATGCCTTTGATGCGCTTGACGGCCTGCACTATATACACGGCGCCCAGATACGGCCACCACCGGGCGCCGGCCCGGTCCATGAAGGCGGTCCGGTGCAGCCATTTTTCGGTCTTGCACGCCGGCGCGTAGCAGCCGAAATGGCTGTCGCTGGCGCCCATGTTCAGTAATTTTAACCAGTCTTTCATGCGCGGCATAGAGATGAATTCCCCCGCGATGGGCAGGAAATGCGATCCGCTCATGCGTCCCGTGACTTGGCGCAAGCCCCACAAGCTGGCCGGGTTGAAGCCGCAAATGATCAAGCGTCCCTCGGGTATCAAGACCCTTTCGACTTCGCGCAAGACTTGGTGCGGCTCGGAGGCGAACTCCAACACATGGGGCAAGATCACCAAATCCAGGCTTTGCGAGGCGAACGGCAATTCGTCGAAATCGACGATGATGCCGGCGCGGCTGGCCGTGGCGCCGGCGGCGCGCGCCGCGCCGCTCAGCCGTGTGTCCGCCATCCACTTGTTGGGCATGCGGTTGGCGGCCAGCGCGTCCAGGTGGGGCATGCCGATCTGGAGCGCATTGTAGCCGAAGATGTCGGCCGTCAAGGCGTCCAGACATTGCTGCTCCCAGGCACGCACGTAGGCCCCGGCCGGCGTTTGCAGCCAGCTATCTAGCGCTATAATGGATTTTTCGGATGCCGCCTTGTCCATGCCCAGCCTTTTCTCAAACCGATGACCACTTCCGCTTCCCCTACGCGATCGGCGCCCGTCGTGCTCGCCGTGCCCGCGTTTTCCGACAATTACTTGTGGCTCATCCATGACGGCGCGCGCGCCGCCGTGGTCGATCCCGGCGACGCCCGGGCCGTGCTGGCCGCGCTGGCCGAACAGGGCTTGACCTTGAGCGCCATTTTACTCACCCACCACCACGCCGACCATACCGGCGGCGTGCTGGAGCTATTACAACATTATGCGGTGCCGGTGTATGGCCCACGCAAAGAGGCTATCACAGGCGTGACCGAAGCGCTTGAGCAAGGCGATACCGTGGTGGTGCCGGAACTCGATCTGCGCCTGACCGTGCTCGAGGTGCCGGGCCATACGCTGGGGCATATCGCCTATGTGCGCCAGGCGGCCGGGCCTGTGGACGAGCGCCACCAAGGCTGGCTGTTTTGCGGCGACACCCTGTTCGCCGGCGGCTGCGGCCGCCTATTCGAGGGCACGCCGGCGCAAATGGTCGATTCCCTGGCCAAGCTGGCCGCCCTGCCCGACGATACCCTGGTGTATTGCGCGCATGAATATACCTTGTCGAACCTGCGTTTCGCCCGCGCCATCGAGCCGGACAACGCGGCGCTGCTGGAGCGTGTCGGCGACGAAACGGCCAAGCGCGAACGGGGGCAGGCGACGATACCGTCCACCATCGGCCTGGAAAAGTCCACCAATCCATTTTTACGCTACCGCGAGCCGGCCATCGTCGCGCGCTTGATCGCGGCCGGCAAACTGACAGCGCACAAGCCGCCGGTCGAGACTTTCGCCGCCTTGCGCGAGTGGAAAAATACGTTTTAGCGCGAACGACGACCCGGCGGCCCCGTTCGGGCTGCCGTTCGGCTAGTCTTCATCCAACGCGAAAGGCACCACCATGACGCGCATCATTCCATTGGTCACCTTTTATTTCGATCCGATCAGCCCTTACGTTTGGTTGGCGGGCAAGGAAATCGCCCGGATCGAAGCGGCCGGCTGCGCCGTGCACGTCGAACCGGTGCTGATCGCCGCCCTGCTCAATGCCTTCGACATCAAGGGTCCGGCCGAAATTCCCGTCAAACGGGTCCATACTTTCCGCGACGTGATGCGTCTGGCGGCGGCGCGCGGCCTGGAGTTTCGCGGGCCGCCCGGCCATCCTTTCAATTCCCTGTTGGCATTGCGCATGAGTTTGACGCTGGAGCAAGCCGAGCGGCGTTGTTTCGCGCTGGCTTTGAGCGAGGCGTGCTGGGAACGGGGCCTGGACTTGTCCGACCCGGCCGTGCTAATCGAGATCGCGCGCGGCTGCGGGCTGGACGGCGACGCCATGGCTGAACGCGCGGGGCGGGCCGACATCAAACAGGCATTGAAAGATAGCACCGGACGCGCCATCGCGGCCGGCGTGTTCGGTTTGCCGACCTTCGCGCTGGACGGCGCCCTGTTCTGGGGCGCGGACCGGGTCGATTCACTGTTGTGGCATGTGGCCGGACACCGCATCGACGAAGCCGCGCTGAACGCCTTTTTGCGCCGCCCCGCCCTGGCCCAGCGCAAGCCGCCGGCCCATAAAACAGACTAAATTTCCTCGTATAGCGGCAAGGTCAAAAATTCGGCGAACGATTCCGAAGTCGACATGTCCTCGAAGATCCGCGCGGCGCGCGGGTAACTCGGGCTGTCGCCGTTGGGCGCGACCTGTTGGACCTTGATCAATTCCTCCGCGATCATGCCCCGCACCATCGCCGCGTCGACCTTGCGGCCATCGTCGAGCACGCCCTTGTCGGAGCGTATCCATTGCCACACTTGCGAGCGGCTGATCTCGGCCGTGGCGGCGTCTTCCATCAGATTGTGGATCGGCACGCAGCCATTGCCGGTCAGCCAGCTGCCCAGATAATGGATGCCGACGTTGATGTTGTAACGCAGGCCCGCCTCCGTGATCGGCGCCTCCGGTGTGAACTGCAACAAGTCGGCCGCGCTCACTTGCACATCGTCGCGCTGCTTGTCGATCTGGTTGGGGCGATCGCCCAGCACGCTCTTGAACTCCGCCATGGCCAGCTCGACCAAGCCGGGATGGGCCACCCAGCCGCCGTCGTAGCCGTCGCTGGCGTCGCGCGCCTTGTCGGTGCGCACGCCGCTCATGGCGATGGCGTTTTTCTCCAGATCGTTCTTGATCGGTATCAAAGCGGCCATGCCGCCGATGGCCGGCGCGCCCCGTTTGTGGCAAGTCTTGAGCAGCAGCAAGGCGTAAGAGCGCATGAAAGGCGCCGTCATGGTCACTTTGGCCCGGTCGGCCAGGCAGAAGTCCTTGTCGAGCTTGAATTTCTTGATACAGGAGAAAATATAATCCCAGCGCCCCGCGTTCAGCCCGGCGCTGTGCTCGCGCAATTCGTACAAGATCTCGTCCATTTCAAAGGCGGCCAGGATGGTTTCGATCAAGACCGTGGCCTTGATGCTGCCTTGCGGCAAACCGAGCTCGTCCTGGGTCATCACAAAGATTTCGTTCCACAGCCGCGCCTCCAGATGCGATTCGAGTTTCGGCAAATAAAAATACGGCCCGGCGCCGCGCGCCAATTGTTCCTTGGCGTTGTGATACATGAACAGGGCGAAATCGACGATGCCGCCCGAGCTGCGCTGGCCGTCGACCAGGATGTGCTTTTCATCCAGGTGCCAGCCGCGCGGACGCACCACCAGGGTGGCGATTTTATCGTTCAGCTTGTAAGACTTGCCGTTCTGCTCCAGCGAAATGGTCTTGCGCACCGCGTCCATCATATTGATCTGGCCCGTGATCTGGTTGTCCCAGTTGGGCGTGTTCGAATCCTCGAAATCGGTCATATAACTGTCGGCACCGGAATTGAAGGCGTTGATGACCATCTTGCGCTCCACCGGGCCGGTGATTTCGACCCGCCGGCAAGCCAGCGCGGCCGGGATGGGCGCGATACGCCAATCGCCGCTGCGGATATGCGCGGTCTCGGGCAAGAAATCGGGCCGCTCGCCGGCGTCCAGGCGCGTGGCGCGCTCGGCCCGCGCCACCAGCAACGCCCGGCGACGCGGCTCGAACGCGCGGGTCAACTTGGCGACCAGGGCCAACGCGCCCGGGGTCAGCACGCGCTCGTAAGCGGGCGCGATGACGGCCTTGATGTCCATTCCAGGCGGAAGTTCGATGCTGTGCTGTGTCATGCCATTCTCCAAATGTGATGGGCGGGCCGGTTGCGGCCCTATTCGCCGCCGAACCATCGGGGCGCGTGCTGTTGCCTTGGCGTTGTCTATGCTATGCAGTATATTCACCCAAAAGGTGATGAAACGGGATTAAAAATCAATTCATCTATGCGTTTTTATAACAAGCGAGGCTGACGATGGGGCAATTCAGGCAAATCTCCACTTTCGTGGAAGTGGTGGCGCGCGGCAGCCTGTCGGCGGCGGCGCGGGCCGAGGGTATCGCGCCGGCCATGATCGGGCGCCGGCTGGACGCGCTGGAGCAGCGCCTGGGGGTCAAGTTATTACAACGCACCACCCGCAAACTGGTCTTGACCAACGAGGGCGCCGCCTTCCTCGACGATTGTCAGCGCATTCTAGCCGAGCTGCAAGACGCCGAAGCGGCCGTGGCCGAACGCGGCCTGCGCGCCAGCGGCCATTTGCTCGTGTCGGCCCCGGCCGGTTTTGGACGCCGCCACGTGGCGCCGCTACTGCCTTCTTTTCTGGCCGAGCACCGCGAGGTCACGGTAGCGCTGAGCTTGAACGACCGGGTGGTGGATTTGATCGGCGAAGGGGTGGACGTGGCGATCCGCATCGCCAGCCTGTCCGACTCCAGCCTGGTGGGGGTGAAACTGGCCGACAACCAGCGCGTGCTGGTGGCCTCCCCCGCCTATCTGAAGCGCCATGGAACCCCGCGCACGCTGGCTGACCTGGCCCGTCACAACTGCCTGCCAATCAGCAGCGAAGGCAGCCAGCGCGGCTGGGTATTTCGCCAGAACGGACGCAATGTCACGCTCAAGGTCGCCGGGAACATGGGATGCAACGACGGCGCGGTGCTGCACGACTGGGCGCTGTCAGGCAAGGGCCTGGCCTGGCGTTCTATGTGGGAAGTGGGCGCCGCGATCGAAGCCGGGCAGCTGGTCACGGTGCTGGATGCATACTGCGCCCCGGACAACGCGATCTACGCGGTATTTGCGCAGCGCCAGCATCTGCCGCTGCGCATCCGCGCGTTTGTGGAATTTCTGCGCCGGGCCTATGCGCGGCCCGACTACTGGCGCCGCGGCCCGACTTAGAAACAGGCACCGGCCGCATTGCGCGCCC
>JAYVUV010000241.1:0-19132 GCA_043787615.1 Janthinobacterium sp. | reverse complement strand
GCGCTCGGCGCGGCCTTGCCGCCCAGCGTATGGGTAAGATTTGCCACAGTTATCCTTTGTTGATCTTGTAATGGAGCGCCGAGGCCAGGGCCGAGGCCGATGGTGTCGACGCGTCTCCTATCGATATGACCTTAACGATCATTAATAAATGATAGCACCGCATTAATCTAACGTAAACTATCACGCACCGGAAACGGGAAAAATCTGGTCAAGGCGTTCATTGATTGTTAAACTTCGGCATGCATATACTCCTCGCCGAAGACGACGCCATCCTCGCCGACGCCCTGGGCGCCCATCTGCGCGGCGCCGGCTATTCGGTGGAACACGCCCCGAACGGGCCGGTGGCCGAATTTCTGCTGCACAGGCAAGCCTTCGACCTGGGCATCCTCGATCTCGGCCTGCCCATGGTGGACGGGCTGGAGGTGCTGCGTAATATGCGCGCCAAGAATCAGCACATGCCGGTGATCATCCTCACCGCGCGCGACTCGCTCGACAGCCGCGTGGCCGGCCTGGACGCCGGGGCCGACGACTATCTGACCAAGCCCTTCGACTTCCCGGAACTGGACGCCCGGATCCGCGCCCTGCTGCGGCGCGCGCGCGCCGGCGCCACCGGCGCCGAGCTGGGATGCGGCAAGCTGAGCTTCCAGCCGAAGACGCGCCGGGCCGCCATCGCCGGCGAACCGATCGAACTGAGCCCGCGCGAATGGACCTTGCTCGACCTCTTGCTAGTCCATCGCGACAACGTGGTGACCAAGGAACAGATCACGCAGGCCTGGGCCGGCGATGGCGGCGGCACCGGCGCCGGCAACGCGATCGAGGTCTATATCCATCGATTGCGGCGGCGCCTGGACGGCGCCGGACTGGACATTCGCACCGTGCGCGGACTGGGTTATTTGCTGGAAGCGGACGGCAAGACGCCGGCCCGCGCCGGCTAAACCGGGCGCGCGGGCGGCATGGTCTCCTTGCAGCGCAAGCTACTGCTGTGGTTGTTATTGCCCCAAATCATATTATGGCTCGCGGGCGGGGTCGCCACCTACCGGCTGGCCACCGGCTACGCCAACCGCGCCATCGACACCGCCCTGGCGCGCAGCTCGCGCGCCCTGCTGCACCAAGTCAAGCCGATCGAACAGGGCTTGCTGATCGACTTCCCGCGCGCCGCCCAGGAAGTGCTGGAGGCGGACCCGAACGACCGCGTTCTATACACCGTGAGCACCCCGCCGGGCCGCTTCATCCTGGGCAACAACACACTGCCGCCACCGCCGCCCGCCGCCCGCCGCGCACTCGACACGCCGTATTTTTACGACGCCGAGGTGGCGCCCCGGCCCGGCGGCGGCGCACCCAAGCTGATGCGCATCGCGGCCCTGTATGTGGCCTTCGGCGACCGGGCGCAGCCCGATCAAACCATGCTGGTGCAAGTGGCGCGCAGCAGCGCCAATCGGGAAGAACTGGCGCACGCGATCCTGGCCGACACCCTGCTGCCCCTGTCGGCCCTGGTGTTGGCCATGAGCTTGATCGTATGGCACGGCGTGCGGGCCGGCTTGGCGCCGCTGGCGCGGCTGCGACGCGAGGTGGAAGACCGCGCCACGAACGATCTGACGCCGCTCAAACTGGACCTGGCGCCGGTCGAACTGCATGCGCTGGCCAAGGCCTTGAATCGGCTGCTGGAATCCGTGCGCGGCCAGGTTGGCGCGCAGCAGCGCTTCATCGGCGACGCGGCCCATCAATTGCGCACCCCGCTGGCGGGCTTGAAAAGCCAGACCAAGCTGGCCCTGGAGACGGCCACCGACGCGGCCCAGCGCGACCGGCTGGCCTTGGTGCACCAAAGCGCCGCCCGCAGCGCCCATCTGGTCGCACAATTACTGACACTGGCGCGCGCCGAGCCGGGCGCCGGCGCCGCGCTCGCGCGCACCGAATTTTCGCTCACAAGCCTGGTGCGCGACACGGTGGCGCAACTGGTGCCGCGCGCCCTGCGCGCCGGCGCCGATTTGGGCATGGCCGCCGGCGACGACGCCGATCCGGTTCGCGTGCGCGCCAACGCGCCGCTGCTACGCGAGGCGCTCGTCAACCTGATCGACAATGCCATCGAGTATGGCGGCGAGCAGGTGGACATCACCGTCGGCGCGCGCGGCGAAGGGCGGCACGCGCTCATCGTGGTGGAAGACAACGGTCCCGGCATCGCGGCGCCCGACCGCGCACGCGTGTTCGAGCGCTTCGTGCGCGCCACCGAGCGGGGTGACGGTTGCGGACTGGGGCTGGCCATCGTCAAGGAAATTGCCGAACGCCATCATGGGCACATCGCGCTGTCCGACGCCGCGCCGCGCGGCTTGAAGGTCACGCTGTGCCTGCCTTGCGACCCGCCGCCGGAATGAGGCGCGCGCGGACGGGGCGGACCGTACACTTGTTCGATAAAGCGCGCGGGGTGACGAGCAGTCAGGCCGATAATATTGCCGTCGGCGCACCGCCGCGACCGCAAGCGAATGCGGTCGGACCTAGCTTTTCGCGGCGCGCGGGCGGATTTAAAACGCGACGCTGTCGCGCCCTTTGAGTTGCAACATCTCGCGCGCTTCGTCCGGCGTGGCGATCTCCAGCGACATGCCTTCCAGGATGGCGCACCCGGCGCACTTGCTCGGCGCTCGACACCGCCCGCTGGCCGGGCCGGGCCCACAACGAATCTTCCAGCCCGACCCGGCAATTGCCGCCCAAGGGGATGTCGTAGCACGCGATCTCGACGCGGGTCTGGTTGTCGCGGCAAGCGCTCAGGATATGGTCGATATCCTGAAAGGTGTTCTTGAACACGCGGTCATAACTGCCGTCCGGCGTGTTCGACCCGGTTCAGCCGGTATGCGGAGATGGCAGAGAATCGGCGCGCAGACGCAGCGCGTCCTTGGCCGGCGAGATGCCGAAGGCGCGCGCATAGTCGCGGCTGAACTGGGACGGGCTGCCGTAGCCGACCCGGAACCCGGCGCTGGCCGCGTCGGCCGCTTCCGCCACCATGATGCGGCGCCCTTCCATGAGGCGCAAGCGCGAGCGGAATTCCAAGGGACTCATCGACGTGACGGCCTTGAAATGGGCGTGAAAATTGGAGCGGCTCATGCCGGCGATGGCGGCCAGGTCGTCCACCTGCCACGCCTGCGCGAAATGCGCGCGCAGCCACACGATGGCGCGCGCGATTTGATTCAGGCGGCTATCGACCAGCGCCATTTGACGAATCAGGCCGCTGCCCGGCCTGGTGAGCAAGAGATAGGCGATTTCGCGCAGCAGCAAGGGACCCAATTCGCCCATGTCGGCCGGCCGCCCCAGCAGGCGGGCCAGGCGCAGCGCGGCGTCCAGCAATTCCGGCGTCACGGGATTGAGCGCCAGGCCGGTGGCGCGTTCGTCGCGCTCGGGCGCGGGCGCGGCGTGCCGGAGCGCCAACTCGCTGAGGATCACCGGATCGAGTGCGATCGACAGGCAAAGATACGGCAGCGCCGGACTCGCCTCGATCACGGCGCCGGTGACCGGCAAATCGACCGACGCCACCAGATAAGTGGCCGCATCGTAGGTGTAGGCGGCCGCCCCCAATTGGACCCGCTTGCGGCCCTGGGCCGCCAGGCACAAGGTCGGCGAGTAGAGCACCGGCATCGGCACGGTCGGCGCCGACGCGCGGATCACGCTCACCCCGTCCAGCAAACTGGGGTGGGTGCCGTCGGCGCCGGCGAATTGGTGCAAACAGGCGGCAAACTCTGGCGATGGGGTCATGGTGGGCGGAACCTGGAAAGTGCGCGGGTTGCCATCAACGCCGCGCCCTCCAGTATACCCAAGCCGGCTTAGCGCGCGCAGCGGCGTTGCCAAAATGGCGCGTCGCGCCACCGTTCCTCGGCGGCGTAGAAGCCGCGCCGCATGTGCAGATACGCTTCGAAACATTCGAACACGGAGCGATTATAGTGGCGCGCCAGGCTGCGATCGCCGAGCAGGAACGCTTCGGCCACCCGCGCGGCATGGATACCGGAACTGACGGCCTGGCCGATGCCGAGCGAGGAAATCGGGTCGAAGCAGGCGGCCGCGTCGCCGGCGGCCGACCAATTCTCGTCGTCCGGCAGCGCGGCCACCCGGCTGTGGATGGCGTAGTGCCGCATCACCGCCGCCTCGGGCAAACGGGCCATGATTTTCCTCGTGTGCACGGTCTGCAGGCCCATTTCGCGCCAGCGCGGCCCGTCGTTGAGGCGCAGGCGCTTGAGGATATCGGTGTCCGTGATAAAAGCGACCGCGACTTTGTCGCCCGGCAGCGGCGAAACATAATACCAGCCGTGCTCGGTCGTCTCCACCAGGGTTTGCTGCGGCAAAAAGGTGGGCGCCCCTAGTTCGTAATAGGCGTACAGCGCGACCAGCGCGTCCTCGGTATGGACCGCGCGTTCGCGCTTTTTGACCACGGCGGCGCTCTTGCCGCTGCAATCGATCAGGTAGCGCGCCGAGATGTCGAACTCGCGCTCGCCCACCGACAGGCGCAGCCGCCACGGATCGCCATGCGCGATCTGTATGATTTCGGCCGGACGCAGCAAATCGGCGCCGGCGCCGGCCGCCTGGTCCAGCATGATCGAATCGTAACGCTTGCGGTCCAGCTGCAAGCCATGGCCTTGCGCGCTGAAAATCGCCTCCCTGACCACCAGCGCCGCGCTGCCCCAGGCGGCCGCGTGCGAATAGGTGGGCAATTGCGCGCCCGCCAAGGCGGCGCGTTCGACCCCCAGGTAATCGAGCAGGGAAAACAGTGACGGCGACACCGATTCGCCGGCGCGGTAATCGTCGAACATGCGCCTTTCGATCAGGGCCACGCGCAAGCCGGTGTATCTGGACAGCGCCAGCGCGGCGGCGGTGCCGGCGGCGCCGCCGCCGATCACCGCCACGTCATAGTCGAGCGGGGCCGCCATCTCAGTGCGAAAAGCGGCGTCGACCCGCTGGAATGATTTTCTTCGGCGCCTCGTGATGATACGCGTCCGCGCCCGCCTCGGTTGCCGCGAACACCGTCGCCTGGTTGGACGCGTCGATCGGCGCCGGGTCCTCGTCCTTCAAAAACCAGGCCGGCAGATAATTGGAATCGTCGCCCGTGATGAAGCTGCTGGCGTTGCCGACGCCGACGCTGGCGACGACGAATTTATCGTGGTTGCGTTCCTTTTCCGCGAAATAAGGATATTGGCGGCCGTAGCCCGGATCCTTGTTTTGATTCAAGATGAACCCCAGGTATTTCCACGAAGAGATCATCTGCGAAAAACTGTTCACGCCGCGGCTATACATCACCTGCATCCCGGCCGGTACGCCGGCGAGCAGCTGCTCCTCCTTGCTGGTGGCGCCGCTGATGACGTTCCACGGACTTTGCGGCGGCCACCAATACGCGTAATAGGTGGGCGGCACGGGGATCAGGGTATCGGGATTTTTGACCAGCGCATCGTTGTCAAAATTGATCATCTGGACCGAGCAGTCATAAAAGTCGGCTTGCCACGGAATGGCCATGCGCTTGGTCAAGTCGCCCGGTTCGCACCCCCCGCCGACGGTGGGGTCGTTCCAATCGAGGGGCTCGCATTCGTCGCGATCCGGCGACAGACCGTTCTTGAAGTAATCGGCGCCCTCGCGGTGCCGGATCACATACGGCGCGGCGTAAATGGCCGGATTGCGCACGCTCCAGGTGACCTCGATGCCGGGACACATCGGTTCGCCGACGCAATTGCCGATGGCGGCCCGGTCCAGCGCGTCGATGCCGGGCAAGACCAGCCCCGGCGCGGTGGCTGAAAATTTGCCGGCCGCCCACTGTTGCAGGGCGAAGTATTGGGTATCGGTCAGCACCGAGAATTTGCTGATGATGTTGTTTCTGACGGAATTGGTGCCCGAGTTGAGCGGCATCAGCGGAATGCCGGCGGCCGGCTCTTGCGCGCTGTAATCGCTGAACAACTGATTGCCCTGCCCGCCGGTGAATCCGGGCGGCTGCTGCGCGGTGGCGGCGCGGATGGTGGACGGCTTCCTGAAATAGCTCAGGAATTTTGTCCGGTTGGCGCGATTCGCTTCCGAGGCGTCGCGCACATCGAAGGCCGGGCGGATGAACGCGGTCATGGCCGGCACCGTGGCCACCCATTGGTAGTCGCCCATCCGTTCCAGGAAGGGGCGGATATCCTGTTCGAAATTGACCACGTAATCGGGATTCCAGCCATCGGTCGCGGACCATTTGCTGTGATCGTAGGCGGCCGGCAGCGCGTGTTTGAACTTGATCGACATATCGGCCACGACATCGTCCCAGGTCGAGATATTGACCAGCTCGGGCGCGAACTTCGGCGAACCGATCACCACCCAGGCCTTCAATTCGATCGGCGCGCTGCCATCCTTGAAATGCAGCGTCGCGCTCACCGGACCGTCGGCGATGTCGTCGTTCCAGGTATCGCCGCCGCCGAAACCGGTGATGCTCTCGCTGCCGCCGGCGCGGCCGAAGGCGCCCAGCACCACCAGGTTGCCCTTGGCGTCGGTGCGCATTTCGCCCAGCGTACGCACCGGCAAGCCCTGGGTGATGACCTGCGGATCGGGAAACGAGACATGCGGATAGGCGCCCGCGCTCGCCGCGTCGAAGCCCACCTTGCCCAGCGGCGCATCGAGCACCCTCGGCCCCGGATCGACGATCAGCGTCTGCCGGCTGGCGGCGGGCGTACCGTCGTTGCGTAAAATGGTCCACGAGGTCTGTGACAGTTTCCAGGCGGCCGGGGTGTCGGTCCAGGTCTGGTAGCTGTTGAGTTGGCCGAACATCAGATCGCCGATCAACGGCACATAATTCCACCAGACCGCCTTCTTGTTGGCCATATGCACCGTCCAGACGATTTTCTCAATCGCCGGATCGTCCAGCGAGACGGCCACACGGCGGCCCGCTTGCCCCGGCACGGTCCGGTAAATACGAAAGCCGGCCGCCTGGCGCCGGATGCGCCCGCTCGTATCCTTGAATTGCGAGACATACACCGGCTTGCCGCCTTCGCTCAGCGGATTGCCGTTCGCGTCCGCCTCGATGGGCAGCCCGCCGATGGTCTCGGGGGCCAGATAGAACGCGCCGGTGCTATTGCCGACCCGGCCGATACCAATTGCCGGGTGGATCGAATACTGTTCAATGTCGCTCATCGGTTTTTCCGTTATAGAGGTGGGCCTGGTTTGGCCATGTGTCTTCAGGTATTGTTTTTCTTATGCCAATCAGAACATACACATAAAAAATATCAAAATATTCACACATTGTCACCGGCTAAAATATACTTAACCGATCCTTGCGTGTTGTCGAAATGCGGTGGCGCGTTATGCGGCGGCACGGCCGTCGGCGGGAGCGGCGCGCTCCGCGATGCGTGCCAAATCAGAGGCGGCAGACGAGAGTTTTTCGCGGTGGCGCCGGCGTGGCGACAGGGCGCAGCGGCAAGGCCGGATGCGGGCGGGCGGCACGCGATGGTGCCGGCTTGGCAAGCCCATGCGGCAGCAGCTGGCGCGTCGGCGATAAGGCTGGTGGTCGTCGACACGCCTGATGTCATAAGGGTGGAGATGGGACGGTTAGAAGCGCCGCCACCGTCTCGCTCCAACCCACGCTGGCCTTCGGTATGCTCGCCATCGGACCGGCCTCGAATCGTTCCGTCAGTAGACAGCGCCCTCGGCCCGATTACCTGGGCATGGAGAAGCCGTGCGCTTTTTTGTCCTCGAACATTGCGGCGTCCGCGGCTTGGATCATCGCTTCGATCGGCGTCTCGGTATCGTATGGAAAATTGGCGACACCGACGCTATATTCGATGTCGTAGGGTTTGTTCAAGCGACTGTTCGCACTGGCAGTTGCTGCTTTAAATCTCGCGAGAACCACCCTGGTACTTTCCTCATCGGAATCGAGCAGCATAACCACAAATTCATCCCCGCCGAGTCGGGCGATCACATCGCAGTCACGGAACGAATCGAGCATGATCTGGGCGAACGAGACCAAGGCGGAGTCACCCTCGTGATGGCCATACGTGTCGTTGATAGCCTTGAATTTGTTCAGGTCGAACAGAAGTATCGAGATGGGAAGCTTGTTCCTCCGGCATACCTTCAAGCTGTGATCAACCAGGGTCATGAAACCCCGGCGGTTTGAAATCATCGTTAAGGAATCAAGCGTTGCCAGCTCAATCGATTTTATTTCCTGCTCGATCATTTCGCCCAGATCCTCCAGAAGACGCCGGTCCTCTTCATCCATTTCCCGCGGCTTTGAGTCGATCAAACATAAAGTCCCGATATTGATGCCTTGCCTAAGCTTCAAGGGGCAACCAGCATAAAACCGGATATTCGGGGCATCGGTGACTAGTGGATTGTCGTGGAATCGCTCGTCCGCCAGCGTATTAGGGATGATAAATAATCCATCTTGATTAATTGCGTGACCACAAAAGGACACCTCCCGTGCCGTTTGGGTTGTATCGATTCCTTGAGCCGATTTAAACCACTGTCGATCTTCATCGACCAGACTAACCAGCGAAATAGGCACGCCAAACAACCTTCGAGCCATTCGCGTTACGCGATCGAAGCGCTCTTCATGGGAACTGTCGAGAATTTTAAGTGCCCGCAGTGCGTGCAGCCGCTCTGCCTCGTTCTGTGGAATCTCTGGACTTTTCATAGGTGGCGATGAAATGCGGTAGGCAATTTAAAGGGTTCAACCGAGCAGGCGTGCCTGAATGGCAAATGCGAGACTCAGACTACCACAGCGCGCAGCGGATCACCGATCGCCGGGATTGGACCAACTGCTTGGATACTTGCTCAGGTTATTCTTTCATCGGATAGATGCACATGTTTGTGTCCAGCACGTATAACGGCATGACCATGCCTTTCGCTCGCGCTGTTCGTGCTCCCCACGTCCGTTCGCCATGAAATCCGATCCGAAACAAGCAAATTTTTCAAGTACACCAAGCAAAGGCCGACGTACCGGCCGGGCGGCGCCGAGCTCCGACTCACCCGGCCAAGATGGTTTGAATGGCAGCGCCGACCAGTTCGATCACGGCTTCTTGCCCTTCGTCGGCGATGACGGGAATGCGCACGATGTTGCGGCCCACGATCACCCCGACCAGCATGGCGGCGGCCAAGCCCGCCCGCAGCGTGGCATCGGCGCCGCCCTGAATCTTGGGGCTGATCACTTCCACCAGCCGATATTGAACGAAGTCGCGCACCTGGGTGGAGGCGACTTCGCTCGACATGGCCGCGCGCAGCATCGCCATCAGCGCCTCGGCGTCGCCGCCCTTCTGTTCCCACAAGCCGAGAAAGGCGCGCGTGACGCGCCGCCCCAAGTCTTCGACCGGGCCTTCGAAGGCGTCCGCCATGCAACTTAAAGCTTCGGACGACACCGCCAGACTCGCGCCGAACAGCACGTCCTTGGATTGGTAAAACTGCATCACCAGCGCCGGGTCGACACCCGCGTCCTTGGCCACCTTGCGGATCGTGGTCGCCGCAAAGCCATCGGTGGCGAAACTCTTCTTGGCCGCCGCCAGGATCGTGTCGCGCGTGTTGCTACTGCCGACGCGCCGGCCGCGCCGGGCCGATTTTTCTTCTATTTCGCTCATCGACGCCTTGTTAGCCCCGCATTGTATGAACGGCTTTTGATATGTTGAATGGGGTGATATTTTAACATGTCTATACAATGCCATCGCCCGCCGATGCGATACGCAAGCGGGCCACCACATCGCGCAAGCGCGGCCGCACCTCGTTCAACAGAAACGCCGGCGCCAGCTTGAAGGCCGGGCCGCCGCAGTTGATCGACACCGTCGCCATGCCCCCGTCCGGCTTGAAGCCGACCGCGATCGCGTTGACATCCTTTTGCCAGTCGCCGAACGAGGTGCAGCAGCCGATGCGCTGATACTCGTCGATCGCGCGCCAGATGCCGTCGCGGGTGGCGGGCCAGGCCGCTTCATCGAGTGCGCGCACTTTTTCCAGGATCTCGTCGCGCTCGCCTTCCGAGACCACCGCCAGATAGGCGCGGCCCATCGCGGTGCTGGCGATCGGGATGCGCGAGCCGACATCGAGGCTCAGCGTCAACGCGGTCTGGGAACGGCGGTTTTCCACATAAATCATGCCGAGCCGGTCGCGCAAGCCCAGCGACACCATGCCTTGCGAAAAATCGGCCAGTTCCTGCATGTGCGGACGTGCCAGTTGGCGCAAGTCCAGGCGCGACAACATGGCGCTACCCAGCGCCAGCGTCGCCGAGCCGAGCCGGTATTTGCCCGCGCTCTCGCTATAGACCAGGTAGCCCAGCTTGGTCAGCGTGTAGGTCAGCCGCGACACGGTCGATTTGGGCAGCTTGCTGCGCTCGGCCAACTCCTGGTTGCCCAGCAGGCTGTCGCTGGAGCCGAACGACGCCAGCAAGTCCAGGCCGCGCGCCAGCGCCGTGACGAAATGGCGGTCTTCCTTGATGTTCGACTTGACGCCCGCAACGGGGCCGTCGCGCTGTTGTTCCGGCATGGTGACTTTCAGGTTTAAGGCGGCAAACGAAAATTATCTCACGCGCGGCCGCCCTCGCCCGCCGCCCGCTCGCGCAAAGCATGTTTAAGAATTTTGCCGGTGGCGGCCACCGGCAAGCGGTCGAGCACCACGATCTCGGACGGGATCTTATACGGCGACAGCATCCGGCGCAGATAACCATCGAGCTCGCCCGCATCGAAGCGCGCGCCCCGGGCCAGTTCGACAAAGGCCACCACCTCCTCGTTGCCCGGCACCGCGCGGCCGACCACGGCCGCTTGCACCACGCCGGGATAACCGTTCAGCACCTGTTCCACTTCGGCCGGATACACATTGAAGCCGGAACGGATGATCAACTCCTTGCTGCGGCCGACGATCGAGACCGCGCCGTCCGCGTCGATGCGGGCCAGGTCGCCGGTGCGCAGCCAGCCGTCGGCGGTCATGGTGTGCGCCGTCAGTTCGGGCGCGCGGTAATAGCCGAGCATCACGTTCGGGCCACGCACGCACAGTTCGCCGATGCCGTCCGGATGCTCGGCGCCGCCATCGATGCGCAGCGCGACGCCCGGAATCACCGGACCGACCGAGCAATCGGCACGCGGCGCGTCGAGCCGGGTCTGGCAAATCGACGGCGAAGCCTCGGTCATGCCGTAACCGTTTTGCAGGATCAATCCGAAACAAGCCTCGACATCGTGCTTCAAGGACGGCGTCAGCGGTGCGCCGCCGGCCTGCGCCAGGCGCAAGGCCGGCGCGATCAAGGGCGCTTCGCCGCGCGCGCCCCAGTCGAGCAACTTGGCGAACATCGCGGGCGCGCCAAGCAAGATGGTGATGCCGTCTTGGGCCAGGGCGCGCGCCAGCTCGGCCTCGGCGAAGCGGGGAATCAGGCGCAGCGTGGCGCCGCTGATCAGCGAGGCCAGCAGCAAGGAAGTGAGTCCGTAGACATGTGACAGCGGCAGCACGCCATACACGACATCGGCCGGCGTGAGGCGCCGCAGCGCCCGGCTGTTGGCGGCGATGAACAATAGATTGCGATGGCTGAGCATGACCGCCTTGGGCGCGCCGGTGGTGCCCGAGGTGTACACCAGGGCGGCCACCTGGCGCGCGGCGTCGGCCTCGACCGGCTCGGTCCAGGCCTCGCTGTTGAGCGGGCCGAGCAGCACAGCGCCGATGACCGGCAACAGCACCGGCAAGGCGCCGCGCGCCAGGCCGTGCGCGCCGGCCTCGGGCGACACGCGGTGAAAATACACCGCGAGGCGGGCCGCCGAATGCGCCAGGAAATTGTCGATCTCGCGCGCCGACAAGCGCGCATTGACGCTCACCGACCACGCCTCCAGCGAGCTGACGGCAAGGATAGTCAGCGCCAGGGCGGTCGCGTTTTCCGATACCAGCAGCACCCGGTCGCCCGCGCGCACCCCGGCCTCGCGCAAGCCCCGCGCGACGGCCTCGACCGCGCCGGGCAAGGCGCCGTAGGTGATGGCGAGATCGGCGTCCACCAGCGCCGCATGCTGCGCCAGGTGTCGCCACGGCAAATACACCTCATGCAGGCGACGCTGCGCGTCGTCCCCCTGCGCGGTTCGATCCATGCGATTCCTTAATGAACAAGCGGCAATTGCGCGCTGCGCAATCAGGGATACAGGTCGGATTCTCGTTTCGATCGCGCCCGCTGTCAAATCAATTCCATTTTATGTTACATTGTTCTGCAATGCAGAACCACAGTATCGACGACCCGATCGACTATCCCGACATGTCCCGCCGAACGCGACAAGGAACAGCATGGATTTGAATTTCTCCCCGGACGACAGCCAATTCCGGCGCGAGGTGCGCGCCTTCGTCGAACGGGCGCTGCCGGCGGACGTGCGGCACAAGGTATTGAACGGGCTGGTGCTGGAAAAGGACGACTACCTGCACTGGCAAGCCGCGCTGCACGCGCAAGGCTGGGCCGGTCCCGCGTGGGAGCGGCGCTTCGGCGGCACCGGCTGGAGCGCGGTGCGGCAGTACATCTTCGAAGAGGAATGCGCCGCCGCTGGCGCACCGCGCGTGGTCCCGTTCGGGGTCAAGATGGTGGCGCCCGTGATCATGGAATTCGGTTCGCCGGCGCAGCAGGAGCGTTTTTTGCCGGCCATCCTGTCCGGGCGGCAGTGGTGGTGCCAGGGTTACTCGGAACCGGGCGCCGGCTCCGACCTTGCCTCGGTCAAGACCAGCGCCACGCTGACGCGCGACGCGGACGGCGAGCACTACCTGGTCAACGGTCAAAAGACCTGGACCACCCAGGCCCAGTACGCCGACTGGATCTTTTGCCTGGTGCGCACCGATCCAGACGCGAAGCCGCAACGCGGCATTTCCTTCCTGCTGATCGACATGCGCTCGCCGGGCGTGAGCGTGCGGCCCATCGTCACGATGGACGGCGCGCACGAAGTCAACGAGGTGTGGCTGGACCAGGTCAAGGTGCCGACGGCCAACCTGGTGGGCGAGGAAAATCACGGCTGGACCTATGCCAAGTTCCTGCTCGGCCACGAGCGCAGCAACATCGCCGGCATCGGCATCGCCAAGCGCGAGCTGGCCCGCTTGAAACGCATCGCCACGCTCGAGCGCAAGGACGGCAAGCCTCTGATCGAGGATCCGCTGTTCGGCGCGCGCCTGGCGCAGGTCGAGATCGACTTGACGGCGCTGGAGATCACCAACCTGCGCGTGCTGTCGGCCGAGGCTGAAAAACGGGCGCCGGGACCGGCGGCCTCGATCCTGAAGATCAAGGGCACGGAAATCCAGCAAGCCATCAGCGAACTGCTGGTGCAGGCGGTCGGCCCCTACGCCCTGCCCTTGCGGCGCGCGGCCATGACTGCCGGCCACCGGGGCGAACATGTCGGCCCGTTTTACGCGATTCCGCTGGCGGCCAACTACCTGAACATGCGCAAGCTGTCGATCTATGGCGGCTCCAACGAAATTCAAAAGAACATCATCGCGCAGAGGCTACTCGGCCTGTGAACTGAGGACCAAGACATGGATTTTACCTTCAGCGAAGAACAAACGATGTTGCAGGAAACCACGCGCCGCTTCCTGGCCAAGGATTACGACTTCGCCACGCGCCAGCGGCTGCGGACCGCCTCGCCGTCCGGCCGCGGCGAGACGGTCTGGCGCACCTTCGCCGACCTGGGCTTGCTGGCGCTGAACGTGCCCGGGCGCGACGGCGGCCTCGACGGCGGCCCGGTCGACACCATGCTGGTCATGGAGGCGCTGGGCGAGGCGCTGGTGCTGGAACCCTATCTGGCCAGCGCCGTAATCGCCACCCGCGCCATCGCCGCGCTGGGCAATCCCGCCCAGCGCGCCGCATTGCTGGCGCCGCTGGCAACCGGCGCGTCGGTGGCGGTGCTGGCGCATGACGAGCCGGACACGCGCCACGACTGGCGCGCCGTGGCCAGCCGCGCCTGGCCGGTTGGCGATGGCGTCGTGCTGACCGGGCACAAGTGCGTGATCGCGCACGCGCCCTCGGCCGACGTGCTGCTGGTGAGCGCGCGGCTGGGCGGCCGGGAACCGGATGCGCCCCTGGCCGTATTCGCCCTGCCGCGCGACAGCCAGGGCGTGCGCCTGGAATCGTATTCGACGGTGGACGGCGTGCACACCGGCGACGTCTGGCTCGACCAGGTGTACTTGCCGGCTGGCGCCCGCCTCGACGGGGCCGACGACACCGAGACGGCGCTGGAACAGGTGCTGGCGGTCGGACTGGCGGCGCTGTGCGCGGAAGCGGTCGGCGCGCTCGACCGCCTGCTGGTGGCCTGCGTCGAGCACGCCCGCGCGCGCCGCCAATTCGGCGTGCCGATCGGAAAATTCCAGGCGCTCCAGCACCGCATGGCGGAGATGGTGCTGCATATCGAACAGGCCCGCTCGATGAGCTACCTGGCCGCCATCCAGTGCCTGGACCCGGACGCGGCGGCGCGCGGGCGCGCCCTGTCCGCCGCCAAGGTGGTGGTCGGCCAGGCGTGCCGCTTCGTCGGCCAGCAAGCGGTGCAGCTGCACGGCGGCATGGGGGTCACCGATGAACTCAAGGTCAGCCACTATTTCAAGCGCCTGATGGCCATCGAACTGCAATGCGGCGGCACCGACCATCACCTGGCGCTGTACGCGCGCCAACTGGGATAGCGCCGCGCCTAGCGCCGGCGCCATGAAGTATCTCCTACGCAGCCGGGCTGTCCATGATGGCCTTGGTTTCGACGAATTCTTCGCACCTGGGGCATCCGCACTACGCGCATACCGGGCAGTTCTGCGAACGCTATGACGGCCCGGCCTTCGACCCCAAGGCGGAAACCCTGCCGCTGGAGTTATTCGAACCGATGCTGCGCCGCGTGATGCACAGTGCCCGGTACGCGTTTACGTCAGATAGCGGGCGTCCATGGCGGATCGCGGAGGCGGATAATTTAGCGTGGCGGGTCGCTTCGGGGCCGCCGCGCTCTCGGCCTTGCTCAGGCTGACGCAAATTGAATGGGGCAAAGCTCGCTTCAAGCGGATTGGACCAGCTCCAAGGTCTGTGCAAGGGTAGGCTTGTCGTTATAGTTCAAAACGGTGGACCCGGCCGACCTCAACTCGCCGACAATCTCATGAAATGCCTTGTCTCTAGGCCCGTCATCGCCAGGCCCCTCCACAGGGAAGATGACTTTCTGTGGCAAGAGACCTTTGCGCTGAAGTGTTTGTACGCGGAATAGCCAGTTGCCTCCATGTTCCAATATTTTGCTTGGCTGATCTTGAGCAAGATTGAGTGGCTTGATGGCCGTGATGTTGATCGATCCGGCGGTTTCGACAAATGGAAAGACCGCGTGATACTCGGCATTTCCTACTTCGTGACGGTCGAACCGCGCACCAAAGCCGGCCCCGTTGAGCCACCTTCTCATCGCACGCTCAAGAATCGTTTCACGATACTCTTTCGTCACGAAGTCGCGTTCAACGTAATGCCCATACAGATCGTCCAAGGCAAAAGTCGGATCATCGACCAGAGTCGGGCGAACAGCGCTAAATTTTATGACGGTTTCGCGAGCGCGCACGATTTCCTGGAACAGCGCCTTGGCTGCCTGCACATCGGTAGATTCATTGTTGATCATGCGAGCCGCGCGATCGCACTCCTCGCGCAGACCGCCGATAACCGCACGAAAGACAGCGCCATCGAATTGCTCAAAAAAGCCGGTGACTCTTGCATGCTTGCGTGTCATTAATTTGAAGACCAAGCGCTTCTGTTGTGGAACAAGCATGACTATACCGACGTTAGCAAACTCTTCTGTTTCCACGAACGGACAGAAACGAACGATAGCATAAAGACAACCTACTTTTGTCATGTGAAACTCCAAAACTCATTGCCCCTGCGTGCTTCGAGTGCCAGCTTGACTTGACGGCGGTCAAAGGCGACAGGAATAGTCTGCTCAGCGTCAATGAACCACCGGCGACAAGGTTCGAAATTGTCAATTCGGTAATCTGCATACGCTGGGATCCAAACGCCGGCCCAGAGCCAAGATCGCCAATATCGCCTCTCGCGGCAAGATCAATGAGTTCCTGCGGAACGTCTACAACATCGAACTGCGCTATCGGTAATCCGAAGCGTTTGGCCAAACAGCTGCCGATGCATTCACACACCAGCCCACGCCGACCTGCCCCATGCCCCTTCACGAAATAGATTTCATGATCGTCGGCGCGGCAGATAAAGGGTCTGGTCATTCCTTGGTCAGACCTACCCAAGATCTCAATAATTTGCAGCGACATAGCCTCGCATATCGAATTTTGACAACAGTTCACCGATTCGGTTCAACAAAGCTTAGCTGTCTGCCCGGTGACCGCCTCCACCTGACATCTTAAGTTATCAGAAATATTAACCCAGGGCACGGCTTCCCTCCAACTAAATTGGCAAAAATGACAATTTAGAGCATAACAAGGTATCAGATACGCCACGGGCGCGACACACCCATCAGCGACAGTAGGCAACAGCAAGCGATCATGCGCCGCGTCATTATCCGGCATCTGGACGGCGGCGTGAAAGCCATAGTATACCTAACCGGCACCCCGGCCGGATCTGCGGCCCAACGCATAACTTACCAGAGCAAGCAGAATGATCGATATCGAAAAAGTAAAGAATGAACACGCCGACCTCATCGAACGCATCGTCGCTGGCGTCGCCACCTTGGTGGATCGCGGCCACCCGAAAACGATGCGCGTGACGCCCGAAGAGCTACGCCACATCGTAGCAGATGCCTTTGAGAAGCGCGACGAGGCGCCCGCATCCCCGTCCACCGGCGCCGCATCGTTCCAGGCGCGCGTTCAGCCGTGGATGATGGCGTGCTTCGGTCCGATGATTTCGGCCGACGTGGCGGAGCGCAACCACCGCTTGCTGGAAGAGGTGCTGGAGCTGGTGCAGGCCTGCGGTGCCAGCGCGACCGAGGCGCAGCGGGTGGTGGACTACGTCTACAGCCGGCCGGTCGGCGAGAAAACCCAGGAAATCGGCGGCGTGATGGTGACGCTGGCCGCCCTTTGCCTGGCGCATGGCCTGGACATGCACGCCGCCGGCGAGCTCGAACTGGCCAGCATCTGGAACAAGGTCGAGGCGATCCGCGACAAACAGACGCGCAAACCTCGATTTGGCCCGTCCCCAGAGCCAAGCACAGCATAACCGTCAACCACGCCGACGCAAAAATACTCAAATTACATCAACCTATCACACAAACGAAAAAAAGCCGACTCTTTGAAAATCGGCTTTTCATTTGACTGCATTGGTAACGGGTTGAGATGCAAGAATAGCTTACAAGTCCGCCAGCGGTATGTCGGCGCCCACGGTGCCTGCCTCAAGCGCCGTAATGAGAATGTTCAGATCGTACTCCAAGCGTGCCAGCGTGCCGGCGTCCAAGGTCGCCAACGCATCGGGAAGCACGCCGGCAAAGGGTGCCGGGGCACTGACTAGACGGACTTCCCCCGCAGGCAGCAAGGTGACGGTGACGGCGCGCCGGTCGCTTCCGTTCCTGTCCATCGCGATCAATCCCTGAGCCGCCAAGCTCTTGAGCAAATTGCTGGCCGTGGTTTGGTGCACGTCAAGCGCGCGGGCCAGTTCGCCCACGCCGATGCCGGGCCGTTGCTGCACCACGCTGAGCGCCCACAACTGCGAGCCGCCGATGCCGGCGACTTTCTCGACTTGGCGAAAATGGGTTTTGACGGCGTTGAAAACGATGCGGAACTGGCGCAACACTCTGCCGGGAGACGACAAATCGGCGGCATCGGTCTGACCCGCAAACTTCTTTTTGGTTCGATTGTTCGATAGCATGACGGAATGATAGTCGAAAAAGCGCGCCGGCCGGCCTTGCGCGCTGGCCCGCATGAGGGCGCGTGAATGAACGAGGAGGTTTGAAAAATTACATTACAATAAAATATATTTGTACAAATGTAGATTTGTTGCCGGTCCAGTTCCTTAATAGAGCCCGTCAAGGCCTTGATCCTCGTACCGGCGAGGATTTTTTAGCTCGCCCACATGAAAAACAAGCACAACACCGCCGCGGCGTTCAACCGAGAATTTCGCAATTGGCGGATCTGGGCCACTCGCGGCCTGGTCGGGGCGGCGGCCGCCGCCGCCGGGTTGGCGATCACCGGCTTCACCTGGCTGGGCGAACAGGCGCTGTCGCTGTTCATGCAAGCGTTTTACTTCAAACCATGGCTGGCGCTGCTGTGGACTCCGCTGTGCACCGCCGCCATCGTCTGGATCACCCGGCGCCACTTCAGCGCCGCCGCCGGCTCGGGAATACCGCAGGTGATGGCGGCGCTGGACCCGCTGGACCCGCCCCGGACGGTGGACCGCCTGGTCTCGTTCAAGCTCAGCCTGGCCAAAGTCGGGCTGACCACCTGGGGCTTGCTGGCCGGCCTGTCGCTCGGACGCGAGGGCCCGTCCGTGCAGGTGGCCGCCGGCATCATGCTGAGCGTGCGCCGCTGGCTGCCGGAACGCGCGTCGGTGAGCACCCACGGCTTGCTGGTGGCCGGTGGCGCGGCCGGCATCGCCGCGGCGTTCAACACGCCCCTGGCCGGCGTCATGTTCGCGATCGAGGAACTGTCGCGCACGCCAGAACAGCGCAGCAGCGGCTTGCTGATGTCGGCCATCGTGCTGGCCGGCCTGATCGCGGTCTCGGTCTACGGCAACGCCACCTACTTTGGCATCATCCACGCCGGCGACATCGATTGGTCGCTGCTGCTGCCCGGCGCGCTGGTCGCGCTGACCAGCGGCCTGGCCGGCGGCCTGTTCTCGCGCCTGCTGCAGGCATCGCTGGGCGGACAAGCCGGGGACACGCTGTCGCGCCTGCGTCGCGCCCACCCGGTGCTGTTCGCCGCCCTGTGCGGTCTGCTGGTGGCGGTGATCGGGACGGTGTCGGACGGCGCCACGTTCGGCAGCGGCTACGGCTACACGCGTTCCCTGCTGCAGGGCCACGTCGACGTGCCGCTGCTGTACGTCACGCTGCGCGTCGTCGCGACGTGGCTGGCGGTGTGGTCGGGCGTGCCGGGCGGCATCTTCGCGCCGTGCCTGGCGATCGGCGCCGGCGTGGGCCACGACGTCGCCTCGCTGTGCGGCGCGCAGGCCGACTCGGCGGCGCTGATCGCGCTCGGCATGGCGGCGTTCCTCGCCGCAGTGACGCAGGCGCCGCTGACGTCCTTCATCATCGTGATGGAGATGGTCGGCGGCCAC
>JAYVUV010000240.1:0-9476 GCA_043787615.1 Janthinobacterium sp. | reverse complement strand
TCGGCGCCAGCGCGCTGGCGCCGATGAAACCAGGAATAACACGATGAAAACAACACGCTCCGTATTATTAGTGTCCCTGTCCCTGTCACTGTCCTTATCTCTGGCTTGTTCTTTGGCGACGGCCGCGCCGGCCGAGACGCAAGCTGCGACGTCCACTGCGGCCGTGGCGCCCGCGCCGAGCGCGCGCCAGCTGGAAGCCGATCAAGCCGTCAAGCAATTGCTGGTGGCGATGAAGTACCGCGAATTGCTCACCTCGATGATCCAGCAGACCGCCAAAAGCGCGCCGCTGATGATGCGCCAGATGGCCGAACAATCCATCGGCCAAAATTCCAAGCTGAGCGCCGAGCAAAAGACCCAGGCCTTCAAGTCGCTCGAAAAAGAGTTGCCCGGCATGACGGCCGCCGTCACCACCCTGCTCGCCGATCCCACCTTGTTCGACGAGATGGAAGCCTCCGTCGCGCCGCTCTACACCAAGTATTTCAGCGCCGCCGAGATCCGCCAGATCACCGCGTTTTATCAGTCCGGCGTCGGCTTGAAAATGACCTCGGTCATGCCGCAGATCATGCAGGACTCGGCCCGCATGTGGCAGCAATTGATGGCACCACGGCTGGGCAAGATGATGCAGCAGATGTTGGAAGCCGCCGCCCACTAACCCGTTCACCGAGTCGAAGGACCGTATCGTGACGCCTATTTACAATTTCTCCGCCGGCCCGGCCGTGCTGCCCAAGGCGGTCCTGGAGCGCGCCGCCGCCGAAATGCTGGACTGGCACGGCAGCGGCATGTCGGTGATGGAAATGAGCCATCGCGGTCCCGAATTCATGGCCATCCACGCCGCCGCCCTGGCCGACCTGCGCGAACTGCTGGCGGTGCCGGACAATTACAAAATCCTGTTCCTGCAAGGCGGCGGCTTGGGTCAAAACGCCATCGTGCCGCTTAACCTGGTGGGCCGCAAGGCGCGGCCGGTGGTCGATTTCATCCACACCGGCAGCTGGTCCGGCAAGTCGATCAAGGAAGCGGCCAAATACGCCACCGTCAACGTGGCCGCCTCGTCGGAGGCGGGTGGTTTTCGCCGCGTGCCGCCCCAATCTGAATGGAAGTTGAGCGCGGACGCGGCCTATTTGCACCTGTGCACCAACGAGACCATCGACGGGGTCGAAATCGGCGCCGCGCCCGACCTGGCCGGCGACACCCCCATCGTGGCCGACATGTCCTCCCATATTTTGTCACGCGTGATCGACGTGTCGCGCTACGGCGTGATCTTCGGCGGCGCCCAGAAAAACATCGGCCCGGCCGGCTTGACGGTGGTGATCGTGCGCGAAGACCTGCTCGGTCACGCGCTGCCGGTCTGCCCCTCGGCCTTCGACTGGCGCATCGTGGCCGACCACGATTCCATGTTCAACACGCCGCCCACCTACGCGATCTATATCGCCGGCCTGGTGTTCCAGTGGCTCAAGCAGCAGGGTGGGGTGGCCGCCATGGAGCGCCGCAATAGCGAAAAATCGGCTTTGCTGTACGCGGCGCTGGACGCCGACGATTTTTACGCCAACCGGGTCGATCCGGCCAACCGCTCGCGCATGAACATCCCGTTTTACCTGCGCGACGAAACGCGCAACGAAGCATTCCTGGCCGGCGCCAAACAGCGCGGCCTGCTGCAACTGAAGGGCCACAAGTCCGTCGGCGGTATGCGCGCATCGCTCTACAATGCGATGCCGATCGAGGGCGTGTACGCCCTGGTCGACTATTTGAACGCGTTCGCCGGCCGTTGACGCCGGGCCGACGCTTTTAGCTAACCTCCTTCTCGATGTGGCACTGAACCTTCAGACGATGACAGACAAACTCAAACCCTTGCGCGAACAGATCGACGCGATCGACGCCCAGATTCTCGACCTCTTGAACCGGCGCGCCCGCGTGGCGCAGGAAGTGGGCCACGTCAAGGCCGAAACCATGGCGCCCGTGTTTCGGCCCGAGCGCGAGGCCCAGGTGCTGCGCGGCGTGGCCGAGCGCAACCCGGGGCCGATGGGCGGGCGCGAGGTGCAAACCATTTTCCGCGAAATCATGTCGGCTTGCCGCTCCTTGGAAAAGCGCGTCACGGTGGCCTATCTGGGGCCGGCCGGCACCTTCAGCGAGCAAGCCGTGTATGCCCAATTCGGCAGCGCGGTGGACGGCTTGCCGTGCGCCTCGATCGACGAGGTGTTCCGCGCCACCGAGGCCGGCACCGCCGATTTCGGCGTGGTCCCGGTGGAAAACTCTTCCGAGGGCGCGATCAACCGCACGCTCGACCTGATGCTGCAAACCAGCTTGATCATCAGCGGCGAGGTGGCCATCGCGGTCCATCACAGCTTGATGACCAAGAGCGGCGCCATGGACGGGGTGCGCGTGATTTGCGCCCACTCGCAGGCGCTGGCCCAATGCCAGGTGTGGCTCAACCAGCATCACCCGCACATCGAGCGGCGCGCGGTCGCCTCCAACGCGGAGGCGGCCGTCATGGCCAGCGCCGATCCCTCGGTGGCGGCCATCGCCAGCGAGATGGCGGGCGAGCAGTATCGCCTGGGCGTGGTGCAAGCCCATATTCAGGACGATCCGCACAACCGCACCCGCTTCGCCGTGGTCGGCAAGCTGCAAACGGCGCCGTCGGGCGCCGACCAAACCTCGATGGTGCTGGCCGTGCCGAACCGGGCCGGCGCCGTCTACCAGTTGCTCGCGCCCCTGGCCCAGCATGGCGTGTCGATGACCCGCTTCGAGTCGCGCCCGGCGCGCATGGGCTCCTGGGAGTATTATTTTTACGTCGATATCGAAGGCCATGTGCACGACGCGCCGGTGGCCCAGGCGCTGCTGGAATTGAAGGACAACGCGGCCTTTTTCAAGGTGCTGGGTTCCTATCCCCTCAGCCTGTAGCAACGCGGCCGCCGGCTCGCCGAGCCGGCGACGACCCACTTTTTTTGAAGACGACTATGTCCAAGCAATTCGGTCCCGCCTATGTGCGCGCCATCGCCCCCTACCAAAGCGGCAAACCGATCGCGGAAGTGGCCCGCGAATTCGGCCTCGACGAAGCGGCCATCGTCAAGCTGGCCTCGAACGAAAACCCGTTCGGCGTGCCCGACTCGGCGCGCCAGGCCATGCTGGCCGCGGCGGCCGATCTGGGGCGCTACCCGGACGCCAACGGTTTCGAGCTGAAGGCCGCGCTGGCGGCCCGCTACGCCGTGCCGGCCGACTGGATCACGCTGGGCAACGGCAGCAACGACATCCTCGAAATCGCCGCCCACACCTTCGTGCAACTGGGCCAGGCGGTGGTCTACGCCCAGTATTCCTTCGCCGTGTACGCGCTGGCCACCCAGGGCGTAGGCGCGCGCGCCATCGTGGTCCCGGCCAGGGACTTCGGCCACGACCTGGACGCCATGCTGGCCGCCATCGACGACGACACCCGCCTGCTGTTCATCGCCAACCCGAACAACCCGACCGGCACCTTCATTCCCGCGCCCGAGATCGAAGCCTTCCTGCGCCGGGTGCCGGCCAACGTGGTGGTGGTGCTCGATGAAGCCTACAACGAATTTTTGGCGCCCGGCCAGCAGTTCGAGTCGGCCGCCTGGGTCAAGCAATTCCCCAATCTGGTGGTCTCGCGCACCTTCTCCAAGGCTTACGGCTTAGCCGGGCTGCGGGTCGGCTTCGCCATCGCCCAGCCGGCGCTGACCGATTTGATGAACCGCATCCGCCAGCCCTTCAACGTCAATTCGCTGGCCCAGGCGGCCGCCATCGCCGCGCTCAACGACCACACCTTCCTGGAGCGGGGCGCGCGCAACAACGGCGCCGGTTACGCCCAATTCACCGAGGCCTTCGACGCGCTCGGCCTGGAATACGTACCGTCGCACGGCAATTTCGTGCTGGTCAAGGTGGGCCAGGACGACGGCGCCGGCGCCCGCGTCAATCTGGCTTTGCTCAAGCAGGGCGTGATCGTGCGCCCGGTCGGTAATTACGGTTTGCCGCAGTGGTTGCGCGTCTCGATCGGCCTGCCGCGCGAGAACGCGATCTTCATCGCGGCCCTGACCAAGGCTTTGGCTTGAGACGGGACGGCTGACGGTGCTCGATAAAATCCTCATCTTCGGCGTCGGCCTGATCGGCGGCTCCTTCGCGCGCGCGCTGCGCAAGGCCGGCGTGGCGCGCCACATCGTCGGCTTCGAGCGCTCGCCCGTGGCGGCCGCGCGCGCGCTGGAGCTGGGCATCGTCGACGCGGTCGGCGACGATCTGGCGGCGGCCATGCATGGCGCCGACCTGGTGCTGATCGCCGCGCCGGTGGCGCAGACCGAAACGCTGCTGGCCGCGCTGCTGCCGTATCTGGGGCCGGACACCGCGCTCACCGACGCCGGCAGCACCAAGACCGACGTGGCGGCGGCGGCCCGCCGCGTGCTGGGCGCGCGCGCGGCCCAGTTCGTGCCGGGCCACCCCATCGCCGGGCGCGAGACCAACGGGCCGGACGCCGCCATCGACCATCTATATCAAGGCAAGAAAACGGTGCTCACTCCCCTGGCCGAGAACGACCCGGCCTTGGTCGAGCGGGTGGCGGCCGCCTGGCGCGCCTGCGGCGCCGTGATTCATTTCCTGAGCCCGGAGCAGCATGACGAAGTGTTCGCGGCGGTCAGCCATCTGCCCCATTTGCTGGCCTACGCCCTGGTCGACGACATCGCCGCCAAGCCGCACGCCGAGCGCCTGTTCCAGTACGCGGCCAGCGGCTTTCGCGACTTCACCCGCATCGCCGGCTCTTCGCCCGAGATGTGGCGCGACATCAGCCTGGCCAACCAGGGCGCGCTGTTGACCGAGCTCGATGCTTATCTGGCACAATTGCAGCGCATGCGCGCCATGCTGGCGGCCGGCGACGGCCCGGCATTGGAAGCGGTGTATGCCAAGGCCCAGCACGCGCGGCGCCAGTGGAGCGCCGCCATCGAGGCGGCCGAGGCGCCGCCCACCATCGACTCTCAACAAGGATAGAACGGCATGACCTCCATACAGTATCCGCACCATATCGACCTGAAACCGGTGATGCACGTCGAAGGCGTCGTGCGCCTGCCTGGATCGAAGAGCATCTCCAACCGCGTGCTGCTGCTGGCCGCGCTCGCGCAGGGCAAGACCAAGATCATCGACTTGCTGGCCTCGGACGACACCCTGGTGATGCTGGGCGCGCTCACTTCGCTGGGCGTGCGCTGGGAGCAGGAAGAGCAGGCCGACCCGGCCACCCTGCATCAAGTCCATCACGTGCACGGCGCCGGCGGGGTGTTCCCGAACCAGGCCGCCGATCTCTTCATGGGCAACGCCGGCACCGCAATCCGGCCCCTGACGGCGGCCCTGGCCGTGATCGGCGGCGACTACACCCTGCACGGCGTGCAGCGCATGCACGAGCGCCCGATCGGCGACCTGGTGGACGCCTTGAACGCGATCGGCGCCAAGATCGAGTACACCGGCGAGCCGGGTTATCCGCCGCTGCACATCCGTCGCGGCCAGCTCGACGCGTCGCGCCTGTCGGTGCGCGGCAATGTGTCGAGCCAGTTCCTGACCGCGCTGCTGATGGCCGCGCCGCTGATGGCGCGCGCCCACGCCGTCACCATCGAGGTGATCGGCGAACTCATTTCCAAGCCCTATATCGAGATCACCCTGAACCTGATGCGCCGCTTCGGGGTCGAGATCGAGCAGGACGGCTGGCGATCGTTCACCGTGCGGCCGGGCCAGATGTACACCAGCCCGGGCACCATCCACGTCGAGGGCGACGCCTCCTCGGCCTCGTATTTTCTGGCCGCCGGCGCCATCTCGGGCGGCCCGGTGCGGGTCGAGGGGGTGGGCCGCGACAGCATCCAGGGCGATGTCGCCTTCGTCGCCGCGTTGGAGCAAATGGGCGCCACCGTCACCATGGGCGAGAATTGGATCGAGGCCCGCTCGAACGGCGCCTTGAAGCCGATCGACGCCGACTTCAATCACATTCCCGACGCGGCCATGACCATCGCCATCGCCGCCCTGTACGCCGACGGCACCAGCACCTTGCGTAATATCGCCAGCTGGCGCGTGAAGGAAACCGACCGCATCGCGGCCATGGCTTGCGAGTTGCGCAAGCTGGGCGCCACGGTGGAAGAGGGCGAGGATTTCCTGCGCGTGACGCCGCCGGCCGAAATCGGCGCCGCCACCATCGACACCTACGACGATCACCGCATGGCCATGTGTTTTTCGCTCGCTTCGCTGGACGGCGCGGCGCGGCGCGGCAACCATATCCGCGTCAACGATCCGAAGTGCGTGGCCAAGACCTTCCCCGATTATTTCGCCGCCTTCGCCGGCATCGCCCACGACAGCCTGTTTTAAGCGCCGGCGCCCCCGCCCGGTCCGCCGGGCCGGCGTCGCCGCGCGGCCGCTACGATGTCCCCACTAGATTGAGCTTATGCCACTTTCCACTATCCCCGTGATCGCCATCGACGGCCCGACCGCTTCCGGCAAAGGCACGGTGGCGCACCGCGTCGCCGATCAGCTCGGCTTCCATTATCTGGACTCGGGCGCCTTGTACCGCTTGACGGCGCTGACGGCGCTGCGCCGCGGCACCGATTTGCAGGACGAGCACGCGCTGGCCAAGCTGGCCGAATACCTGCCCTGCAGTTTCACGGGCGGCGCGGTGTTGCTGGCCAATGAAAACGTGACGGAGGCGATACGCGCCGAGCTGGTCGGCAACACCGCCTCGCGCATCGCGGCCCTGCCGGCCGTGCGCCAGGCTTTGTTCGGGCTGCAATTGCGTTTCCGCATGGCGCCCGGCCTGGTGGCGGACGGGCGCGACATGGGCACGGTGATTTTTCCGCACGCCCCGCTCAAGGTGTTTTTAACGGCAAGTGTTGCGGCCAGGGCGCAACGGCGATATAAGCAATTGATTGACAAGGGAATTTCTGCTATCATGGAAGACCTTCTGATGGATTTAAATGCGCGTGATCAGCGCGACACCCAGCGCGCCATCGCGCCGCTGGTGCCGGCCGAGGGCGCCCATGTGCTCGACACGTCGAATATGAGCGCCGACGAGGCGGTCGATCAGGTATTGAAGTGGTATGCGCAATGCAAGGTCTGAAGCGCCGCGCACGGGGTGGAGGCGGGTCCCGGCGGCGATGGTAATGAAATAGCAGTATCAGCAACAGCGGTGCCCGCGCCGGGCGAATGCGCGGCGGGGCGTGTATCAACCTTATAACCCAGTTTAAGTCGCATCGTGCGATCTCTGCTGGCTAAACAATTGTGAACCCTATGTCTACAGCTACAACCTCCGGTATGGAAAGTTTTGCCGCGCTCTTCGAAGAATCGTTGTCGCGTCAAGATATGCGCTCCGGCGAAGTGATTTCCGCCGAAGTCGTGCGCCTCGACCACAACTTTGTGATCGTCAACGCCGGCTTGAAATCCGAAGCATTTATCCCAGTTGAAGAATTCAAAAACGACCACGGCGAACTGGAAGTCAAAGTCGGTGACTTCGTTTCCGTGGCGATCGAATCGTTGGAAAACGGTTTCGGCGACACCATCCTGTCGCGTGACAAAGCCAAGCGTCTGGCCTCGTGGCTGGCGTTGGAAAAAGCCATGGAATCGGGCGAGATCGTGGTCGGCACCGTCAATGGCAAGGTCAAGGGCGGCTTGACCGTTCTGACCAACGGCATTCGCGCCTTCCTGCCGGGTTCGCTGGTCGACACCCGTCCGGTCAAGGACACCACCCCGTTCGAAGGCAAGACCCTGGAATTCAAGGTCATCAAGCTCGACCGGAAACGCAACAACGTGGTGCTGTCGCGCCGCGCGGTGATCGAAGCGTCGATGGGCGAAGAGCGTCAAAAGCTGATGGAAACCCTGAAAGAAGGCACCGTCGTCACCGGCGTGGTCAAAAACATCACCGACTACGGCGCCTTCGTCGATCTGGGCGGCATCGATGGTCTGTTGCACATCACCGATCTGGCATGGCGTCGTGTGCGTCACCCGTCGGAAGTGCTGACCGTGGGCCAGGAAATCACCGCCAAGGTCTTGAAGTACGATCAAGAAAAGAACCGTGTTTCGCTGGGCGTGAAACAACTGGGCGACGATCCTTGGACCGGTCTGTCCCGTCGTTACCCGCAAAGCACCCGTCTGTTCGGCAAGGTCACCAACCTCACCGACTACGGCGCGTTCGTGGAAGTCGAGCAGGGTATCGAAGGTTTGGTCCACGTGTCCGAAATGGATTGGACCAACAAAAACGTGGCGCCAAACAAAGTGGTCCAATTGGGCGACGAAGTCGAAGTCATGGTGCTGGAGATCGACGAAGAGCGTCGCCGTATCTCGCTGGGCATGAAGCAGTGCAAAGCCAATCCTTGGGATGACTTTGGCGTGACCCACAAGAAGGGCGATAAAGTCCGCGGCGCGATCAAATCGATCACCGACTTCGGCGTCTTCATCGGCCTGGCCGGCAACATTGACGGTCTGGTGCATCTGTCCGACCTGTCCTGGACCGAAACCGGCGAAGAAGCCGTGCGTCGTTTCAAAAAGGGCGACGAACTCGAAGCCATCGTGTTGGCCATCGACGTCGAGCGCGAACGCGTTTCCCTGGGCGTCAAACAGCTCGAAGGCGACCCGTTCAACAACTTCGCGGCCATGAACGACAAAGGCGCCCTGGTTACGGGTACCGTCAAGTCGGTCGAGCCTAAAGGCGCCGTGATCCAGTTGTCGGAAGAAGTCGAAGGCTATCTGCGTGCTTCGGAAATCTCGCGCGACCGCGTGGAAGATGCCGGCAGCCACCTGAAGGTCGGCGATTCGGTCGAAGCCCTGGTCATCAACATCGATCGCAAAGCGCGCAGCATCCAGCTGTCGATCAAAGCGAAAGACAATGTCGAGACCCAGGAAGCGATGCAGAAAATGGCCTCCACCGACAACAACGCGGCTTCGGGCACCACCAGCCTGGGCGCGCTGTTGAAAGCCAAGTTCGACAACAAGAACTAAGACCGGCCGGCGGATCAGTAGATGACCAAGTCCGAGTTGATCAACCGTCTGGCCGAGGGATACCCTCAGCTGGTGGCCAAGGATGCGGAGTACGCCGTCAAGACCATACTCGATGCCATGACCACTGCCCTGTCGACCGGGCAGCGCATCGAGATCCGCGGTTTTGGCAGCTTCGCTCTGAACAGCAGGCCGCCACGGATCGGGCGCAACCCGAAGTCCGGCGACAAGGTGATGGTGCCCGAAAAACGGGTGCCGCATTTCAAGCCGGGCAAGCAGTTGCGCGAGCGGGTCGACGCGATGGTCGGGCAACCGATCCAGGACTGACGTCGTCTCTGTGAAGTGAGCTTCACCGGCGCGCTGCCCCACGGCGGCTCCGGTGCGAAAAAAAGCGGCGTCTTCGGATGCCGTTTTTTTTATGCCATTGTGGTCTTGCCACCACTTGTGCCACACTGGCACTTCTGACCCTAATTGGACCTGGCTGATGAAATTGATCTCCACACTCGTTGGATTTGTTCTCTTCG
>JAYVUV010000239.1:0-4141 GCA_043787615.1 Janthinobacterium sp. | reverse complement strand
CCAGCAAATACACCTGCGCCTTGGGGTTCGGGTGCGGATTGTTGGCGCCGTGCACATACTGCTCGAGCAAGGCCGAATACTTGATCAACTTGGCGGGATTGCCGGGGTCGGAGGTGTCGAGCAGGCTGTGATCCTGCAACACCACCACGTCCCATGCTTGGCTGCCGATTTGCGCCAGCTTGTTCTCGTAATGAAATTTCAGGGTTTGGTTGCTGACGGCTTCGATATGGGCCGAATAATCGAGGCCCGCCTCCACCGTCAATTGCTTGAAGATGCCGGGCACGCCGCCGTAGCCGCTGCCATTCAGATCGACCACATTGCCGGCGTTGAAGTTCAGCGTGGGCGAAAAATGACCATGGGTAAAACTGTTGCCGATAAAGAGAATCTGCTTCGCAACGGGCGCCCCGCCAGTGGCGACCAGCTTGAACGACGAGGTCAGATTATTGAAAGCCAGGTTGCTCAAATTGGGCGCGCTGTCCTTCAATTCCAGGGTCTGGCCGCCGAATTCGGGGCGCTGATACAGCACCACCTTGTAGCCGGCCGGCACCTTGACGGCCGAGATGCGGTCCAGCACCGGCGCCGTGATCGCGCCCTCCATGGCGGCGGTGCACAGCACGGCACCCTTGTAATCGTAGTGTTCGTAAAAACAGGTTTCGGCCGCCGCCAGCGGAGACAGGGAAACCAGGACGTAAGCGAGCGTCATCTTGACAGACAAACCGTTCATATTTTTCTCTTTGCGGTTGCGGATTGTATTGGATCGGCACTAGACCGTGCTTTACCCAACTAATTGGTAAGGCAAGCCGATCATATGCGCGCGGCCAACCCCAGGTCCAATACAATAAAACAGGCAACTCGATACGAAAAAAATATGGCGATAAAAAACCCCGGCGCCGCCGGGAGTGGCCGGGCCGGGGCAAACCGTGACGGGCCGGTTCAACCGCCCTGGAAAAACTTCAACCGACGCGCCGCCATGGCGCCGGCGGCGCGCCCGGATGACGCAGCACGTGCGACAAGATATGCTGCTCCAGCGCGGCGAAGGCGCGGCTGCCGCGCGCGCGCGGACGCGGCAGGTCGATGCGCACGTCGAGCGCGATGGCGCCGTCCTCGATCAGGATCACGCGATCGGCCAGCGCCACCGCCTCCTGCACGTCGTGCGTGACCAGCAGCGCCGTGAAGCCGCGCGCCAGCCAGAGCGATTCGATCAACTGCTGCATCTCGATCCGGGTCAAGGCGTCCAGCGCGCCCAGCGGCTCGTCGAGCAGCATCAATTGCGGCTGGTGCAGCAGCGCCCTGGCCAGGGCCACCCGCTGGCGCTGGCCGCCCGACAGCGCGGCCGGCCAGTCGTCGGCGCGCTCCGCCAGGCCCACCGTCCACAAGGCCGCCGCCGCCGCGTTGAGCGCGTGCGGCAAACCCAGGGCCACGTTTTGCAGCACGGTTTTCCACGGCAGTAGGCGGGCTTCCTGAAACATGACGCGCACGCTCGGATCGCTGCCGGCGGCGCCGATCGCCACGCTGCCGGCGTCGGCCCGGTCCAGGCCCGCGATGGCGCGCAGCAAAGTGCTCTTGCCGCAGCCGCTGCGTCCCACCACGGCCACGAATTCGCCCGCCGCCAGCTGCAAATCGACCGCGTTCAAGACCCGCCGCGCGGCGTAGGATTTGGACACGGCGCGCAGCGTGAGCGGCACGCCCTGGCGCCGCGCCGGCGCGGCCGCGTCGCGCGGCGCGCCATCGTCACGCGGATCGGCACGCGGCAGGTACGACAACAAATCCGATTCCACTTCGGTTGGGGCCAGTATCATGATTTCGCTCGTCGGTTAATGGTAGGCGGGATTCCAGCGCAAGAAATGCTGCTCCAGCGCGCGTGACAACAGGTCGGCCAGCTTGCCCAGCACGGCGTACAGCAAAATGCCGACCAGGACCACGTCGGTTTGTAAAAATTCGCGCGCGTTCATGGTCATGTAGCCGATGCCGGCCTGCGCCGAAATGGTTTCGGCCACGATCAGCAGCACCCACACCAAGCCGAGCGAAAAGCGCACCCCGACCAGGATAGACGGCAGCGCCGCCGGCAGAATCACGTCGCGGTACAGCGGCCAGCCGGACAAGCCGTAGCTCTTGGCCATCTCGATCAAACCCTGGTCGGCCGAGCGGATGCCGTGGAAGGTGTTCAAGTAGACCGGGAAAAACACGCCCACCGCCAGCAAAAACAGCTTGGCCGTCTCGTCGATGCCGAACCACAGGATCACCAGCGGGATCAGGGCCAGGGCCGGGATATTGCGCACCATTTGCAAGGTGGTGTCGAGCAGCGTTTCGGCGCGCCGGAAGCTGCCCGTCAACAGGCCCAGCGCCAGGCCCAGGCCCGCGCCCAGGGCGAAACCGCTGATCGCGCGGCCCAAGCTGGTGCGCAGATGCAGCCACAGCTCGCCCGAGGCGGCCAAGCTCCAGAAGGCCTTGGCCACCGCCCACGGCTCGGGCAGGATGCGGCTCGACAGCCAGCCCAGTTGCGACGCCGCCTGCCAGCCCACGATCAATGCGGCCGGCAGCGCCCACGGCGCCAGCGCTTCGCCCCAGCGTGTCCCGATCGCGCGTGGCGCCCGCATTTAAGCCGCCTTCTTGGGCAGGATGTTATTGGCCATGATCTCGCCGAACGGTCCGGACAGCGACTGTTCGCCGCCGGCCTTGCCCTTGCCCAGCAGCGGGAACACCAGTTCGGCGAAACGGTAGGATTCCTCCAGGTGCGGATAACCGGACAGGATGAAGGTCTCGATGCCCAGCGCCGCGTATTCGCGCATGCGCGCCGCCACGGTTTCCGGGTCGCCCACCAGCGCCGTGCCGGCCCCGCCCCGCACCAGGCCGACCCCGGCCCACAGATTGGGCGACACCTCCAACTTGTCGCGCCGGCCGCCGTGCAGCGCGGCCATGCGGCGCTGGCCCTCCGAATCCATTTTGCCGAACGCGGCCTGCGCCTTGGCGATCACCTCGTCGTCGAGGTGGCTGATCAATTCGTCGGCCGCGCGCCAAGCCGCCTCGTTGGTCTCGCGCACGATCACGTGCAGGCGGATGCCGAAACGCAGCGTGCGGCCGCGTTTGGCGGCGCGCGCGCGGATGTCGGCGATCTTTTCGGCCACCGCCGCCGGCGGCTCGCCCCAGGTCAGATACACATCCATCTGCTCGGCCGCCAACTCGTGGGCCGGCTCGGACGAGCCGCCGAAATACAGCGGCGGATACGGCCGTTGCAACGCCGGGTACAGCGCCTTGGCGCCCTTGACCTGGATATGCTTGCCCTCGAAATCGTAGCCGGCGGCGCCACCCTCGCCGGCCAGCGTGGCGCGCCAGACCCGGATGAACTCATCGGATATCTCGTAGCGTTTGGCGTGGTCGGCGAACAAGCCGTCCGCCTCCAGCTCGCCCTGGTCGCCGCCGGTGACCACGTTGATCAGCAAACGGCCGTTGGACAAGCGGTCGAAGGTGGCGGCCATGCGCACGGCCAGCCCGGGCGTGGTCAAGCCAGGCCGTATCGCCACCAGGAACTTGAGCTTTTGCGTGGCGCCGATCAGCGCCGAGGCCACCACCCAGGCGTCCTCGCACGAGCGTCCGGTCGGCAGCAGCACGCCGTCGTAACCGAGCGTGTCGGCCGCCACCGCGACCTGTTTCAGATAATCGAAATCGACCGCGCGGGCGCCCTTGGCGGTGCCAAGATAACGGCTGTCGCCGTGGGTCGGAATAAACCAGAATACATTGAGCGACATGGGGCTTCCTTTGATCAGAATGGCGACGGCGGCAGCGCGTCCTTGACGACGATCGGCTTGGGGATCAAGCGCAGGCTTGAAAACGCGTCGGCCACTTTTTGCTGTTCGCGTATCACCTCGGGCGACACCGGTTTGACGCCGTAGGCATAGCGCGAGGCGGCCAGCGTCACCACGCCCGGATCGAGCCCGGTCTGGGCCGCCAGCAGCGCGGCCACCTCCTTCGGATGGTCGCGGCCCCACTCGTCGATCTTGGCCAGTTCCTCCACCACCACGCGCACGATGTCCGGATGCTTCTCGGCGTAGGGCCGGGCGGCCAGGAAGAATTGGTGGTTGGCCACCAGCCCGGTGCCGTCGACCAGCACGCGCGCGCCCAACTGCTTTTCGGCGGCGGCCAG
>JAYVUV010000238.1:0-8348 GCA_043787615.1 Janthinobacterium sp. | reverse complement strand
GAGCCCCAGGCTACACGACGCACGGATAATACCGTGCTTCTCTCCATCGAACAGGTCGCTAAATTTAAGGAAGACGATTCACGTCCCGACCCGTTCGGGCCAGACGAAGTGGCTGCATTTTTGGCCAATATGCAGGAACCGTTTGTTCACCTCGTGCAGTTCTGGCTATGGACAGGGCTGCGGACGGGAGAGCTAATTGCTCTGCAGTGGTGCGACATCGACCTCGAGGGAGGGGAAATTTGCGTTCGACATTCACTATCGCGAGGGCATTTCAAAGAAACCAAGTCGGACCGAATTCGCTGGGTGAAACTGTTGCCTCAAGCTCGAGAGGCGCTCCTGGCGCAATTTGCCTATAGCGGTCAGTCGAGTCCATATGTATTCCCCAATCCGCATACGGGGCGGCGATGGGCAAATGAGTCTAAGATTTGCGACCGATTCAAAACAGCCTTAGGCAAGGCAGGAGTGCGATACCGGCGACCTTACCATTGTCGCCATACCTATGCCTCCACACTGCTATCGGCTGGCGAAAGCACGTTATTCGTTGCTGAACAGCTTGGTCATCGAGATTGGAGCATGGTCATGCGCCACTATGGCCGGTGGATTCCGAAGGTGGACACCCAAGCGGGTTCCCGAGCAGCTTCATTTTCACGAGAACCTAGCCGCGCCAATAACGATGGCGTCGTCAGCGTCTCAACTACCAGGTCAGAGTCTGATTGAGGCAGATGAGAGTGCCTGCGCATCTTTATGCTACCCTAGGTGTTGTCGGCCGGCTTCCACCGACAACACCTAGGACCCGTCAATCAAATGTAAGTTTTCGGAATAAAAATGGCAAAAACAATTAGTGACCAGCTGTATGGAGTCCGCAGCAAAATGCGAAAGGAAGCACGCAAGATAATAGAAATACCAGCCGGCTTAACTTTTAACCGGGCTGGGGCGAAACATTTTGACCAAGTACTCTGCGTATTAGATTGGTCACTAAAAGATATTCCTGTAGAGATAGACTTCACGCGTTGCGATAGTGCAAACTATCAAGCAACAACCTTATTGATTTTGTATTGCTTGCGACTTAAGCAGCAGAACTGCACCATATCATTCAAATTCAAACACGACGGCGGATTGAATGGCAGCCGAGTGTGGCGTATGTTAGGCGCTGACAGTTGGCTTACAGTGTCTACGGACCCAACAAGCAATTTTTCATTTAACGCACATAAGCCTCTATTCGCAATTCGAAATTCAGACGATTTTCAAAAGGCCCTATTAGCAGTCGATGATTTCTCATCGCAATTTGGTGTCGAATATCAAAAGACTTTGCGTTACGTACTTTCTGAGCTTTTATACAATTTAAGAGAGCATGGGCAGTCGGACTTTTATTGGAAAGGTCACCGATTTCCCACTCCGGGATTACTGCAGTTTACTTGGTACGAAAAAATAAACGAGTTGCATTTCATTGTCGCTGACATCGGCGTCGGGGTCAAACAGCATTTATCCCAAACCTACAGCGGACTGGGTAGTAATGAGGAGGCTTTGCGGCTTGCAATTCAGCCGGAGATTTCAGGAACATTTGGTCGTCAAGACCCGTACCTGAATAGAAATAATGCTGGTATGGGACTGTTCCTATCCTCCAATATTGTTAGGCGTTTACGCGCAGATATGTATTTAGTATCAGGTGATGGGTTGCTTCATGTATCCCCGACCGATACTACTGCCAAAGTTTTAGAATCTACTTGGCCAGGCACGTTTGCGCTCGTAACCATTCGGCTAGATAGAGGTTCAGAGTTTGCTCTCGATACCATGATGAACGATTTTAGGGCTCAGGCACGCTCCGAAGTGAAGGCTAGAACTGACGCCAGTGTAGAAAATCGCTATTATCTTAACGTTTATAATTATTTCGGCAGGTATGCCGATAATAAGGAAGACGCTATAAAGCACCGAGATAAATACCTTCTTTCGGCAGTTGATGAAGGGAAAGCTATTCTAATCGATTTCCAAGATGTAGAATCATCGACGCATAGTTTCTTGAATGCATTGCTTGCTTCGCCGATACGACGTGCGGGAATTCGAGCGTACAAGCGCATTCGTATAGTTAACGCTACCAAAGATATACGCGAAACCATTGACTATGTCCTGGACGATAATACCGGTGATGGCGCTGACGAGGTCACTTACTGAATTTTTCCATCATCTGGCGGCGTAGGTCTTTGGTTAAATTTCCCTTCTTTTTTCCAATATGTAAAATGCCGCTCCAGGAGCATCAAATCCGTGCGTCGTATTTGGGCAGTCGGAGAGGGAGCTTGCTTACGTACCTGCAGACTCTTCGCCCCGGAAATTGCTAGCTGATAGACCGGGAAGCTTCCCGCACGCTGCAGCCGTCAACAGGTAGGCCCAAAGACAGGCACAGCTATCCGGTTGGATGCTGGTGTTCCTATGCTGGATGCCACCCTGCTTCGCCACTAGCACCTCATCAACACTAACGACTTGCCAAAGCCGGTCTCGGGCTTGATTAGCTGCGTAACGAACCGCTACCACGAAAGTAGCTCGGCGAGCCTTCTGAGGTGGACAAGACGGCCTTAGATGGACCGTGCCGCTGCGCTACAAATACTCTGACGAGTAGCAAAAGAACGCGTCGCCGTACCTAACGTGGTCGAAAATCACTATTACTCCTTGCCGGGCAAGCAACAGCGTCCAATGCGCCTTCGAGTGGACCATGACCAATTCCACGCACGCGCGGCCGCCGGTAATCGACCCAGCAGCAAGTACACGACGTGGCCGCTAATGGCGCGAGTGAAGCTACCGGCGATAGTCGTACGGTATTAGACGAACCGGGGCTGGGTCATCCGCAAATCCACCCCGGACGTAATCTGGTTGCGTGGGCTCACTGTTGCTTAACATCGTTGGGGCAACCATCCGATGAACCTCGATTTGCCGCGTTAGAAAATATACTTTCAGAACGCAGTTGCCCACCACTGGTAGCATTAGAACTGCGACAAAGTTGCGACAACAGTCGAAAGAGGCACTGTATCCCGCATGAAACCTTAGGAAGAACGCGGGTTCGATTCCCGCCGTCTCCACCACCAAATTAAAGTGCCCCCTGTTGTTTAGGGGGGCATTTTCATTTGGTGGTGCGAAGCCGTCGGGGACCGCACTCCGCGGACGGCACGGACGCGGGGCGTAGCAGGGAATGCTAGTCGCATGCGACTAGCCTGCGGAGCGACGTTGCGATGCAAACGCAACGGCTCTCCGATTCTTCCATTCAAGGAAAATCGCCGCAGGCGATTTTTTCCAACATTCCCGCAAGCATCATCCGCATGCACAGCCGGGCGGCTGTGGGGTGCAAGGTCAGGATGCCATTCGCTTTAGCTGATATTTCAATGATTCAACATAATCAATAAATCAATTCCCGACGTTTTTATGCAACGATTTTCAACAAGGTCGTTGCAATATAGAAATTCAGCGCAATCGATGTTATATTCATTGCGACCCCGGCCAAGCCAAATGTTCATATCAGATTCATCCGAGCGTACCGCCAAATCTCCGCGCTGCCAGCAATTCGACAACCTTATCTATTCATAATGGTTGCCGATACAAGATAGTAAAAATACTGATCGCACCAAATACGAGAAGGAAAAACACATGAAACTGTCTTTTTTACAAAAACTTTGGCTACCCCTGGGTTTGAGCCTGACTTGTCTGGCCGGGCTATCGTTGCAGAGTTCCTACCAAGCCAGAGAGATTCGCCTGGAAGAGCGCAAAGCCGGCTTGGTGCAGGCCACCGAAATCGCGCTCACGGTCGTGAAAGGCTTCGAGACGCTGGCGGCAAGCCACGCCATGGACGAAGCCGAGGCGAAAACCCGGGCGCTCGAAGCGGTGAAAAACATCCGCTTCGGGCAGAGTGGCTACTTCACCGTGTTAAATTCCACGCCAAAGATTTTGACGCATGCGACCAAGCCTGAAATGATCGGGAAAGAGGTGGGCGATTTCAAAGATCCCAATGGCGTTTATCTCTACAACGATGCCGTGGCCATCACCAAAAGCGGCGGCCGGGGTTTTTCCACCTATGCGTTTTCCAAACCGGGCGAAGCCACGCCGACCCCGAAGATCGCTTATAACGCCAAATTCGAGCCCTGGGATTGGACTTTTATGACCGGCATGTATTTCGACGACCTCGACGCGGCGTTCCGCAGCAGTTTGTATCGCAGCCTGGCGATCCTGGTGGGCCTGGGCCTGGTGCTCTCTTTCATCGTGGTGTTGATCAACCGCAGCGTGGTCGCGTCGATCAAGAACGTGACCGCCTGCGCCGTGGGCTTGGCGAACGGCAATCTGTCGATGCGGGTCGAGGCCGCCAGCGACGATGAAATCGGCTTATTGTCGAAGTCGGTCAACGACGCCGCCGCCCAACTGACGTCCATCGTGCACGGTGTCAAGCAAGCCAGCACCTCGATTTCCAGCGCCACCCGCCAATTAGCGGACGGCAACGCCGACCTGTCGCGCCGCGCCGAGAAGCAAACCAGCTCGCTGCAACAAACCGCGTCCAGCATCGGCCAATTGACCAGCACCGTGAGCCAAAACGCGGACAATGCACGCCAGGCCAACGACTTGGCGGCCGACGCGAGCGGCCTGACCGTGACCGGCACGGCGGTGGTGACGCGCATGGTGGCGACGATCGAGGAAATCCGCAAAGGCTCGGTGCAAATTTCGGACATCACGGCGCTAATCGAAGGAATCGCCTTCCAAACCAATATCCTGGCCTTAAACGCCGCCGTGGAAGCGGCGCGCGCGGGCGAGCAGGGGCGCGGTTTCGCCGTGGTGGCCAGCGAGGTGCGCGACCTGGCGCGGCGTTCGTCCGTGGCGGCCAAGGAAATCAAGACGGTGATCGATTCGTCGGTGGTGCTGGTGCACGACGGCTCGTCGCAGGCTGCGCAGGTGGGCAACACCATGGGCGAAATCATGCAATCGATCCAGCGCGTCTCGTCCATCGTCGGCGAGATCGCCTCGGCGTCCGACGAGCAGCGGCGCGGCATCGAGCAAGTCAACGCGGCCGTGACGCAGATGGATCAACTGACCCAGCAGAACGCCGCCCTGGTGGAGGAATCGGCCAGCGCGGCCCATGCGCTCGACGACGAGGCCGGCCGGCTCAACCGGGCGATCTCGGTCTTTCAGCTGGGTGAAGCGGCCTCGCCGAAGAAAAAGCCGGTGCTGAAAATTTCCGCCCGGCCTTGACCGGCTCCAGGTTCCGGCGCGGCCTTCACAGCGGACGCACCGGAATGCACAATTCGCACACCAGTTGGCCGGCACTGCCGTCCAGCGCGGAAGCGGCCTGAAACCGCTCGAAACAGGGCCGGTCGTCGCATTGCAAGCCACTCGACGGCAGCCAGCTGCGGGTCAACCATATCCACGCGTCGCCGAGGGTGGCCGGGTCGCCGCGAAACGCGGCCGCCGCGTAGCGCCCGCCCGGCATGGTGGCCAGATCGGCCGTGGCGCCCGGCTGAAACCCATCGGCGACCTCGACGCAAGCGTCGTAACGGCATCGATCGGGCGCCGTGACGCCAGGGTCGTCGTGACCGACGCCATAACACACCGCGTGCTCGAGGCCGTGCGAACGCACCCACGGCAACACGGTGGCGCGCCAAAACGTGCCGATGCCGGGTCCGTACGGACCGATGCGCCGAAGGTAAGCCACGCGTTTTGCAGCTAAGTCGATGAGGCGAACGTCCATGCTAATTTCCTGTGATTGATCGGAGACATCATGGTCGCCGATCCGGCGCGCGCCGACCTGATCGGCATTGCTCGGCGACTGATCCGGATTGCGCCGCGCACCGACGCCGACCGCGCCGGCTTGGCGCGCCAGCCGGGCCGGCGTGTCGTGGCGCCATGCGCTGGGAGTGCAACCGAACTTGAGCTTGAAAGCGCGCGCGAACGCCTCGCCCGAGCCGAATCCGGTCGCCACCGCCGTCTCGAGCACCGATTCCTGGGTGCCGCAGGATAAGCGGAAGGCCGCCTTTTCCAGGCGCCGCCGGCGCGCGTAATCGCCCGGCGTTTCTCCCATCCACACGAGAAAAATCCGGTGAAAGTGAAAGCGAGAAAAATGGGCGACATCGGCCAGGCGGGCCAAATCGAGCGGCTGGTCCAGATGGGCGTCGATATAGTCAAGCACCCGGTTCATGCGGCGCGCATATTCGGCGCGGTGGGTCGGTTCGGCGGACTCGGTCATGCGCAGATTATAACGATCCGGTCGCGCCCTGCCCCGCCGTCAAAATAAAGCGCGATCAGCGCGATTCGAGCGACGGATATGCGCGCCGGCGCCGTTTAACCCTCGTCGGCCGATTCGCCGAGCATCCCGAACTTTTCAGATAGAGGATTTACCATGTTAAAAATGAGCGTCGCGGCCGCCGTCGCCGTTCTTGTTTCCGCTTGCGTCGCCTATCCCGTGTATCCGGCGCACCCCGCGTATTACCACCGCGACGTGCATCGCGCGCCGGTGCTGGTGTATTGATGCGGCCAGCCCGCGCGGCGGGCGCCACGAACAACCATCGAACATAGAACATGGTTCTGGAGATAGGACGCTTTGAAACAAGACGATCCGGACGCCGAGTTGATCGAACGTGTGGGACGGCGCGATCCCGGCGCGATACGCCAACTGGTCGGCAAAAAACTGCCCAAGCTATTGGCGCTGGCCGCGCGCATGTTGGGCGACCGGCACGAAGCGAACGACGTGGCGCAGGAAGTGTTTATCCGCATTTGGAAACACGCCGCGCAATGGCGCCCGGGTGCGGCGCAATTCGATACCTGGGTGCACCGCGTGACGCTCAATCTCTGCTACGACCGCCTGCGCCAAATGGGCAAGTTATCCGACGACGAGGCGGCCGAAGCGATCGATCCGGCGCCGCGCCCGGACCAGCGGCTCGAACAGCGCGACCTCAAGGCCGAAGTGGCCGCCGCGCTGGCCGGATTGCCGAACCGGCAAAGGGAAGCCATCGTGCTGCAATATTACGAACAATTGAGCAACGGCGCGACGGCCGAGCTCATGGGCATCAGCGTCGAGGCGCTCGAAAGTTTGCTGTCGCGCGCGCGGCGCAACCTGCGCGGCAAGCTGGCCGGCGTCGCGTCGATACACGATAAGGAGGACGTATGACACCGCAACGTTTTCGCACGCTCATCGACGCCTATGGCGCCGATCCGGCGCGCTGGCCCGAGGCCGAGCGCGCGTTGGCCCAAGCCCTGCTGGATCGGGCCGACGACGAAACGCGGGCCGCATGGGCGGCCCAGCGCCAGCTCGACGCGGCCTTGTCGATGCTCGACGCCGAGGCGCCGGATGCGGCCTTGACCCGACGCATCATCGCCTGCGCGCCGGCGCCGACGCGCCCGCCGCGCCGCGCCTGGCCGCCACCGCGCTGGTGGATGGCGGGCGGCGAATTCATCGGCGCCGGCATCGCCGGCCTGGCCGCCGGGGCGCTGGCGACAGCGTTGACGGCCCAGCCGGCGGGCGGCGACAACGGCGCCAGCCTCGAAGCGGACGGTGTCGGCACCGTCTTTAACAACGACGCGGACCGGATGGGCAATCATGGTGAATGAAATGAAGATCAAGCGCGCGTTGACCTGCTCGCTGGCGCTCAACGTTTTTCTGGCGTGCGCGATCGCCGGCGGCCTGTACGAATGGGTGGCGCAAACCAGGCAGCAAGTCGAACAACAGCGCGGTTTACGTTTCGCGGCCCAGGCGCTGCCGGCCGATCGGCAACAGCAACTGCGCCAAGCGCTGCTACGCACGCGACGCGACAATCAAGCCTGGGTGGCCGACGCGCACGCCGCCAAGGCGACGGTGATGCAAACCCTGACCGCGCCACGCTTCGACCGCCAGGCGCTGGACCGCGCGCTGGCCCGCACCCGTGGCGCGGACACCCAAGCGCGGGCGGCGCTGGAAACGACCCTGGCCGATTTCGCCGCCACCTTGTCGCAGGAGGAGCGCCTCAAGCTGGTGGGAGGCTTGCAGCAGCGCGGGCCGCGCAATTTGCTGCCGCGCTAAGCATCGCGCGGCCCCGGGTCGGCCCTGCGCGCCGCCGATCTTGCATCGGTAATCGGATCGGAGGCGGCGCGGCCGGAGCGAGCAAACACGCGCCTGCCGGGGGCGGCACCAGCACGCCGCAGGCAGGCGTCGCCGCGCCGACCTGCCCGGCGCCGATTTACGGCGTGCCGGACGGCTGGGCGCGCCACGCGCCGTCGGCGTCCGGCACGCCCAGATTGGGGGTGTCGTCGGCGTTCCAGGTGAATGGCTGGGCGCGCATGCTGCGACCCTGCCAGCCGGCGTCCGGGTCGCTCATGCCGTGATAAACGATCCAATCCTGTTTCCCGTCGGG
>JAYVUV010000237.1:0-6050 GCA_043787615.1 Janthinobacterium sp. | reverse complement strand
GCCCTGCAGGAAGGCTCGCTGGTGGTCAATTCCTCGCAAGGGGGCGGCACCAAGGACACTTGGATCTTGGAAAAATAATCGGGCGCCGTCATGGCGCCGGCATCACATCGGCATTGGAATAATCATCGATTCTGAAATCATCATCATGCAGGAGAACACACCATGTTAAGCCGTACCGCCGATCACCTGTTCTGGATGGCGCGCTACACCGAGCGCGCCGAAAACACCGCCCGCATGCTCGACGTCAACGTGCAAACGGCCATGCTGCCCCAATCGGAGCAAGACGCCGCGCGCGGCTGGCGCGCCATGCTGGGCATTTCGGAACTGCAAAGCGCCTACGACCAAAAATACGACACCGTCAACCCGCGCGACGTCATCGACTTCATGGTGCGCGACCCGGACAACCCGTCCTCGATCGCCGCCTGCCTGACCGAGGCGCGCGAAAACGCGCGCGCCGTGCGCGGCACCTTGACCACCGAAGTGTGGGAAACCCAGAACACCACCTGGCTCGATGTGCAGAGCCGGCTCGACGGCGATCTCTTGGAAAGCGACCCCAGCCAATTTTTCGAATGGGTCAAGTACCGCTCCCACCTGTCGCGCGGCGTCACCCTGGGCACCATGCTCAAGGACGAGGCCATCTATTTCATCCGCCTGGGCACCTTCCTGGAGCGGGCCGACAACACCGCCCGCATCCTCGACGTCAAGTTTCACGGCGCCAAGGAAAAGGAGCAATCGGGCAGCGAGGTCGGCGCCCAGCGCGACTTTTATTACTGGGCCGCGCTGCTGCGCTCGGTGTCCGGCTTCGAAATCTACCGCAAGGTCTACCGCGACGTGATCACCCCGGCCCGCATCGCCGAATTGCTGATGCTGCGTCCAGACATGCCGCGCTCGCTGCTCGCTTGCATGGACGAGGTGGTCGGCAACCTCAAGGAGGTGCGCAACGACGTCTCCGCCGAAACCGAGCGCTTCGCCGGCAAGCTGCACGCCGAGCTCAAATTCGCCCACATCGACGACATCCTGGAAGCCGGCTTGCACGACAGCTTGACCACTTTCCTGCAACGCATTTACGAGCTGGGCAATCTTGTCAGCCGCGACTTCCTGGTGCCGATGGCCGCCTAACCTCAGCCGGCCCGCCACGGGCTGGCGCATCCGAACGGCTTACCCATGAGACTCTCGATCCGGCACGAAACGAAATACCGCTACACCGCCCCGCTGGCCTACACCATCCAGCAATTGCACCTGAGCCCGCGCGTCGAACCGCAGCAGCGCGTGCTGTCCTGGCACATCGACACGCCGGGCCGGTTGCACGCCTACACCGACGCCTACGGCAATCCGTCGCACATGCTCACCATGAACAACCAGCACGACGCGCTTTCCATCGTGGCCCACGGCGTGGTCGACACGGTCTCGCCCCATCAGGGCCGCTTGACCGAGCCGGACAAGCTGCCGCCCCTCATCTTCACGGTCTCGACCGGTTTGACGCAAGCGACCCCCGGCATCCTGGAGTTGGCCGCGGCCTGCCTGCCGGACGGCCGGGCCCACACGCGCGACATGATGCAATTGGCCGAGCACATCTTTGGTGCGGTGTCGTACCAAAGTGGTGCGACCGTGGTCACCAGCACCGCCAACGAAGCCTTGCTGCTGGGCCAGGGCGTGTGTCAGGACCATGCCCATATCTTCTTGGCCTGCTGCCACGCGCACGGCATTCCGGCCCGCTACGTGTCCGGCTATATCGACCCCGAGACCAGCGACCACGCCGCCACCCACGCCTGGGTCGACGCCTGGGTCGAGGACCGCGACTTCACCGGCTGGGTCAGCATCGACGTGACCCACGCCCGCTTGATGACGGACGCCTACTGCCGCCTGGCGATCGGGCGCGACTACGATTCGGCCGCGCCGATCCGCGGCATGCGCCGTGGCGGCGGCGAGGAACACCTGGGGGTGGATGTGCAAATCGTGCCGATTTTAGAAGGCGCGTAGTTGCGTGGTGTAAAATCTCGTTTTGATCCGACACTTTGCACAATGACTTACTGCATAGGTTTGCGCCTGGACGCCGGGCTGGTGTTTCTTTCCGATTCACGCACCAACGCCGGTGTCGACCAGGTCGGCACGTTTCGCAAGATGACCGTGTTCGAGAACGCGGGCGAGCGCATGATGGTCCTGATGACGGCCGGCAATCTGTCGATCTCGCAATCGATCGTCCAATTGGTGAGCGACCATGTGGGCCAGGACGGGCGCAGCGTCTGGAACGCGCCCACTATGTACGAGGCCGCCCGCATCCTGGGCGAGGCCGTGCGCACCGTGCACCAGCGCGACGCCAGGGCGCTGGGCGAGTTCGGCATCGACTTTAACGTCAGCATCATTTTCGGCGGCCAGATCAAGGGCGAGCGCTGCCGCCTGTTCCACGTTTATTCGGCCGGCAACTTCATCGAGTCGAACAACGACAACACGTATTTCCAGATCGGCGAGGCCAAGTACGGCAAGCCTATCCTGGACCGGGTGGTGAGCCTGGCCACCCCGCTCGACGAGGCCGCAAAATGCGCGCTGATCTCGATGGATTCCACCCTGCGCTCGAACATCTCGGTCGGCTTGCCGCTCGACTTGCTGGTCTACCAAGCCGACAGCCTGAGCGTGTCGCGTTTCGTCACCATCGATGAAAGCAATCAATACTTCCAGATGATACGTAATTGCTGGGGACATCAACTCAAGGCCGTGTTCGAGGGCATCGACGACCCGGTCTGGGACGCCGCGCCTGAGGCCACCAGCAATGTGCTGTCTTCCTCGAACATGAGCAGCAAACCGGTGCGGGTGCCGCTGCCGGCCAACATCAACGCGGGCGGCTTGGCCGGCGCGCCCCTGCAAACCCTGGCCCAGCAATTCAACACCGACCAGCCTTGAGCGGACGACGCGGCGCCGCTTGCGCCTTGCCAGTTTAAGGCCGGCGCCGGCCGAACCAGGCCGCCGCCACAAGCGGGGTCGACAAGGCCAGCACCGAAAGCCAGTCCCACCAGCCGTCGCCGACCAGGGCCGCGACCAAGCCGATCAGGGTCAGCCCGCCCAGCGCCGCCGGCCAGCTCCACATGCGCCAAAAAGCGCGCCGCGCCTGGCGCGCCTGACACGCCTGACACGCCTTCACGCGCGCCCGCCGGCCCGGGCCGGTTCCGGCCCGCCCGCCGCCTTGCGGCCGCGCTTGATCCATAAATACAAGCCGCTGCCCAGCACCACGATGGTGACCAGGTCGAGCACGGCCCACACGATTTGCATGCCCAAACCGCCGTAATCGCCAAAATGCAAGGGTTGCGAGATCAACAGCCCGGCCAGATACCATGGCAAGCGGCGGCTGTCGCTCACCGCGCCGCTTTGGGCGTCCACCAGCACCGGTTGATACAGCCGCGCCGTGAGCGGTTCCCGCCCACGCATGAAAATACCGTAATGATGCGGGCTGGCGAAGGCCGTGCCGGGCCAGGCGATGAAGCCCACGTTCATGTCCGGCTCCAGGGACTGGGCCGCGCTCAGGGCGCGCCGCAGGGAAGCCAGCTTGGTCGGCGCCGGCAAGTTCTTGTAGGGCGCCACCATTTGCGCCATCTGGTCGGATTGCCAATATTTCAGCACCAAATCGGCCCAGGTATTGATCATCCCGGTGGCGCCCACCACCAGCGCCCACACCAGGGTCACCACGCCCAGCAGATTATGCACGTCCAGCCAGGCCACGCGCGCGTTGCGCGTGCGCCGCACGCTGCCGAACTCGAGCTTGCGCATGAAGGGCGCGTACAAGGCTACCCCGGAGACGATGGCCACCAGCAGTAGCAACCCCATCAAACCGAGAAACAGCTTGCCGGGCAAGCCGGCGAACAAGTCCACATGCAGGCGGAACATGTAATACATGAAGCTGCCCTCGAACCTCGGTTCGGCCAGCACCGTGGCGGTGCGCGCGTCGACCGCGATCGAGGTGAAGGCGGGGTCGAGAATGCTGTCGCCCAAGGTCAGGTTCCAGATGCGGTCCTCGTCGATCTCGCGCGACATGTATTGCATCACCTTGTTCGGGTACAAGGCCAGGCCGGCGGCGATCACCCGGTCCACGTCGGCGCGCGGCGTGTCGGCCGGCATGGCCGGCGCCCGCACCACCTTGCCGAGCCAATCGTCGAGCTGATGATGAAAGATCAGCGGCAAGCCGGTCAGGCACAGCAGCAACATGAAGCCGGTGCAGACCAGGCTGCTCCATTTGTGTATCCAGGCCCAGCGGCGGATGGTGGTCGGTGTCATGAATCGGTTCCAGGCGACGGGACGGCCCCACGCGATGCATGATGATAATGCAAATCAATCTCATTTACTAGCCAGACACAACAAGCCTCGCTATAATGCAAATCGTTCTCATTACCAATTAGGTTGTTCAACATGCACGCATTCCAATTCAAACCGCACCCGCTCGCCCTGGCCGCCATGTTGGCGTTGAGCGGCGCCGCCCGCGCCGGCCTGGACGCCCCGTCCGACAACGGCGCCGCCGATGGCGCGGCCGTCCCGACCGTCACCGTCAGTGCCTCGGCCGACGCCTCGGCCGCCGGTTTGCCCGGCGCCTACGCGGGCGGCCAGGTGGCGCGCGGCGGCCGGCTCGGTTTGCTGGGCAATGTCAGCGTGATGGACGCCCCGTTTAACAGCCTCAATTACACCCAGGCCTTGATTCAGGATCAACAAGCCCGCAGCGTGGCCGACGTGCTGCAAAACGATCCCTCGGTGCGCATCTCGCGCGGTTTCGGTAATTATCAAGAGCTGTACGTGATCCGCGGCTTCGCCGTCAATTCGGACGACGTGGGCTACAACGGCTTGTACGGCTTGCTGCCGCGTCAATTCGTGGCCACCGAGCTGCTCGAGCGGGTCGAAGTGTTCCGTGGCGCCAATACCTTCATCAACGGCGCCGCGCCCGGCGGCGGCGGCGTGGGCGGCGCCATCAATCTGTTGCCCAAACGGGCCAGCAACACCGCGCTGACCGAAGCGACCGTGGGCCTGCAAACCGGCGGCCAGGGCGTCGTCGCGCTCGATATCGGCCGCCGTTTCGGTCCCGACAACAACACCGGCATCCGGATCAATGCCGTGCGACGCGACGGCGAGACCGGCGTGGACGGCGAAAAACGTACTTTGAGCGTGTTCTCGGCCGGCATGGATTACCGTGGCCGCGATGTCCGCCTGTCGGCCGACATCGGCTACCAAGACCACAAACTGAGCGCGGCCCGCCCCAGCGTGACGGCCGCCGACGGCATCGCCATTCCGGCCGCGCCCGACGCCGGCGCCAATTTCGCCCAGTCGTGGACACGCTCCAACGAACGCGACACCTTCGGCACCCTGCGCGGCGAATGGGACCTGGGCCGGGACGTGGTGGCCTGGGCCGCCCTGGGCGCGCGCCGTGGCGATGAATCGAACGTGCTGGCCTCGCCCACGGTCAATAACGCCAACGGCGACGCCACCATGTACCGCTTCGACAACCAACGCGAAGATGCGGTGCGCACCGCCGAAATCGGCGTGCGCGGCAAGCTGCGCACCGGCGCCGTCGGCCACAGCGTGAGCGCCACCGTCTCCGGCTTCCGTCTGGAATCGCGCAACGCCTACGCCATGAGCAATTTCCTGACCCCGTTCCAGACCAATATCTACCGGCCCGTCGAGAGCGCCGCGCCGGTGGCCGACTTCTTTGTCGGCGGCAAATTGTCCGATCCCCTGGTCACGCATAAAAGCATCTTGTCCAGCTACGCCGTGGCCGATACGTTGTCCATGGCCGGCGACACCGTCTTGCTGACCCTGGGCGCGCGGCGTCAAACCATCAAGGATTTCAGCTACGACTACACCACTGGCGCCGAGGGTTCGCGCTACGACCAGAGCGCCACCACCCCGATGGCGGGTCTGGTCTACAAACCATTCAGTAATCTGTCGCTGTACGCCAACTACATCGAGGGCTTGCAGCAGGGCGCGGTCGCGGCCGGCACCGGCGTGACCAACGTGGGCGAAACCTTCGCCCCCTATAAATCGAAGCAAAAGGAAATCGGCGCCAAGTACGACCTGGG
>JAYVUV010000236.1:0-6384 GCA_043787615.1 Janthinobacterium sp. | reverse complement strand
CCGGCGCCATCGACCGCGCCGATCCGGGCCGCTCGCTGGCCCTGGCCGGCCCCAGTCTGGCGCCGCCGCCCGGCAGCCGGCCGGCCTGGGTGTCGGAGGCCATGGTCGACCTGTACGGCAGCGGCCCCGGCGCGCGCCTGACGCTGCCGCTGAACGGCAAGCCGCACACCTTTTTCGTGGCCGGCGTGTGGCGCGACTACGCGCGCCAAAGCGGCTCGGTGCAGATCGGGCTGGACGACTACCGCGCGCTGACCGGCGACCTGGACGTCGCCAGCGCGGCGTTCTGGCTGGCGCCGGGCGCCAGCGCCGCCGCCGTGCGCAAGCGGCTGGCCGGCCTGCCCTTCGGCGCCGCGCTGGAGGTGACCGAGCCGTCCGACATCCGCGCGCTGAGCTTGAAAATTTTCGACCGCAGCTTCGCCGTCACCTACCTGCTGGAGGCGATCGCCATCGTCATCGGCTTGTTCGGGGTGGCCGCCACCTTCTCGGCCCAGACCCTGGCGCGGGCCAAGGAATTCGGCATGCTGCGCCATATCGGCGTGACCCGGCGCCAGATCCTGGCCATTTTGGCGCTGGAGGGCGGCGCCCTGACGGCGCTCGGCATCGTCACCGGCTTCGCGCTGGGCTGGGTCATCAGCCTGATCCTGGTCTTCGTCGTCAACCCGCAATCGTTCCATTGGTCCATGCAACTGCATGTACCTTGGCCCCTGCTGGCCGGCGTGGCGACGGCGCTGTTGGCGGCGGCCGCCGTCACCGCGCTGGTGGCCGGCCGCCACGCCTTGTCCGGCGGCCCGATCCGCGCCGTCAGAGAGGATTGGTAATGGCTTCACCGCGTTTTATCGCCACAGGGATGGTGGCGCTGGCCTGCGCGCTGTGCGCGCCCGCCGCGTTTTCAGCCCCGCCTACGTTCGCCGCCGTCACGCCGCTGCCGGCCGGCCAAACCCTGCGCCTGCCCACCGACTTCGGCGCCCATCCCGCCTACCGCACCGAATGGTGGTACGCGACCGGCTGGCTGAGCACCAAGGCCGGCAAGCAATTGGGCTTTCAACTCACCTTTTTCCGCAGCGCCACCGAGCACGATCCGGCCAATCCGAGCGCCTTCGCGCCCAAGCAGCTGATCATCGGCCACGCCGCGCTGTCCGACCCGTCAGTTGGCAAGCTGCTGCACGACCAGCGCAGCGCGCGCGAAGGCTTCGGCCTGGCCTACGCCAAGGTGGGCGACACCGACGTCCAACTCGACGACTGGCATTTGCGGCGCGCCGCCAACGGCGCCTACCAGGCCAGCGTGGTCACGCGCGAGTTCGTCCTCACGCTGGACTTGAAGCCCACCCAACCGCCGCTGCTGCAAGGCGAAGGCGGTTATTCACGCAAGGGACCGCGCCCGGGCCAGGCCAGCTACTATTACAGCGAGCCGCAGCTGACCGCCAGCGGCAGCCTGACCCGCGCCGGCGGGGCCGCCGAAACGGTCGGCGGCGTGGCCTGGCTCGATCACGAATGGTCCGACCGCGTGCTCGACGCCGACGCCAGCGGCTGGAACTGGGTCGGCGCCAATCTGGACGACGGCGGCGCCCTGATGGCGTTCCAGGTGCGCGGCAAGACAGGTGCTAAACTGTGGTCCCACGCCACATGGCGCGACGCATCGGGTAAGATCACGCAGTACGCGCCGGAGCAGGTCAATTTTCGCGCGCGATCGCTCTGGCGTTCGCCGCGCACCAACACCGAATACCCTGTCGCCACCGAGCTGCTCACCGGCGACACGACCTGGAACCTGACGCCCTTGCAGCCGGATCAGGAACTCGATTCGCGCCGCTCGACCGGCGCGGTGTATTGGGAAGGCGCGGTGCGGGTGAGCCGCGACGGCAAGCCGGCCGGCCGCGCCTATCTGGAAATGACGGGCTACGACAAGCCGATGAAATTTTGAACACGCTGACCACTAATAATACTGAATACTGTCCACCACATGACCAATAGCCAGATGAGCATCGATCACACCAGCGCCGCAGCCGGCGGCGCGGCCCAGCCTTCGCAGGCGGCACCGGAAGCCCGGCAAGCCAAAAAAGGCAGCCTGGCCGCGTTCAAGGGTTTACTGCCCTTCCTGCTGCCCTACCGCCGCCAGTTCCTCCTGGCCGGCATCGCGCTGGTGGTGGCGGCCGCCTCCACCCTGGCCATTCCCTACGCCTTCAAGCAGATGATCGACCTCGGTTTCGGCGCCTCGGCCGGCGCCAAAAGCATCAAGCACGTGGACCTGGTGTTCCTGGCCCTGTTCGGGGTGGCCTCGGTGCTGGCCCTGGCCACGGCGGCGCGCTTCTACACCGTGTCCTGGCTGGGCGAACGCGTCACGGCCGACATCCGCAGCGCCGTGTACCGCCACGTGGTCACGCAAAGCCCGCAGTTTTTCGAGACCACCCAGACTGGCGAGGTGCTCTCGCGCATCACCACCGACACCACCCTGATCCAGGCCGTGGTCGGCACCAGCATCTCGATGGCGCTGCGTAATGTGCTGCTGTTTATCGGCGGGCTGGCGATGCTGTTCGTGACCAGCCCCAAACTGTCGTCCATCATCATCGGCCTGCTGGTGCTCACGGTGGTGCCGATCGTGCTGTTCGGCCGGCGCGTGCGCAGCCTGTCGCGCGACTCGCAGGACCGCATCGCCGACGCCTCGGCCATGGCCGGTGAAATCCTCAACGCGATGCCGACCGTGCAAGCCTTCACCCACGAAAAAATCGAATCGAACCGCTTCGGCGCCTCGGTCGAAAGCGCGTTCCAGACCGCCATGCGGCGCATCCGCGCGCGCGCGCTGCTGACCATGATCGCCATCCTGCTCATCTTCGGCACCATCGTGTTCGTGCTGTGGCTGGGCGCGCACGCGGTGTTGGAAGGGACGATGACCGGCGGCGACCTCGGCCAGTTCATCTTGTATGCCTCCATCGTGGCCGGCGCCATCGGCGCTCTGTCCGAAGTGATGGGCGAGGCCCAGCGCGCGGCCGGCGCCACCGAACGCCTGCTCGAATTGATGGCGGTGCAATCGGATATCCAGTCTCCGGCGCTGCCGCTGCCGCTGCCGCCGCGCGCCGCCAACGGCGCCGCGCTCAGCTTGACCGACATCGCCTTTTCCTACCCGTCGCGGCCCGACACGGCGGCCCTGGACCAGCTCACGCTCGACATCAAGCCGGGCGAGACGGTGGCCGTGGTCGGCCCTTCCGGCGCCGGCAAGACCACCCTGTTCCAGCTGTTCCTGCGCTTCTACGACCCGCAGCGCGGCGTGATCAAGCTCGATGGCGTCGACATCACCGCGCTCGATCTGCACACCTTGCGCGACGCGATCGGCATCGTGCCGCAAGACACCGTGATCTTTTCGGCCGACGCGATGGAAAACATCCGCTACGGCCGCGCCGGCGCCAGCGACGCCGACGTGATCGCCGCCGCCAAGCTGGCCGCCGCGCACGAATTCATCGAACGCCTGCCGCAGGGGTACAAATCCTTCCTGGGCGAGCGCGGCGTGCGCCTGTCGGGCGGCCAACGCCAGCGCATCGCCATCGCGCGCGCGCTGCTGAAAAACCCGCCGCTGCTGCTGCTCGACGAAGCCACCAGCGCGCTCGACGCCGAATCGGAACGGCTGGTGCAAAAGGCGCTGGAGGCGGCCATGGTCGGGCGCACCACCGTCATCATCGCGCACCGCCTAGCCACGGTGCAGCGGGCCGACCGCATCATCGTCATGGAAGACGGCAAGATCGTCGAAACCGGCACCCACGCCACCCTGGTCGCGCTGGGCGGCATTTACGCCAACCTGGCCGCGCTTCAGTTCCACAACGTGCACGTGAGCCATCCGCCGATCCAGTGAAGCGCTGAACCTGGAGCCGCCTTATGATCGCCTACCGGGCACCGGTTCCGGCCCGCGCGCGGTCATCGTCCTGAACGACTGGCTGGGCGACACCTCGACCAGGGACGGCGCCCCGCCCTACCTGGACACGACAGGACTGACCTGGCTTTTCGCCGATCTGCGCGCTTAAGGCCGCTCGATCGACAGTCCCGGCGAGTTCACTCCGACCGAGGCGGCAAGCGACGTGCCGGCCTTGCCGACCGGCTCGCCATGCCCGGCTTCAGCATCGTCGGCCACTCGATGAGCTGTCTGGTGCGCTGCATGCCGGGGCTGCGCGTCAGGCGGGCGGCGCTCCTGGCGCCGCCACCACCGACCGGCATGGGCGCCGACCGAGCCACGCTGGATGACTTGCGCCACGTGACGCTGGCCGACGACGCACGGCGGCGCTGCGCGCCATGGGCGGCCAAGGTCTATCCGCAAGGTCTATCCGATCAATGGACGGCGAGGAAAGTGGCGCACTGGCGCGCCAACGCCGACCCGCGGGCGGTGGCCGCCTACGTGCCGATGTTCGCCCGCGACGCACTACCAGAGCCGGCGCAGGCCGATGTTTAAAATTCGTGGTCCGCGCCCAGCGTGACCGCGTGCGCACTGGTGCCGTCGCCATATTGGGCCTGCACCCGGCGCCGCTGGGCCACCACCCAAGCCAGCTGCCACTTCCATTGTCCCAGCGCGTAGTTCAAGCCGAGGCGCGCATCGGCCCGCAGCGCCGGGCCGGTCTGCCACTCGCTGGCCGACGCATGACGCAGGCCCGCATGGCCGCTGAAGTTCAGGCGCTCGGCCAGGCGGAAGCCGCCATTGAACTCGGCGTACCAGGTACGGCTACCGTAGCCGTAATAATCGGGCGCATAACTGAGCCTGGCGCTCATCTGGTCGCCCGCCAAACCGACGAAGCCCTCGTCATAGTTGTACTCCGACGCGCCGGGGTAAAAGGAGCGGCTCAGACCCGCTTCCCAGCTCAAGCCCGGCCGCAGCGCACGCGCGAAGCCGCCATATGCCATCACATGGCTGCCGTGTCCCAGGCCGCGCAACTCCGCGCCGGAAGCGAACACGCCGCCGTACCAGCCTTGCGGATGATCGTAAGCGACGGTCAATTGCGGCTCGGGCCGGCCATCGCTGAGCGAGACGCCGCGCACGCGGTAATCCGACACGACCGACGCGGTGGCGCTGATCTGAGCCGACCCGGCCCCAGATTGCAGCAATAGGAGAAGCGCCAGCGTGCGGCGCAGCGCGACGACCGTCATTCACTCATGGCGACGGATTCGCTTTCGACGCCATGATGGGGCGGCAAGCGCACACGCAATCGGCGGCGGCGCGCGCCACGCTGGCGCAGGCGTCCAGGGCGCCCGCGCCCCTGCCGCCGGCCGCCGCCACCGCCACGAAGCCGTCGCGCCGTAGCGGCGCCGCCGGCCGCAGCTCGGTCAACAAGGCGGCCATGGCCGAAACGTGGGCGGCGGCGAACGAGGTGCCGCTAAACAGCGACCAACGCCCGCCCGGCGCCGTGCTGGGAATATCCAATCCGGGCGCCAGCACCGGATCGAGGCCGGCGCCTTGATCGGCGCGGTCGGCGGCAGCGATCACGCCGGGGTGGGAGGCCGGGAAGCCGCCGCCGGCGACGGCCGGATCGACCGCGCCCACCACGCTCACGCCACGCGCCAGCGCCACGTCGATCAAGCGTTGCAGCAGCACGTCCTGCGGTCCGCTCAAGCTCATGTTGATCACCTGGGCCTTTTGCATCAAGGCGAAATTGAGCGCCTTGCCCAGGCTGAAGCTGTCGCAGCGGGTGCCGCGGTCGGCCACTTCCCAGCAGGCGCGCAAGGCCAGCAGCCGCGCGTTCGGGGCCACGCCCTCGACCCCGATCCCGTTGCCGGCCTTGGCCGCGATGATGCCGGCCACCGCCGTGCCGTGGCTTTCGGCCGCGTAGGCGGAAGCGTCGACGAAGTTTTCCTTGACGACGACCTGGCCGGCCAGGTCGGGATGCTGGTCCTCGATTCCGCTATCGACCACCGCCACCCGCACGTTGCGGCCGGTGGCGCGCTGGTGCAGTTCGGCCAGATGCCAGAACTTGGCGCCGGGCTGGATCGCGTACAGCGGATCGTGGGCGCCCTCGCGTCCTTCGGCGGCGCGGGCCGGCGCGGCGGGAGCGGGAACGGGACCCGGAGCCGGAGCGGGAGCGGGAGCGGGACCCGGACCCGGCGCCACGGCGGCGGCCACGGCCGGGTCGGCGGGACGGTTTTCCAGCGCCCGGAAGCTGGCCAGGGGCTGTGCCCATTCGACCCGCTCGTCCAGCGCCAATTGTTCGAGCGCGCGCGCCGGCTGCGTGTCGCCGCTCGCCTCCATTACATAGCAGTCCACTCCGAGCACCGGCATCGGCCAATCGGACACCAGCGTCAGGCCGGTGCGCCGCGCCAGCTCCAATGCGATGCGGCGGCGCGCCGCGTGGCCGCTGCCGTCGCCATAAGCGCCGGCGTAGGCCAGGTCCGGCCGAAAGTGCGGCGGCGGCAGGTGCA
>JAYVUV010000235.1:0-18785 GCA_043787615.1 Janthinobacterium sp. | reverse complement strand
GCGCTATCTTATCGTAAAAGCGTCAAGCGGCCGTGGCGCGTCCGGCGCCACGGCCGCTTGACACGGTCAGGCCGGCACCCCGCGCGGAATGGCGGCGAGCAAGGCCCGGGTGTAGGGATGTTCCGGCTGGCGGTACAACTGGTCCGAATCGGCCAGCTCCACCACCCTGCCCTGGTGCATCACCATGACTTGATCGGCCATGTACTTCACCACCGACAAATCGTGCGAGATGAAGAGATAGCTCATGCCGAACTCGTCCTGCAAATCCTGCAATAGATTCAACACCTGGGCTTGCACCGACACGTCCAGCGCGGACACCGATTCGTCGCACACCAGGATTTCCGGGCGCATGGTCAGGCAGCGCGCGATGGCGATGCGCTGCCGCTGGCCGCCGGAAAACTCATGCGGGTAGCGATGAAACGCATGCGCCGGCAAGCCGACTTTTTCCAAGAGCCAATACGCGTGCGTGCTGCGCTCGGCGTCGTCGGCGCCGATGCGGTGGATGCGCATCGGCTCCATCAAGATCTGGCCCACCGTGAAACGCGGGTTGAGCGAGGCGTAAGGGTTTTGGAAAATGATTTGGATGCGCCGCTTGTAGGGTTGATACTCGCGCGCCGACATGGCCATCAAGTCCTTGCCCTCGAACACGGCGCTGCCGCCGCTGGCTTGATGCAGGCGCAGCAGGGTCAAGCCGACCGTGGTCTTGCCCGAGCCGGATTCGCCCACCACGCCCAGGGTTTTGCCGCGCGGCAGGGTGAACGAGACATCCTTGACGCATTGAAACTCGCGCTTGCGGAACAAGCCGTCGCGCAGATAGAAGCTTTTGCACAGCTTGTCGACCACCAGCAAATCGTCCGCGCCGGCGCCGGGCGCGGCATACCCGCGGCTGCGCTGGCGCTGCTCGATCGCGGGGCCGGCCTTGCCCTGAATATAGTCGTCGATCACCGGCAAGCGCCAGGGCCGGCTGTCGAGCGAGGGCCGGCAATGCAGCAGGGCCTGGGTGTACGGGTCTTGCGGTTGGGCGAACACGGCGGCCACCGGACCGGTTTCGCGCACCTCGCCGTGGCGCATGACGATCACGTGGTCGGCGATCTCGCCCACCAGCGCCAGGTCATGGGTGATAAACAGCACCGACATGGCATGCTTTTTTTGCAGCGCGGCGATCAATTCCATGATTTGCTTTTGGATCGTCACGTCCAGCGCCGTGGTCGGCTCGTCGGCGATCAGCAACTTCGGTTCGCAAGCGATCGCCATGGCGATCATCACGCGCTGCTGCTGGCCGCCCGACATTTGGCTGGGATACGCATCCAGCTTGGCTTGCGGATCGGGCAAGCCCACCTCTTCCAGCAAGGCCAGGCTGCGCGCGCGCGCCTGTTGCCGGTTCATGCCCATGTGCTGACGCAGCACCTCGCCGATCTGGTAGCCGACCGTCAACACCGGATTGAGCGAGGACATCGGCTCCTGGAAAATCATCGAGATATCCTTGCCGCACATGGCGCGCCGCTCGGCGCCCGGCATGGTCAGCAATTCCCGGCCGGCGAAACGGATGCTGCCGGCCGGATCGATCAAGGTGGTGTTGGCCGGCAGCAGGCCCATCACCGCCAGCGAACTGACCGACTTGCCACTGCCCGATTCGCCCACCAGGGCCACGGTGGCGTTGCGCGGCACGTCGAAGGAAATCGACTTGACCGCCTCGAAGGTGGCATGCTTGTCGAGCCGGAAGGTGACGCGCAGATCGCGCACTTCCAATAAATGTTCTTGCACGTTAGGCTTCATGGCCGCTCCTATTTCACTTTGGGGTCGAGCGCGTCGCGCATGGCGTCGGCCAGCAGCGAAAACGCGGTCACCAGCACCGACATGCCGATGGCGGCGGCCGTCAATTGCCACCAGATTCCCAGCACCAATTCGTTGCGCGCCTCGTTGAGCATGCTGCCCCAGGACACCACGCCGACCGGCACCCCGAAGCCGAGAAAGCTCAAGATCACCTCGGCTTTGATGAAGCCGACCACCAGGATCGACATTTGCACCAGGGCCACGTGGCTGACATTGGGGAAAATGTGCGAAAACATCTTGCGCCAATGCGAGGCGCCGATGGCGTCGGCCGCCATCACGTATTCGCGCGCCTTGTGCTTGATGTATTCGGCCCGGATCAGGCGGTAGGGGCCGGTCCAGCCGGTCAAGCCCAGGATCAGCACGATGGTCAGCACGCCTTTTTCCTGCAACACGGCGCCCACCGCCAAGATCATCAAGATCGAGGGAATGGCGGTGAAAATGCTGTAAAACCAGTTGAAGAAATCGTCGACCCGACCGCCGAAATAGCCGGAAAACGCGCCGAACACGGTGCCCAGGCCGACCGCCAGCAAGGCCGACACCAGTCCCACCACGACCGAGGTTTCGGCGCCCTTGATGGTTTTCTTGAGCACATCGTGACCCCATTTATCGGCCCCGAACGGCAAGCTGGCGCGCTTGGCCGCGGCCGGCCCGACGGCGGCCCGGCCGGCGCCCAGCTCGCCCATTTCGGCCGCCAGCGGGTCGGCCACGCCATACATGTCCAGCGGCGCGCCATCGGCGTGGCCGGCGCGGCCCAGTTGCGCGTTCAGTTCGGCGATCTCGGCCGCCAGCGGATCGAGCACATTGACGGCGCTGGCCAGGTTGGCGACCCCGCCCGCGGCGGGCGCCGACCCGGCCAAGGCCACGGCGGCGGCGCCGGTGAAGCCGGGCGGCGCGTAACTGACAGCCACTTCATCCTCCCAGTCGGCCACGATCAAGCCGCTGGCCGACAACACCAGGGTCAGTAAAAAGAGCGCCACGATGGTCAGCGAGACCATGGCGATGCGGTCGGCGCGCAGGCGGCGCCAGGCGAGCGCCCACAAGCCGGGTGAGGCGTGCTGAGGTGTCATGTTGATCCTTACTTCAATTTCACGCGCGGATCGACGGCTGCGTACAGCAAGTCGGTCAGCAGATTGAACACCATGGTGGCGACGGCGACGTAGACCGTGATCGCCTTGATCACCGGAAAATCGCTGCGTTCGACGGCCAGAATCACTTCGCGCCCGATGCCGGGGATGCCGAAGAAACGTTCCAGCAGGAAGGCGCCGATCAGCAGGGCCGGCAGATTGGACATGACGTAAGTGATGATGGGAATGGCGGCGTTGCGCAGCACGTGCACCCACATGATGCGGCGCTCGCTCAAGCCCTTGGCGCGCGCGGTGCGCACATAATCCTGGTTGGCCTCGTCCAGCACGAAGCTGCGGAACAGGCGCAAGGTGGGCGCGATGGAAACGGCCAAGCCGATCAGGATCGGCAAGGTGGCGTAACGCAGCAAGTTTTCCCAGAAACTATTGCCCCAGCCTTGCACCGGAAACAAGCCCAGTTGATACGCCAAGCCGTACTGGAACACGATGATATACACCAAAATGCTGATCGACATGCCGACCGTGCAGGCGATCATCACGGCGCGGTCGGTCAGCGAGCCGCGCACGAAGGCGATCGCCAGCGCCAGCGCCACGCCGAAAAACGTTTCCAGGATGGTGAGCGGAATGAGCACCGTCAGCGACGGCCCCAGGCGCGTGCCGATGATGCTGGAGACGGCCTCGCCGGTGCTCCAGCTCTGGCCGAAGTCGAAGGTGACGATTTGTTTGAGGAAGATGGCCAGCTGAATATAATACGGCTGATCGACCCCCAGTTGGCGGCGGATATTGGCGATACTTTCGGCGTTCGAGATTTTGCCGGCCAACACATAGGCGGGATCGCCGCCGACCCAGTTAAACAGTATAAACACCAGCAACACCACCCCCAACATGGTGGGCAGCATTTGCCACAGGCGGCGCAAGATAAAAGCAAGCATGGGTGATCCTCGGGCTTACTTGGCCGGTTCGATGTCGATATTGGCCCAGTCCTGGAACAGGATCGGGTGTTTTTTGTAGCCCAGCACATTGCGCTGGGCCAGCATGTTGCGGTAACGGCCCAGGCCGATCAAGGCGCCGCCCGTCACTTCCAGCCGGCGCGCCATCTGGCGGTAGAGCTGATCGCGCTCCGGGCCGTCGCGCAATTTCTGGCTGGCGACGAACCATGTATCGTACTGCTCGTCCTGATAGCAACCGTTGTTGTTCTGGTGCGTGTTCGGCCCGTAAAACAATTGCATGAAATTGTCGCCGTCCGGATAGTCGGCCAGCCAGGGCGCGTTGCGCGTTTGCAGCTTGCACTGGCGTTCCATCTTCAAGATGTCGGCGAAGATGAAGCGGTCGTTTTCCATGCGGATGCCGATCGAGGTATAGGTCTTGCGCCACAGCTCGGCCATCAACACGCCGCTGGCCTCGTTGCGCGAAGCGTAGCGCACCAGCAGCGGCTTGCCGTCGGGCAGGGTGCGCCAGCCGTCGGCGCCCTTCTTGTAGCCGAACTTGTCAAGCAGCTTGTTGGCCAGCACGGGATCGTATTGCAACGCGCTTTTGTAATGCGGGTCGTAACCGACCACCCCGGGCGGGACCGGATATTGCAAGCGCTCGGCCTGGCCGTTCCACACCAGGCGGATTTCCTCGTCCACGTTGTAAGCCATGGCGATGGCGCGCCGCAAGGCGATCTTTTCCTTGGAAAAGCCGCCCAGCACCGGGTCTTCCATATTCCAGTAGTAATACTCGATCTCGGGATCGACGATGCGCGACAATTGCACGCCCTTGGCCAGCATTTCCGGGCGCAACTTGCCGTCGCTGCCCATGGCCTTGGGCGCGAGCGGGCCGTCCAGCCAAAACAGGTCGGCGTCGCCGCTTTGGAAGGCGAGCCAGCGCGATTGGTCTTCCACTTGCACGGTGACATCGATACGGTCGATCTGCGGAATTGACTTACCTTTCATCTGGCGCACGATGCGCGCGTCGTCCGGGTCGTCGCTGGGTTGGAAATCCCATACTTCCGGCAAGTGCTCGGTGTTTTTGTCGAGCACCATGCGACTGCCCCGCACCCATTGGTTTAATTTGTAATAGCCGGTGCCGACCGGGTTGGACGACACTTCCCCCTTGCTGTCGCCATAACGCTGCACCACTTCGCGCGCCACCGCCGCCGTCGGCTCATACGCCAGGATCATGCCCAGATTGAAATCGGGCCGGGTCAGCTTGATGCGCAGGGTGTAGGGGTCGAGCAAGGTGAAGCCCGAAATCGGCTTGTCGTAATTAAAAGGCGCGTTTTTGGCGTCCTTGGCCAATTGGTCCAGCCCTTCCACCTTGCCTTCGAGCAGCCAGGTGTGCGGCGAGGCCAGCTTGGGATCGAACAGGCGCTTCCAGGAAAACAGGTAGTCGGCCATGGTCAACTCGCGCGGCTTGCCACCGAAAGCCGGGTCGGGCGTGAAGCGGATGCCGCGTTTGAGTTTGATGGTGTAAGTCAGGCCGTCGGCCGACACTTCCGGCAAGGCGGCGGCCGTGGCCGGCATCAGCTTGACGGGGCGGGCCAGGTATTCGTAGGTGAACAGGGGCTCGAAAATGGCTTGATTGATATGGTTCGAATACAGGTCGCGCACGATGGCCGGGTCGAAGCCGGCTTCGGCGGCCGGCAAGATGTAGCGCAGCACTTTGAGCGGCGCGGCCGCGACGGCCGGCGCGCTCCACGGTGACAGGGCGATGCATGCGAGCAGCAACACGCCGCGCAGGTGAGGGAACTTCATAGCGTTTTCTTTCATATTCAGGGCTGCGCGCCAGGTGCGGCCGAATTGGCTGCAAATAGGCAACATTGTTAGGCAAAATTCATGCCCGACATTTTTTAGCGGCAAGCGGATAAGCGGCCGAAAAGAGGCGTAACGATAACGCATCGGCGGCGCCGGCGACAGTGTTTTCCCGCACGCGGCGCGCACCGCGCCGGCGCGCGCCGTGGTGCGCCCGCCCCGGCCCGGCCCTTTCCTGCGCCGCCGTGGTGCGCGTTTGCTGCGCGGCGTCAAATTGGCTTCGCAGCAATGTTGTTTTACCGCACAAACAACCTTGCACCGTTGACAGCCGCTTTTGCCGATGGTTACATGAAGTTGCTGATCGATGTCATGCCGCCGTCATATGACGCGCGCCAGCCGCCATCCCTTGGCCATCGCCCTTTTATATTCAATCGATTGAGGAAGTTCGCACATGATGAAAGAAACAGTGTTATCCCGCTCCATACGCCTGGTCTGCGCCAGCGGCGTGCTGGTCGGCCTGGGTTGCGCGATGCAACCCGCCCTGGCCCAGCAGGAAGCGGACACGGCGCCGATGCAACGCGTGGAAGTGACCGGCTCCTCGATCAAGCGCCTGGCCGCCGAAACGGCCAACCCGCTGACCGTGATCAAGGCCGATGAATTCATCAAGCAAGGCTTGACCACGGCCCAGGAAGTGCTGAGCAAAATCCCGTCCAACAACGCCGGCCTGGGCAGCGGCAACGCGATCGGCGGCAATAGCAGCGGCTTGCCCACGGGCGGCCAAGCCAGCGCCGACTTGCGCGGCCTGGGCGGCGACAAGACCCTGGTGCTGCTCAACGGCCGCCGCATCGCCAACCATCCCTACGATGGCGCCAGCGTCGACTTGAACATCATCCCGATCTCGGCCCTGGACCGGGTCGAAGTGCTGCGCGACGGCGCGTCCTCGATCTACGGCACCGACGCCATCGGCGGCGTGATCAACTTCATCACCAAGCGCGCGGTCAACGCCACCACGGTCACGGCCGAAGTGGTGCATCCCGAACACAGCGGCGGCGGCGAGCGGCGCTTCAATTTGTCGAGCGGCACTGGCAAACTCGACACCGACGGCTGGAATGTGTTCGGCGTGATCGATTACCATCATCAAGATGTGCTGACCGCGCAGCAAAGAGCCTTTTCCGCCACCGGCGTGCATCCCGAGCATGGCCAGGTCGCCACCAGCGGCACCACTTTCCCGGGCAATTTCTTCGATCCGGGCGTGCCTGGGCTGACCCCGGGCGCCCCGGCCATCATTCCTTCCGTGACGGGCAACCCCGGTTACGCCAGCGGCTGCCTGGCGCCGCTGTCGGTGCCCAATTCCGATCCCGACGTGAAAACCTGCCGTCAAGATTACAGCCGCCAAGTCGACGACTTGCCGCGCCAGCGACAAGTATCGTTCTTCGGCAAGGGTTCTTTGAAACTGGGCGCCGACCACCTGGCCACCATCGAATACCTGCATTCGGAAAACATGATCGTGTCGCGCACGGCGCCGCCGCCGCAAACCGGCCTGGTCTTGCCGAACACCAGCCCCTACTATCCCGGCAACGCGGGCGGGGTGCCGGCCCAGGCCGGCTTGAGCGGTCAACCATTATCGGTCAACTGGCGTCCGCTCGAGGCGGGTCAGCGCCAGATCGACTCGACCGGCAAGGCCGACCGCCTGTTGCTGGGCCTGGAAGGCGTGCTGGCCGGCTGGGATTATAAAAGCGGCTTGACGCACGCCATCAGCAAATCGTCGGAAGACTTCACCGGCGGCTATGTGCAAGACGCCTCCTTCGCCGCCGGAGTCGCGAACGGCATCCTCAATCCTTTCGCCGAACAAAACGCGGCCGGCAAAGCCTATCTGGCCAGCACCGCGCTGCGCGGCGAAGTGCAAAACGCCAAGGTCACCACCACCACCATCGACGCCAAAGCCAGCCGCGACTTGATGGCCATGGGCGGCGGTCAATTGGCGATCGCGCTGGGCACCGAACTGCGCCACGAGGAAGCCGAATTCAACGTCAACCGCGACATCGCCAGCCAAGCCGCCAGCTCGGGCCTGTCCGGTTCCCAGTCCAAGGATGGCTCGCGCAACATCGAAGCCGTGTTCGCCGAGCTCAACGTGCCTTTCACCAAGGAACTGGAAGTCAATCTGGCGGCGCGTTTCGACAATTACAACGACGTCGGCAACACCACCAACCCGAAACTGAGCGTGCGCTACCAACCCACCAGCGCCGTGCTGATACGCGGTTCGGCCAGCACCGGCTTCCGGGCGCCGACCCTGTTCGAGAAAAACGCCCCGCTGTCGCGCAACGATACCAACAATGCGTACAACGACCCGATCCTGTGTCCGGGCGGGGTGCCGCAGGCGGGCGCCAATCCGCTGCGCGACTGCGATTTGCAACAGTTCAAGCTGCAAGGCGGTAATCCCGACTTGAAACCGGAAAAATCGAAGACCTTCTCGTTTGGCGCCGTGCTGGAGCCGACCCGCAATGTCACCGTCTCGCTCGACTACTGGAACATTAAGCTCAAGGATAAAATCGGCGCCCTGCCCGAACAATCGGTGTTCGACAATTACGCCAAATACCAAGCCCTGTTCTTGCGCAATCCGGATGGCTCGCCGAACGCGATCCTGGACGTGAACCAGAATCTGGGCAAGGTCAACACCGACGGGGTCGACCTCAGCTTCAACGTGGCGTGGCCGCGCACCAGTTACGGCAGCTTCTCGTTCTCGCTGGACGGCACCTATGTCCATAAATACGAGTATCAAAACGAGCGCGACGGGGTCTTCACGCAAAACGTCGGCGTCTACGGCGACAACAACCCGGTGTTCCGCTGGAAGCATACCGCCAGCGCCAGCTGGGCCGCCGGAGCCTGGAGCGCCACCTTGTCGCAAGCGTTCAAGGCCAAATACACCGACCAAAACTTGGTCGATCCCGAGTTCGCGCGCGACGTCAGCTCCTACAGCCTGTGGAGCCTGTCGGGCAATTACACCGGCTTCAAGGGCGTGACCCTGACGGCCGGCGTGAAAAATCTGTTCGACAAGGAACCGCCGTATTCCAACCAAGGCACCATGTTCCAGCAGGGTTACGATCCGCGCTACACCGATCCGATCGGGCGCGCCTTGTACCTGCGCGGCAGTTACACCTTTTAAGCGCCGCGGCGCTGGCAAAAACGGCACCTTCGCGGTGCCGTTTTTTTATGCGCTAGCTCAGCTGTCGTCGCGCAGGCGGCGCTGGCGCACCGCGTCGGCCAAGCCGTCCAGCACGCGCAGCGACTGGCTCCAATCGATGCAGCCATCCGTCACCGACTGGCCGTACACCAATTCCTTGCCCGGCACCAGATCCTGGCGGCCCGCCACCAGATGCGACTCCACCATCACGCCGACGATGCGGGTGTCACCGCCGGCCACCTGGGCCGCGATATCGGCGCACACCGGCACCTGGTTTTCCGGCTTTTTGGAACTGTTGGCGTGCGAGGCGTCGACCATCAAGCGCGCCGCCAAGCCTTGGGCGGCGATCGCCTTGCAGGCTTCCTCAACGCTGGCCGCGTCGTAATTCGGGGTCTTGCCGCCGCGCAAAATCACATGGCAATCCTCGTTGCCGTTGGTCGAGACGATGGCCGAGTGGCCGCCCTTGGTGACCGACAGGAAATGGTGGGATTGGGAAGCGGCTTTGATGGCCTCGACCGCGATCTTGACGTTGCCGTCGGTGCCGTTCTTGAAGCCGACCGGACACGACAAGCCCGACGCCAGCTCGCGGTGCACCTGCGACTCCGTGGTGCGGGCGCCGATCGCGCCCCAGCTGATCAAGTCGGCGATGTACTGCGGGCTGATCACGTCGAGGAACTCGGTGCCGGCCGGCAGCCCCAGTTCGTTGATGTCGCGCAGCAGCTCGCGCGCCATGCGTAAACCGTCATTGATGCGGAAACTGTTATCCATATACGGATCGTTGATCATGCCCTTCCAACCCACGGTGGTGCGCGGCTTCTCGAAATACACCCGCATCACGATCTCCAGCTCGCCGCCCAGGCGCGCGCGTTCTCGCACCAGCAGGCGGGCGTATTCCATGGCCGCCTTCGGATCATGGATCGAGCACGGCCCGATCACCACCATCAAGCGGTCATCCTGGCCGTGCAAGATGCGGTGCAGCGCCACGCGCGCGCCGGCGGCGGTGGCGGCGGCGGCCTCGGTGCAGGCGAATTCGCGGATCAGATGCGAGGGCGGGGTCAATTCCTTCATTTCGCGTATGCGCAAATCGTCGGTGCGGGGCATGGTGTTCTCCAATTGGGCTAAGTCGGGGTAAAAAAAACCGCCTCGAAGGCGGTTGGTCTGGGTTTGCTGGGATCGCGTCTTGCTTGCTACGTGAACCGGCCGCTACTCCACCGCCTTGGGGTTGGAATGGCTAAAGTAAAAATGGCCGGTAAAAAACGTGAAGCCGCGCATGCGCAAGATCCTCGGGTGGCAAATAGGCAAAAAGTCGACTCGACTATAACAACAATCCCGGGCGCTTGGCAAGCATATTGTGGATGGGCATCTTGTCGCGGCGCCGACACAGTTCGGTCCAAAACGGTCAGGTATTGATCTAGCGCCAATGTCAGCATTGTAATTCGGGCAAGACTGAAAGGTCTGCTCGTCACCACGAGCACACCGCGACCACGCCACGAGCCGTTTGGCTCCCACCCATGGAGATCGATATGACAGAAAACACGCCAGGTACACCCTTAGGTCCGCTGTTGCGCCCCCTGCCCGCCGCCTTGCGCGTCCTGGGCGGCGCGCTGGCCGGCGCGCCCGTGCTGCTGGGATGGCTGAGCATGCCCGCGCGCGCGCAGGAGGCGGCCCCGGCGCCCGTGCCGCGGGTGGTGGTGACCGGCTCCAACATTCCGCGCGCGCAAGCCGAAACCGCCAGCGCGGTGTTGACTCTGAACCGGGCCGACATCGAAAAATCGGGCCGCAGCACCGTGGCCGAACTGTTGCAAACCCTGGCGGTGGACAACCAGGGTTCGGTGCCGACCACCTTCGGCTCCGGCTTCGCCTCGGGCGCGTCCGGCATTTCACTGCGCGGCCTGGGCGCGTCCTCGACCCTGGTATTGCTCAACGGCCGGCGCGTGGCACCCTACGGCTTGGCCGACGACGGCCAAAAAGTGTTCGCCGACCTCAACATCATCCCGGCCGAGGCGGTCGAACGGGTCGAGATCCTGAAGGACGGCGCCTCCGCCGTGTATGGCTCGGACGCCATCGCCGGCGTCGTCAACGTGATCTTGCGCAAGGACTTCCAGGGCACCACCGCGCGCGTGAGCTACGGCCAGTCGCGCTACAGCGACGGGCGCGACAGCCGCTTCGCGCTGACCCACGGCTTCGGCGACCTCGACAACGATCATTACAACGCCCTGTTCAGCCTGGAATACGGGCGCAAGGGGGCGGCGGACAACCGCGACCGCGACGAGCGACGCCAGATCGGCCGCAGCGACCTGCGCGACTACGGCTTCAGCGCCCAGGAAGCGTTGGGCGGCACCGGCGCCATCACCACCAACAACGCCGCCGGCAGCGCCATCAACGGCAATGTGCGCAATCCCGTCACGCTCGACTACTACAACCGCGGCAACTTGGCCGGGCTCGGCTTCACCCGCCTATTTCCGGGCGCGGCCTGCGCCAACTTCACCAGTCACCCGCAGGGCGATCCGGGCGGCGGCTGCCTGATCGACGCGGCCCAGCAATACGGCGAAATCCAGCCCAAGCAAGACACCCTGAACCTGTTCGGCCGTTTCACTTACCAGCTCGACCCCGCGCTGCAACTGTATTCCGAGCTGAACCTGTACCGCAGCGAATCGACCTCCGCCACCACCCCGTCGGCCGTGAGCAGTTCGGTCGGCTATCCGGGCGGCCCGGTCAGCAACGCCGCCGTGGCGCTGGGCGCCGCCCATCCCGACAACCCCTACTTCGGCAGCGCGGCCCGGCTGCGCTACCTGGCCGCCGACGTGGGGCCGCGCGTGAGCGATGTCGACTCGACCTTCTCGCGCCTGGTGCTGGGCGCCAAAGGCAGCTTCAAGCAATGGGAACTCGACAGCGCCCTGCTGTTCTCGCAGAACAAGGTATCGAACGAGCGCAAAGGCTACTTGCAGCGCGACGTCGCCTTCGCCCTGCTCAACCCGAGCGCGGCCAACGTGGCCGCGGCCCGCCGCAGCGCCGCCTATGCCGCCTTGCCGGCCGGTAGCCTGTGGCGCATCGGCGAAAACGCCGGCCTCAATTCGCCCGCCCTGTACGCGGCCCTGGCGCCGCGCATCGCCAACGACGCCGAAACCCGCATCTGGCAAGCCGACATCAAGGCCTCGCACGAATTCGGCCAACTCGCGGGCGGCCCGCTGGGCCTGGCGCTGGGCGCCGAATTCCGCCACGAGAGCACCGAGCTGGCGCCCACCGCCGGCACCGAGATCGGCAATATCATCGGCCTGGGCTATTCGGCCTATGCCGGCAAGCGCAACGCCTCGGCGCTGTATGCCGAAGTGCTGGCGCCGGTGCTCAAAACGGTCGAACTATCGGCCGCCCTGCGCGCCGACCACTTTTCCGACGTCGGCAACGCCTACACGCCGAAAGTGGGCGCGAAATGGAATCCGCTCAAGGAACTGGCCTTGCGCGGCACCTTCGCCAAGGGCTTCAGGGCGCCCAACGCGGCCGAAAACGGGGTCGGCGGCCTGGCCGCCTTCTCCACCGCCGCCGATCCCCAGCGTTGCGCGCTAGGGGTGGCGGCCGCGTGCAGCCCGGCCTCGATCGCCGTGATCACCTCGCCCAATCCCGACCTGAGCCCGGAAAAATCGCGCAGCGTCTCCGTGGGCGCGATCTGGGACCCGCTGCCGCGCACCAGCGTCTCGCTCGACTTTTGGCAAATCAAACGGCGCAACGAGATCAACCAGGAGCAAACCACCAACGCCATCGCGGCCGGCCATGTGGCGCGCGACCCGTCCACCGCCACCGCCATCCCGGGCGACCCGGGCGCCATCACGGCGGTGCTGGCCAACTACGTCAACTCGGCCAGCACCAAGGTGCGCGGGGTGGACCTGGACTTGCGGCGCGGCTTCGCGCTGCCGGGTGGCTACGGCAGCCTGAGCTTCGACGCCAAATGGACCCACTTGTTCACCTGGCTGCGCACCGAGCAGGACGGCAGCGAGAAGGATTTCGCCGGCACCCACGGCAACTGCGACGCCACCAACTGCATCGGCACCCCGGACGACCGCGTCAACCTGGGCGCGACCTGGGAACGCGAGCAGTGGAAGGTGTCGGCCAGCCTGAATTACCGGGGCAAGCTGGATAACAAAAACTTCCAGAACGATCCGGAAGGCTGCGCCAGCCATTTCGCCAACGGGGAGGACGCGCCCGGCGGCTGCAAAATCGCCTCCTTCACCACGGTCGATTTGACGGCGCGCTGGAACGCCACCCCGAAGGTGGAAGTGTTCGGCACGATCCAAAACCTGTTCGACAAGATCGCGCCGCTCGATCCGCTCACCTACGGCGCCACCAGCTACAACCCGCTCGACTACAACGGCGCGCTGGGGATCTTTGTCAGCGCCGGCCTGCGTTATAAGTTCTAAAGCGGAGCCGTTTCAGACGGTCGGCACAACAGCCCGCGCCCGGTGGTCGCGGGCTGTTTTGTCAGGCGAAGTCGAAGCTCGCGTGAAAACACGGTCATGTAACGATACGAAATCGCTAGGCGGTCCGACCAAGTGCGGCTTGCCTATCTCAGGCGCGCCACGTAAAAACAGCCTGTGACCGCGAGGCCACAGGCTGTGTTGACGACCGGCGCGCGGTGCCGCGCCGACGCGGTTGATCAGGCGGTGCCGCCCACCGTCACGCCATCGATGCGCAGGGTCGGCTGACCGACGCCCACCGGCACGCTCTGGCCTTCCTTGCCGCACACGCCGACCCCCGAATCGAGGCGCATGTCGTTGCCGATCATGGAGACCCGGTTCAGCACCTCCGGCCCGTTGCCGATCAGGGTCGCGCCCTTGACCGGATAAGTGATCTTGCCGTTTTCGATCATATACGCCTCGCTGGCCGAGAACACGAATTTGCCGTTCGTGATATCGACCTGGCCGCCGCCGAAATTGACCGCGTACAGACCGTTCTTGACCGAGGCCAGAATCTCTTCCGGGTCCTTGTCGCCGGCCAGCATATAGGTGTTGGTCATGCGCGGCATCGGCAGGTGGGCGAACGATTCGCGCCGCGCGTTGCCCGTCACCGGCATCTTCATCAAGCGCGCGTTCATGGTGTCCTGAATATAGCCCTTCAGAATGCCGTCCTCGATCAGGGTGGTGCACTGGGTTGGATTACCCTCGTCGTCCATGTTGAGCGAACCACGGCGGTCGGCCAGGGTGCCGTCGTCCACCACCGTGACGCCCTTGGCGGCCACGCGCTCGCCGATGCGGCCGGAAAAGGCCGACGAGCCCTTGCGGTTGAAGTCGCCCTCCAAGCCGTGGCCGATCGCCTCGTGCAGCAGCACGCCGGGCCAGCCCGGTCCCAGCACGATGGTCATCGGACCGGCCGGGGCCGGCCGTGCGTCCAGGTTGACGATAGCCGAATTGACCGCTTCGCTGGCATATTTTTCCAGCAATTCGTCGCTGAAGTAATCGTAGCTGTAACGCCCGCCGCCGCCGGACGAGCCCATCTCGCGCCGCCCGTTCTGTTCGGCGATCACCGTCACCGAGACCCGCACCAGGGGCCGGATGTCGGCCGCCAGCACGCCGTCGCTGCGCACCACCAGCACCACGTCGTATTCACCAGCCAGGCCAGCCATCACTTGCACCACGCGCGGGTCCTTGGCGCGCGCGATCTTCTCGACCCGCTCCAGCAGCTTGACCTTGGCGGTCGCGTCCAGCGAGGCCAGCGGATCGTTGGGCAGATACAGGGAACGCCCGCCCTGCACCGTCATGGCGCCGGCCACCTTGACCTTGCCGGCGCCGGAGCGGCCGATGGTGCGGGTGGCGGCCGCCGCCTCCAGCAAGGCGCGCTCGGAAATATCGTCCGAGTAGGCAAAAGCGGTGCGGTCGCCCGAGACGGCGCGCACGCCCACGCCCTGGTCGATCGAAAAACTGCCGGTCTTGACGATGCCCTCTTCCAGGCTCCAGCCTTCGCTTTTAGTGAACTGGAAGTACAGGTCGGCGTAGTCGACCTTGTGCGTGAACATGGTGCCTAGCGCGTTGAGCAACTTGGCTTCGTCCAGGCCGAACGGCGTGAGCAGGATGTCGCGCGCCACCGCCAGGGTGGACAGATTGGGTTCGAATGGGATCATGATGGGGGCTTTCTGGTCGATTGCGTATGGACGTTATTGTATAGGGCTTGGCCGCCGCTCACATGGTACGGTGGCGCAGGGCGGGCAGCGCGGCGCGCACGCTGTCGAGAAACGCCAGGTCGATGGCGCCGGCGACCACGCCCTCGCCCTCCGGCAGCACCGCCTTGATCTCGCCCCAGGGGTCGATCAGCATGCTGTGGCCCCAGGTGCGGCGCCCGTTCGGATGCAGCCCGCCCTGGGCCGCGGCCAGCACGTAACACTGGTTTTCGATGGCGCGCGCGCGCAGCAACACTTCCCAGTGCGCCATGCCGGTGGTGTGGGTGAAGGCGGCCGGCACCACGATCAGGTTGCACGGTCCCATGGCGCGGTACAGTTCGGGAAAGCGCAGGTCGTAGCACACCGACAGGCCGACCCGGCCGAACGGCGCCTCGAAGCCGCCGACCGCCGCGCCCGGCACGATGGTGCGCGACTCGTCGTACGATTCGGCGCCCTTGGTGAAGCCGAACAGGTGGATCTTGTCGTAGCGCCCGACCGCCTGGCCTTGCGGGTCGTACACCAAGGTGGTGTTGAGCACCTTGCCGTCCTGTTCCGAGGCCAGGGGCAGGGTGCCGCCGATCAGCCAGACGCCGTGCTCGCGCGCGCTGTCGGCCATGAATCGCTGGATCGGCCCCTCGCCCGGACGTTCGGCGTGGGCCACCTTGTCGCCGTCGCTCTGGCCCATGATGGCCCAGTATTCGGGTAGCAATACCAGGCCGGCGCCACCGGCCGCCGCCTCCCGCACCAGGCGCGCGGCGGTGGCGATGTTGACCGCCACCGAGGGCGAGGAAATCATTTGCACTGCCGCCACTGTATGCATGGTGTCGCCTTTCTATCGAGGTTACCGGCTCAGTTGGCCGGAACGGGGGCCGGGGCCGGGATCGGGGCCGAAACCGGCTTGCCGCCGTCGAGCTTGGCGATCAGCGGCGCCTTCCACGGTCCCGTGATGCGCATTTGGTAGGTGAGCGCCTTCATCACAGGCGCGCGCAAGAACAACTGGGCCAGGAAGCTGCCGATCCCGATCACCGGGTTGACCGCCAGCGCGTACACCAGCGGTCCGGTGCCGAGATTGAACTCCGGTATCACCACCACGTGCAAATCGGTCGATTCGTTGGCGATGTCGGCCGAGCCATCCATCAACACGGTGGCGGCGACACCGTGCATTTTCAAGTTGTCGGTCTTGACCACGCCCCGTTCGATGGTGGCGGCGGCCGTGATGCCGTCGAAGGCCAGCCCCTCGGAAAAGACGTCGTGGAAGTCGAGCTTGAGCAGGCGCGGCAAGGCTTGCAGGCTGAGCACGCCCAGCAGTTTGGCGGCGCCCGGGTCTTGCTTGAGGAATTGGCCCGATTCCACCTTCATGTCGATCTTGCCGCTCAAGCTGGGAATGTCCAGCGAATACGGCAAGCCTTTCCAGGCGATCTCGCCGCTCAGCGTGCCTTTGCCGTGGCGCACGGTGTCGACGAAGCCGAAGCGGTCCAGCAGCTTGCCGGCGTCGGCGATGTCGAGCACGAAATCGAGCTTGGTGTCGCTGCGGCCATCCTTGACGGTCCAGCGGCCCGAGCCGGCCAGCTGGCCGTCCGGATTGGCCAACGACAGCTTGCTCACGCGCCACTCGCGCCCGGCCAAAGGCGCCTGGGCGCCGGAGGCGTTGTAAGCTTGCAACTCCAAACGCCCCAGCGCCTTGTTGAACAGCTCGAACCGCTCGGCCACGATGTCGAGCGCCGGAATGGTCTCGGCCGTGCCGCCCTTGCCTTCCAATAAATCCTTGACCTCGGCCGCCGCCGATTCGGGAATGATCAGGGACGACAGGCGGGCCGTCACCTTGCCCATGCCACCGGCCGCGTTTTCATTCCAGGTCACATAACCTGAGGCCTGGCTGGCGTCGATGTTGGCTTGCCACACACCCTTTTGATGGGTGGCGCCGACCACCACGTTGTCCAGCTTGCGCCCGCCCAGCAGCAATTCGCCGGCGCGCGCGGCCATCACGTCCGGCACCGCGTACTGGGCCAGGTCGGGGCCGGCGGCCGGGTTGGCGTTGGCGTTGGCCGGGCCGGCCGCGCCGGCCACGCTGGCGCCCAGGCCGGTCCAGGCGTCGACGTCGAGTGATTTGAGGTTGACGTTGACCATCATGCCGCTGTCCGGCTCGGGCGCCGGCACGTTCACGCCGATGCCACCGCGCACCACGCGCCACGCCTCGCCGCTCTGGCGCTGACGCTGGTAGCGGGCCGCGATGCCGGCGCCCAGGCCGATGCGGATCTCGTCGCGCGCCAGCCCGGCCTCGTTGGGCGCGCCGCTGTTGAGCTGAAAATGCAGCGGCATCGGCTCGGCCCCGGCCTTCTTGACGGGAGCCGGGAAATTCAAGCCCAGCCCGGCCAGGGTGGAGTCGACCGCCACCTGCAGCTGGTGGTCGCGCGCCGTGATCACGCCGCTGTAGCGCGCGGCGCCGCTGACGCGCTCGATCAAGCGCTGCATCGCGGGGCTGGAAAAATGGCGCCGCACGCCGTCCGCCGTCAGGGTGCCGCCGAGCTTGACCTGGATCGAATTGTCGCGCTGGGTGCCGCCCGAGATCGCCGTCGGCCCGCCCAGGAAGGTGCCGCCCAGGGCGTTCAAATTGACGCCGCGCTCGTTAAATTCGATCTTGCCGGTGGCGTTTTGCACCGGCGGCAAGTCGTTGAACAGCACCACCTCGTTGCCCAGCAATTGCAGCGAACCGAGCACCGTCGATTCGAGCAAGCGCTCCAGCGGCAAACGCAGCTTCAAGGCCAGCCTGGCGTTGCCGCTGGCGCTGGTTTGGTCGGTGAAGCGCGAAATCCAGTCCAGCACCGGGCTGGCGGCCACGTATTTCAAGTATTCCTGCATCGGGCCGTAAGCGTTGCCTTCGATTTCAAGCAACTTGTCGTGGCTGCCCAGGTCGGCGATCACCGCCGTCACCTCCGACAGCGCGACCCCGCCGGTGGTGGCGGTGTCGCCACGAATTTCCATGCGGGTGCGGTCGAACAGGAAACTGCCCTTGATATGCTCGGCCTGCGGCCACAGCGGCCCCTTGCCGTCCTTGGACAGATGCGCGGGCGAATAATTGAGGCGGGCGTTGTCGAGCCGGCCGGCGATGCGAAATTCGCCGCGCCCCTTGTCGGCCGCCGTCTCGCCGCGGAAGGGGAACTGGGCCAGCTCGCCGCGCAGGCGCAGCGTCACGTCGCGCGCCATGCCGTCCTCCAGCGCGCCGGTGAGCCAGCGGCGCAGGTCGGGCGGGGTTTGCAGGGGCAGGAAGCGGTCGATGGTTTTCAGGTCGAACTGGTCCAGGGTGCCGCTGAAGTCGGCCATCCCCAGCTCCTTGGCCCCGCCCTTCAGCGGCTTGACGTAACTGCCTTGCAGGCTGCCGCGCAAGCCTTGCTGCGAGAAATCGAGCGCGTCGACCTGCACCCGCAAGCTGTCCTGGCGCTGGTCTTGGCCATGCACGGCCCAGTGCGCGTCGAGGTGGAATTGTTCGAACGGCAGCGCCGGCTCGCTGAAATAGGCCGGCAGTTGCAACAGCAGGTCGGTCGAATGGATCGCCACGCTGCCGCCGCGCTCGTTGATATCGAGCTTGCCGCTCAGATTGTCGAAGCCCGGCATGGCGGCCGTCGCCGCGCGCGCCGGCTGGCCCGGCTTGGCGGCCAGGGCCGGCCGCGCCGGACGCGGGTTCAAGCCCAGTCCGGCCAACTCGCCCTTGACGTGATAAGCGAGCGGCGCGGACAGCGGGCCTTGCCAATCGAGCGAGGCGCCGCGCAGCAAGCCGCGCGGCGCCAGCTCGGCCAGCGCGGCGCGCCGATCCG
>JAYVUV010000234.1:0-9517 GCA_043787615.1 Janthinobacterium sp. | reverse complement strand
GATCAGCAGCTTGTCGATGTGCAGACGGGTCGGTGCATCGACGGTAGTTCCACGAGCCAACTTTTGCAATAGCAATTTCATTTTTTGTACGGACAAGTCAACTGTTTCAAGCATGTCACGCTGGAACGCCGGGTTGTTCTGGTGTTTTTCGGCATTGGATATCATGAGCGACAGTTGTGATACCAGGTTCTTCAGGTCATGCACGATGAATGTTGACATCCGGTTGAACGACTCGAACTGGCGCGCCACCATCAGCGCGTTGGCCGCGTCCTGCTGGGCCAGGTAGCTGGCGGCCTGGCTGCCGGCGATTTTGAGCAAGTCCGTCACTTCCCAGTTCACCTCGACCGGGGCGCGCGGCTTGTCCAGCGCGATAAAGCCGAACAGGCGCCCGTGCAGCATCAGCGGCACCAGCAGCCACAGTTGCGGCAAGCCGTGCAACCAGGCCGGCAGCGCCAGGCCGGGATAGCGCGCCGGGTCGCGCCGACAGGCCGGCACGTCGATCACCCATTGTTTACTGTCGAGGAAGCGGCACAGCGCTTGATCGAGCTCTTCCCGCTCCGTGCGCGGCGCCATGTTCCAGCTGGCCGCCGGCTCGCACAGGCCATGCTCGCGCCGTATCCACAAGGCGCCGGCCGGGCTTTCCACCAGCTCGGCGATGGCTTGCACGCTGCGCTGGCCGATGTCGGGGCCGTCGGCCGAGAGCGAACGGGTGAAGCGCTGCCACTCCGCGCGATAATCGTAGACCGCTTGGTAAAAGTGTTTGTTGATGAAGACCTTCAGGCGTGCCCGCAGCGCGCCCGAAAACAGCACGCTGGCCAGCAGTAACGCGGCGCCGCCCAAAAAAGCCGCTTGCATCAGCGGCCCCCAGGCGCCGCCGAAATAGCGCAGATAATAGGCGCTGCACGCCATCGTCAACAGATAGATGGCCGAGCCGAGCAAGGCGGCCGAGCGGAACATCACCTGGCGCGACAAGGCCAGGGTTGGCGACCAGGCCGGATTGCGCGCGGCCGACAGGGCCAGCAGCGGCGCCGTCAAGGCCAGCACGATGCCGCGCGCGGCCCAGATGTCGGGATTGATGGTGCGAAACAGCAAGGCGTCGCTGTACAGGTAAAAGTCGTAGGCGAACATGGCGCCGATGCCGAGCCCGGCGAATTTGATGCCCCACCGTTCGGGCGGCCGGGTGTGGCGATACCACTGCTCCACCAGTAACATGCCAAGCACCGCCAGCAGCAGGCGCGGCACGGTGGCCACCAAGGCCGCAGGCCCCGCCACGGCGCCGGCCAGCAGTTGCAGCGCCAACATCGCGCCCAGCGCGACTAGCCATACTTTCAGGCGCAGGCTGGAGGGCGCCAACAACAGCAGCAAAAACACCAGCCAGGCGCCGGCGCGCACGGTCTCCAACGCGTTCGCCACCAAGCCCGAAGGCGCGCCGTGCCAGGCCGTCAAGGCCGCCATGCCGCCGCCCCACAAGGCGGTCAATAAGCAGGCCGCGCCCAGCGCCCGCGCGTGCCGGCGCGCGCCCCAATCGCCGAGCAAAAGGGCCGACAGCGGCAGGAAGGCGAGCCCCGCCAGCCCGTAACTGAAGGCGGCGATGGCGCCGGCGGCCAGATCGGCTGGCATCAGCGGCTGCCTTTGCCCAGCAACACCACTTGCACCGTGTCGATCAGGATCAGCACATCCAAAAACAGGCTGTTATTTTTCACATAATACAAATCATATTGCAGCTTGCGCACCGCGTCGTCGATCGAGGCGCCATATTGGTAACGCACCTGGGCCAGGCCGGTGATGCCGGGCTTGATGCTGTGCCGCACATCGTAAAACGCCACCTCGCTTTTAAGTTGCTCGACAAAAAAAGCGCGTTCCGGACGCGGCCCGACAAAACTCATCTCGCCTTTGAACACATTGACCATCTGCGGCAACTCGTCGATGCGCAGCTTGCGGATCAGATTGCCGCTGCGCGTCACGCGCGGATCGTTGGTGGCGGCCCAGCGCGGCTTGCCGTCTTGTTCGGCGTCGCTGCGCATGCTGCGAAATTTGAGCACCTTGAACGGCTTGCCGTCCTTGCCGACCCGCTCTTGCTGATAAAACACGGGGCCGCCGTCCTCCAAGCGGATGCACAGCGCCGTCAGCAGCATCACCGGTAGGCTGATCAGACAAATGGCGCCGCTGGCCACCAGGTCGAACACGCGCTTGACGGCGCTGCGCAAGCAGCTCTGGTCGAAACCGCCGCCGAAGATCAGATAACTCGGCTGCACCGAATCGATGCGGATCTGGCACGCCTCGCGCTCGAAAAAAGTGGCCGCGTCGGTCACGCGCACTCCGCCCAGCACGCAAGCGAGCAGCTCGCCCACCGGAAAGCCGCCGCCGCGCCGGTCGCTCACGGACACCACGATTTCCTGCGCGTTGTAGTGGCGCGCGGTGGCCAGCAGGGACGGCCCGGCCGGCAGCAGCGCCGAGGCCGGCACGCAGCAGGTTTCGCCCGGCAGCGCGACGCAACCGATCACGGTGAATTGGTGAAAACCCAGCCGGCCGGCGGCCAAGTCCAGGCAATCCTTGGCCAGGGCGCCGGCGCCGATCACGATCAAGCGCCCTTCCAGCATGGCCGACTCGGCCGATTTGAACACCACCACCCGCGCCAGCAGCACGCCGGCCGCGCCGAGCAGGAAGATCAGGCTGCCGCCGGGCGCGAAATGGATGGCCGGCACCATGTAAAAAAGCAGGCTGAGCAAACCGAAACCCAGGCCGAACGAGGGCATGATGCGCAACAAGGTGTTGCGGATGTCTTCGCGCGAGCTGTGCTGGTACATGCCGAGCGCGCTCATGCTGAACACGATCACCAGCGCGAACGCCAGCGAGGACAGGTAAAGATTTTCCGCGCGGCTCACATGGCGCGCGTCGGCGTGCCAGATGGCCGAGCTGAGCGCGGCGGCGAACACGAGAATCGTCAATTCCACCAGCAGCAGGAAAAAGGCGAGTTTTGAGACATAATGGCTAAAAATGCGAATCATGGCGAGTCCCGCGAGCTAAACGTCGAAGCGATGAAGATCCGGATAAAGGGCCTGCCGCTTGCCGAAAAAGCATTCCATCAGGCAAGGAAGGTGGTGTTTCAATCATGACGGACTGTTCCGGTCCAGGTGTTGACGCTACACAAGTACGACCCGCGGCGGCGGCGGGCGTGGCGGATCTAACGCAAGCCGCCACGCATTGATGGCAAATGGTCTATAGTCACGCTTCTACACAGAAAATGTTGATACCATGAAATTTGATGTTGCTATTGTGGGCAGCGGACTGGCAGGCTTGTCGGTCGCCCTGCACCTGGCCGAGACGCGCACCGTCGCCATTATTTCCAAGCGCGCCCTGCAGGACGGGGCCAGCAACTGGGCGCAAGGCGGCATCGCCGCCGTGCTCGATTCGGGCGATAGCCACACCCAGCATATCGACGACACCCTGATCGCCGGCGGCGGCTTGTGCGACGAGAGCGCGACCCGCTTCATCGTCGAGCACGGCCGCGAGGCGATCGAATGGCTGATCGACCAGGGCGTGCCGTTCACCCGCGACGCCAACGCCGAACTCGGTTTCCATTTGACGCGCGAAGGCGGCCACAGCCAACGTCGCATCATCCACGCGGCCGACGCCACCGGCCACGCGGTGCAAATGACGCTGGAAGAAAAAGTGCGCGCGCATCCGAACATATCCCTGTTCGAGCACCACTGCGCGATCGATTTGATCACCTCCGATAAGCTCAGCCACAAGGCCGGCGCCCGCGCCGCGCCGCGCGACGCCCAGCCTCGCTGCCACGGCTTATATGTGCAGGATGAACAATCGGGCAAGGTGCTCACGTTTTCCGCCGAGCACACCGTGATGGCCACCGGCGGCGCCGGCAAGGTCTATCTGTACACCACCAACCCGGACACGGCCAGCGGCGACGGCATCGCCATGGCGTGGCGCGCCGGTTGCCGCGTCTCGAACATGGAATTCATCCAGTTCCATCCGACCTGTTTGTATCACCCTTACGCCAAGTCTTTCCTGATCACGGAAGCGATCCGCGGCGAGGGCGGCTTGCTCAAGCTGCCGCCCGAAGCGGGCGCGGCGGCGGGAAGCCGCTTCATGCTGGCCCACGACGAGCGCGCCGAGCTGGCGCCGCGCGACGTGGTGGCGCGCGCCATCGACTTCGAGATCAAGAAGCGCGGCCTCGATTATGTGCATCTCGACATCAGCCACAAGCCGGCCGCATTCTTGATCGAGCATTTTCCCACCATCTATGCGCGTTGCCTGGAATTGGGGATCGACATCACCAAGCAGCCGATTCCGATCGTGCCGGCCGCCCATTACACCTGCGGCGGAGTGGTCACCGACCTGGCCGGACGCACCGATCTGCCCGGGTTGTACGCGGTGGGCGAGACGGCTTGCACCGGTTTACACGGCGCCAATCGCCTGGCCAGCAATTCCCTGCTCGAATGCCTGGTCATCGGCCGCGCCTGCGCCCAGCATATCGAAACGACCAGCAAGATCGCGGTGCCGGACTTGCCCGATTGGGATGAAAGCCGGGTGACGGATGCCGACGAGGAAGTCGTCATTTCCCATAACTGGGACGAGTTGCGCCGGTTTATGTGGAATTACGTCGGCATCGTGCGCACCACCAAGCGCCTGGAGCGGGCGCAGCACCGCATCGCGCTGCTCAAGGAAGAGATCGACGAGTATTACCGCAATTTCCGCATCACGCATGACTTGCTGGAGTTGCGCAATCTGGTCGATGTGGCTTCGCTGATCGTCAACAGCGCCTTGCAGCGGCGCGAGAGTCGCGGCTTGCATTTCAGCCGGGACTATCCGGGCACCCTGCCGAAAGCGTTGCCGAGCGTGCTCACGCCGGCGCGGCGCAGCTAAGCGGCACCGGCCGACGCGTACACGCTGGGCGTTCAGCCGCGACTGTCGCCCGCGCTGTCCGGGGCGCACCCGGGCTGCGCTCAAACCGACCCGCCGGGCTATGCGGCCCGCCCACGCTCAGAGCAAAAAATTGCGGGCAGCCGCGTCCGGGATGGCGGCGTCGAAGCCGGTGTCGTCCTTCAGCTGCACGCCCGTCAATTGGCGCCGGCGCGCCTCGCTCAGCAGATAATGCAGCTTGGCGGCCGCCGCCGCGTAAGCCAGTCCGGCCGGCCGCACATTGGAAATACAGTTGCGCCGCTCGTCGGTCAGGCCGATCCTGGGCGCCCACGTCAGGTACATGCCCATGCTGTCGGGCGAGCTGAGGCCGGGCCGCTCGCCGATCAACACCAACACCGCCGCCGCGCCCGTCACCTGGCCCACCTCGTCGCCCAACGCCACCCGGGCTTGGCTAACGATCGCCAGCGGCGCCAGCCTGCACGGTTGCAACAACGGCAACAAATTTTGTAGCAAGGGCAGCGCGTTTTGCTCGATCGCCAAAGCCGACAGCCCGTCCGCCACCACGATGGCGAGATCGAAGCGGGCGCCGTCGTCCGGGCCGCCAAGCGCGGCCAGCAAAGCTTCCCGAGACGGTGCCGCCAAGCGGCGTCCCAGATCGGGCCGTTGCAAATAAACGGCCCGGTTCTCCGCCGCGCTCTGCAAGGCCACGCACCGCACGCCGTGCTTGGCCAGCGCTTTTTCCAGCGTCTGCCCGAGCTCCTCCGCCCGCAAAGGCCGGTGCACGGCGTCGCGCGCCTGGGCATGGGCCAGCTGAAAAGCCAACTGGGGCGCGGTCGGCTGACTGACGCCGGTGCGCCCGAGCGCGATGCGGGCCGCCGTGAAGCGACGCAGCGCTTGCCAGGGATTGGGAATGACCGGCTCGTCCATGGGATCCTTATGGTTGCGGCAAGCGCAGCAAAGCCTGCGCGAAAGCGGTGGGCAAACCGGCCGCCAACCTGCCCTCGGGGCCGCCCATGATTTCCATCCGGTCCAGCCACGCCGCGAATTCCGGCGCCGGCGCCAGGCCGAGCACGCGGCGCACATACAAGGCATCGTGAAACGAGGTGGTCTGGTAGTTGAGCATGATGTCGTCCGAGCCGGGAATGCCCATCACGAAATTGCACCCGGCCGCGCCCAGCAAGGTCAGCAGCGCGTCCATGTCATCCTGGTCGGCCTCGGCGTGATTGGTGTAACACACGTCGCAACCCATCGGCAAGCCGAGCAGTTTCGCGCAGAAATGGTCTTCCAGGCCGGCACGCGTGATTTGCTTGCCGTCGTACAGGTATTCGGGACCGATGAAGCCAACCACGGTGTTGACCAATAGCGGCTGGAATTGGCGCGCCACCGCGTAGGCGCGCGCTTCGCAGGTTTGCTGGTCGATGCCGTGGTGGGCGTTGGCCGACAGCGCGCTGCCCTGCCCGGTCTCGAAATACATCACGTTCTCGCCCACGGTGCCGCGTCCGAGCGACAGCGCCGCGGCGCGCGCCTCGGCCAGCAAGGCCAGGTTGACGCCGAAACTGGCGTTGGCCGCCTCGGTGCCGGCGATGGACTGGAACACCAGGTCGACCGGCGCGCCGCGCTCGATGGCGGCCAGGGTGTTGGTGACATGGGTCAAGATGCACGATTGGGTCGGAATCGCGTAGCGGTCGATGATCTCGCTCAGCATGGTCAACAGACGCATCACTTGCGGCAGATTGTCGCTGGCCGGATTGATGCCGATCACGGCGTCGCCGCTGCCGTACAGCAAACCGTCGAGGATGCTGGCGGCGATGCCGGTGGCGTCGTCGGTCGGATGGTTCGGTTGCAGCCGGGTCGAGAGCCGGCCCGGCAAGCCGAGCGTGCCGCGAAAGGCCGTCACCACCCGGCATTTGCGCGCCACCACGATCAAGTCTTGCAGCCGCATGAGCTTGGACACCGCCGCCGCCATCTCGGGCGTGATGCCGGGCGCGGCCGCGCGCAACTCGGCCGCGCCGACCGCGTCGCCCAACAGCCAGTCGCGGAAATCGCCCACGGTCAGGTGGCGTAGCGCCGCGAAGGCCGCTTTGTCGTGCGTGTCGACGATCAGGCGGGTGACCTCGTCATCCTCGTAAGGCACCAGCGCCTGGTTTAAAAACGTGCCCAGCGGCAGCGCCGCCAGCGCCATCTGGGCCGCCACCCGCTCCTCGGCGCTGGCGGCCGCCAAGCCGGCCAGCCGGTCGCCGGAACGGGCCGGGCTGGCCTTGGCCAGCACATCCTTCAAGTCACGGAATCCATATACCCTGCCGCCGACCGTGTGGGCAAACTGGCTCATGCGCCTCTCCCTGCGATGGTCTGGTTTTCACTATACCGCACCGGCCGCCGCGACCGCGTCCCGGCTGTCTTTGGTGAGCACGAAAAAACCGTAGCCGAGCACCAGGAACACGGCGAACAAGCCGAAAATCAAGGGGTTATAGTAAATCATGGTCGCCATGCAGATCACCGCGCCGAACAAGGCGAAGCCGGGAAACCAGGGATAGCACGGCGCCAGGAACGGCCGCGCCAGGTTGGGCGCGCTGCGGCGCAGCTTGAACAGGCTGAGCATGCTGATCGCATACATGGTGATCGCGCCGAACACCGACATGGTGACGATGTTGGCGGTCAGGGTTTGGCCGCCGATCTTGACCAGCTCGTCGCTGTAAATGGCGGCGATACCGATCACGCCGCCGGCCAGGATAGCCCGGTGCGGGGTGTGGAAGCGGCCGTGGATCTTGGCGAAATAGCGCGGCAGATAACCTTCCCTGGCCAGCGCGAAGATTTGGCGCGAATAGCCCAGTATGATGCCGTGAAACGAGGCGATCAGCCCGAACAGGCCCAGCCAGATCAGCATATGCAGCCAATTGCTATGCTCGCCGACGATGGTCTTCATCGCTTGCGGCAAGGGGTCGTTGATATTGGCCAGCTTGGTCCAGTCGCCCGCGCCGCCGGCGAACACCATCACCCCGACGGCCAGCAGCACCAGGGTCAGCATGCCGGCGATGTAGGCGATGGGAATCGAGCGGCGCGGGTCGCGCGCTTCCTCGGCGGCCATGGCCACCCCCTCGATGGCGAGGAAAAACCAGATCGCGAACGGAATGGCGGCGAACATGCCGGGAATGACGGCCAGGCTGAAGGCGTCCTGCCCGGACCAGCCGCCCTTGGTGAAATGGGCCAGGGAAAAGCCGGGCGAAACCACGCCCATGAACACCAGCAACTCGAAGATGGCCAACAAGGTCATCAACAACTCGAAGGTGGCCGCCACCTGCACCCCGACGATATTGAGCGACATGAACAACAGATAGGCGCCCACCGCCGCCAGTTTCGGGTCCACGCCGGGGAACTGGACATTCAGATAGGCGCCGATGGCCAGCGCGATGGCCGGCGGCGCGAACACGAATTCAATCAAGGTGGCGGCCCCGGCCACGTAGCCGCCCAGCGGGCCGAACGCCGCCTTGCTATAGGCGAAGGGGCCGCCGGCGTGCGGAATAGCGGTGGTCAATTCGGTGAAACTGAAGATGAAGGTGCAATACATGGCCGCGATGAAGATGGCGGTGACGGTGAAACCCAAGGTGCCGGCCGAGGCCCAGCCATAACTCCAGCCGAAATACTCGCCCGAAATGACCAGGCCGACCGCGATGCCCCACAGTTGAAAAGTGCTCAGCGTTTGTTTCAAGGTCGGCGCCGCGGCGCGCGTTGCTGTCATAGTCATCCCTACTCCTTCGGTGCTGGTGGAAGTCGGCGCCGCCCATGGAACGGAAGTTGCTGCTCGCTTGAGTATAAGGACATGTTTGCCGAAGTGTTATCGAAATTCGGCAATCGCGCCGGTCGCCGCCCGCCACCACCCACCAGGAGAACGCGATGCATCAGTTGGTCAATCAGTTGGTCAACCAGCCGGCGACCGCGCCGCCGCAACTTCGCACCATCGTGACGCGCGACGCCCAGGAGCTGGCCCGCAATTTGAGCAAATGGGAGCAACATTACGAGCAGATCAGCACCGGCCGCTTCCAAGGCGCCCTGGTGGAACTGAGCCTGGCACGCCTGCAAGTGTTTCAAGAAACCATCAGCCAAGCGGTGCGCCAATCGTGCCGCGTCTGGCCGGGCGCGCTGTGGTTCGGTTTCCCCGCGCGCGACGACGGCACCCGCATCAACGGCAGGCCGGTGGCGGCGGACGCGATCCTGGTGCGACCGGGCGGCGAGGAATTCGAATTGATGACGCCGCGCGGCCATGCCATGTTCGGCGTGGTGATCTGCCGCCGGCTGCTGGCGGACGCCGCCCGCGACGCCGGCGTCGCGCTCGACCTGGACGCCATCGACCAAGCCGAGCTGCTGAGCGGCGACGCGCCGGCGCGCGAGCGATGCATGGGCGCCATCGCCGCCCTGCTGGCGTCGCGGCAGCGGGCCGCGCGACCGGCCTCGCCGCGCTTGCAGGCGGAGCTGATCGCCGCCTTGCTCGCCCTGCTCGACGCGGCCGGCCAGCCCGAGCGGGCGTCCTGCCACTTGCAGCGCCGGCGCCAGCAGTTGGCGGCGCGCGCCGTTCAAGCGCAGGGCGCGCAGGTAGAGCATGGGACTGACCCCGAGCACATCCTCGAAACAATATTGCAAG
>JAYVUV010000233.1:0-6522 GCA_043787615.1 Janthinobacterium sp. | reverse complement strand
TTCCTCCAGCGCGCGCAGGGTGTCGGCCGCCAGCGCCCGCATCGGCGTGATCCACAGCACCCGCAGGCCGGCCTTGCGGCGGCCCGGCGCGGCGCCGCGCAACAAGGCGGCGAACCACACCGCGTAGGTTTTGCCGGAGCCGGTGCCGGCGTGCAGCAAGCCCGATTGGCCGGCCAGGGCGGCGCGCCACACTGCGCGCTGGAAGGGCGCGGCTTGCCAGCCGCGTCGCTCGAACCACTGCTCGATCGCTTGCAGCGCTACCGCCTCGCTCATGAAGCGGCCGCCAGCAAGCCTTTCAAGGCGTCCAGCGTATCGGCGTCGTCGATGCTCTTGTCGTCGCGCCGGCGCAGGATGCGCGGAAAGCGCACCGCGATGCCGGCCTTGTGGCGGCTCGACAGCGCGATGCCCTCGAAGCCGATCTCGAACACCATGCTCGGTTTGACGCTGCGCACCGGACCGAATTTTTCAATCGTGGTCTTGCGGATCACGCTATCGACCTGGGCGATTTCGGCGTCCGTCAAGCCGGAATAGGCTTTGGCGAACGGCACCAGCTTGCGCTCCTGGTCCTGGTCCTGGTCCTGGCCTCGGTCCCATACCGCGAAGGTGTAATCGGTGTACAGCGAGGCGCGCCGGCCATGCCCGCTCTGGGCGTAGATCAGCACCGCGTCGATGGTGTAGGGGTCGATCTTCCACTTCCACCACGTGCCCACGTCCTTGGTGCGGCCGACCCCGTAGCCGGCGTCGCGCGCCTTGAGCATCAAGCCTTCCACGCCGCGCGCGCGCGAGGCGAGGCGTAACGTGGCCAGCGCGTCCCAGTCGGCCGCCGCCACCAGCGGCGAGAGCGTCAACTGCGGCGCGCCGCAGGCCGCGACCACCTGCTCCAGCAAGGCACGGCGCTCGTGCTGCGGCAACGCGCGGATATCGGCGCCATCGCGTTCGAGCAAATCGTAAGCCACCAGCACCGCCGGCAGATCGGCCAGCAGCTTGGTCGACAGGGTCTTGCGGCCGATCCGTTTTTGCAGATCGGCGAAGGGGGCCGGCGCCACGGCGCCGGCGCCGCGCCAGATCAGGATCTCGCCATCGATCACCGTGCCGTCGGGCAGGCGCAACGCGCTCAGTTCGGGGAAGCGCTCGGTGATCAAATCCTCGCCGCGCGACCAGAGCCAGCGCTGGCCGTCGCGGCACACCAGTTGCGCGCGCATGCCGTCGTACTTCCACTCCACTTGCCAATGTTCGAGCGGACCGAGACCGGCCGGCGCGTTTTGCAGCTGGTGGGCCAGGAAAAAAGGATAGGGCTGGCCGCCGCGCAGCGCGTGTTCCTGGTCCGAGCGGGCGCCGATCAAGGCCAAAAAACCCGCGCCGGTCGGGCTGACGCTGCCGTCGGTCCACCCCATCAACCGCTGCGCGATCACCTTGCTGTCGACGGCGGCGATCGCGCTCAACGCGCGCGTGACCAGCAGCTTGGACACGCCGACCCGGAAGCCGCCGCCGATCAGCTTCACCAGCAAAAACCGTTCGCGCGTATCGAGTTGATCCCAAAAATCGAACAAGGCGGCGCGTATCGCTTCCGGCGCCGCGCCGCGCAAGGGCGCGATGCGGCGCTCGATCCATTCGGCCAGGCCGATGTCGCTGCGGCGCGAGGGCGCCGGCAAGATGTGGGCGATGGTCTCGGCCAGGTCGCCCACGGCGTGATAGCACTCCTCGAACAGCCATTCGTCGAGCTGGGCGTATTCGGTGGCGAACTGGCGCAGCAGTTTACTTGGCACCGCCTGGCGCGGCTTGCCGCCGGCCAGAAAATACACGGCCCAGGCCGCGTTGTCCGGCGCCGCGCTGGCGAAATACTGCTTCAAGGCCTCCAGCTTGCGGTTGGTGGCGGTGGTTTCGTCCAATTCCGCATACAGGCTGGCGAATTCACGCATGGCCGTCTCCGTCGTCGGGCGCCGCCGGCAACGGAGACGGCGCCACGTCTACCGGCGTCGGCGCCGCGTCGTCGGCCACGGCCGGCTCGCTGGCCTCGTCGTCGCCATATTCGGTGTCGAAGGCGCCCGCCTCCAAGCCGTTTTGCTGCAACCAGCGCACCATGATCGGAATCGAACCGTGCGTGACGATCACGCGCGGCGCCTCGGTGGCGCGGATGGCTTGCATCAAGCCGGGCCAGTCGGCGTGGTCCGACAGCACGAAGCCGCGATCCACGCCGCGCCGCCGGCGCGCCCCGCGCAGCAGCATCCAGCCGCTGGCGAAGGCGTCGCTGTAGTCGCCGAAGCGCTTCATCCAGGGCGAACCGGCCGCCGACGGCGGCGCGATCACGATGGCGCGCTTGAGCGCGGCCTTGTCGGCCAGCTCGCCCACTATCACGGTTGGCGGCAACGCCACGCCGCCTTCGCGGTAGACCTGGTTCAGCGCTTGCGCCGCGCCGTGGCAAACGATGGGGCCGATGGCTGGATCGAGGCCGCTCAGCACGCGCTGGGCCTTGCCGAAAGAATAGCAAAACAACACGCTGGTGCGCCCTGCGGCGGCGTTGCCGGCCCACCAGGCGTTGATGTCGTCGTAGGTTCGCCGCTGCGGCTGCCAGCGGTAGATCGGCAAGCCGAAGGTCGATTCGGTGATGAAGGTATCGCAGCGTACCGGCTCGAACGGCACGCAGGTGGCGTCGGGCTCGACCTTGTAATCGCCCGAGGCGACCCAGACTTCGCCGCGATGCTCCATGCGCACTTGCGCCGAGCCGAGCACGTGGCCGGCCGGGTGCAGCGAAATGGCGACGCCGTTGTGCACCAGCGTCTGGCCGTATTCCAGGCCGTCGATGTGGATCTGGCCCAGGCGCGAGCGCAAGATGCCAACCCCGCCGGCCGCGCTCAGATAATGGCCGTGGCCCACGCGCGCGTGGTCGCCGTGCGCATGCGTGATCACGGCGCGCTCGACCGGGCGCCAGGGGTCGATATAAAACCCGCCCGGCACACAGTACAGGCCTTCCTTGCGCACCACCACCATGTCACCCATGCGACCCTGCTTTCCGTTCGACCTAATGCTTTATTGTAGGCAGAACGGCTGCGCGCATCTGTCCGCTATCTCACGTTTCCATACCTTCCGCCCCGACCGTTCAAGCGGGAACGACAAATTCCGCCATGAAGGTTTTCGTGGTGCGCTCGGGAAACTCGATGGTGATCTTGTCGCCGGCCACGGCCAACACGGTGCCGATATCGAACTTGGGCACTTTGACCTGACTGCCGACGGTGATCGGCTGCACGGCCGGCGCTTCCGGCGCCGGCGCGCTGGCCGGCAAGGGCAGCGTCTCCAAGGGCGCCTCGTACTCGACTGACGCGGCCATCACCCGAGGCGGCGACAGGCAGTTGTCGCAGGTACAGCAATGCTCGAAACCGGATTTGTCGCCGAAATAGTCGAGCAATACCTTCCAACGGCAAAAGCCGCTTTGCGCGTAGCCCACCATTTGCTCCAACGACGCCCGGTCGCGCTCCTGCTTGTCCACATACACGTGGGCCAATTGCTCGAACACGCCGGACGGCACCGCGCCGGGCTTGGCGAGATAAGCCAGCTTGCGGTTTTGGCGCAGCAAACGACCATCCTTGAGCATTTTCAAACATACTTGCAACTTGCTCGCATGCAGATTTTCCAGCAGCGCTTTCAATTCATCGAAAGTGAAGCTGGCGCGCCCGTCCGACAATTCCTTGGCCGCTTCGAAAATGACATGCAACTCGGCGGCGGTCGGATAATTCTTCGCCAAGAAAAATTGCTGCACCCGCTTGTCGTCCTGAAAGTACAGCAAGATGCACGTGGCGGGCAGGCCGTCGCGGCCGGCGCGCCCCGATTCCTGGTAATACGCTTCCAGATTGGCCGGCACTTGCAGATGCAGCACGAAGCGCGTGTCGCTCTTGTCGATCCCCATGCCGAACGCGTTGGTGGCCACCATCACGCGCCGCTCGCCCGTCATGAACAATTCTTGATTGAGCTTGCGCTCGCGGGCCGGCAGCTTGCCGTGGTAACACGTGACGCTTTCGCCGGCTTGTTCGAGCTGGTGATGCATTTCCTCGACTGCCTTGACGGTGGCGGCATAAATGATGCCCACGCCCTCGGTCTCGCGCACCAGCCTGAGCGCCTCCGCCACTTTTTCGTCGGCGTTGGTTATTTGAATCACGCGGTAACGCAGATTGGGCCGGTAAATGCCGGTGTTGACCACATTCATTTTCGGGGCGCCCAACTGCTTGCCGATATCGCCCACCACATCCTCGGTGGCGGTGGCGGTCAACGCCAGTATCGGCGGACGGCCCAGGGCCGCGATGGCCGCGCCCAGTTCCAGATAAGCGGGGCGGAAATCGTGGCCCCACTGCGAAATACAATGGGCTTCGTCGATCACCACCAGGGCGATGGGAATGGATTGCAAGACTTCCAAAAAGTCCGGCGAGGTCAGCCGTTCAGGGGTGCAAAAGACGATTTTACTGCGCTCGCCGCGGATGCTGTCGATGGCCGCCAACTCTTCCTCGCGCGCCAGGCTGCTGTTGAGCTGGGCGGCCTGGATACCCATTTCCTCCAGCTTTTCCAGCTGATCCTTCATCAGCGAGATCAGGGGCGAGACCACCACGGTGGTGCCGCTCAGAATAGACGCCGGAATTTGATAACACAGGGATTTTCCACTGCCGGTGGGCATGATCGCCAGGGTATCTTTCCCCTCCAACACGCTATCGATGACTTGTTTCTGACCATCGCGCAATTGATCGACCCCGAACACCGTGCGCAGCAATTTGTTCACGGTCCGTGTGCGCGCCAATTTCGAAGTGGCCGCAGGCCGGCGTGGCGCCGCGCTGGCACCCTGTGTTGTTTGCAGCATTATTAACTCCCGTAGCAATCGTATCCATCAGCGGCGAACCTTCACCGTGCAACCAGACGAGAGCGGACGACGCTTGCTCATAGCCAGCAAACGGCATCGGGTCCAGCGCTTCCAGCCTGGCTGATTCTGATGTCCACTGTACGGTACGCCCCTAGCGGGCGCCATAGGACGCCGCCTACAAAAATCGTAGGAGGCAAGGCAGAGGTGCGGGTTGACGAATATGCGGGGTCGCGCTGAACCTGGCGCCGACACGTGAGGGAAGCGAGATTACGCTCATCAACATCAGCAAGCCAGCAATCGAGCTGAGCCACAAAAGCGCGCGCAGCATCGACACCGCGTATGCGTACAGCGCGCATATAGCGGGTGGGCAATCAAAACAAACTTATGCAGCTAGGCCATGCAACAAGCGGGTCTCAAGCCGCCGGGTCGGCAGCTGCGCCAACCATTCAAACCCTCGTCGCTTCGAGGCAAGCGAAAGTTGCTGTCGTTCAGAAGTCCCGCTAAATATGGTTATATACGAATACGCACCGATGCTGGAGCACGGAACTGATCGCTTTCATGATGCGTTCATCGACATACCATTCGTTGAAGCCGAAGCCGAGATAGCCAAATGCCCAACTGGAGTTAGGGAATCTCCAATCGCCAATATCGTGCGTGGTCTCACAAGACGGGCATGTTAACGACCCATCGTTCCGAGACCACCAGCGGTCTATCGCTGCCATCCATTCCAGCTTGCTGCTGTCAAAGATCACGTTGCAAGCCGGGCATTCGATCAAGTCCGAGAAGTTGCCCCCGGGGTCGAACACCCGCTTCTCGCTCACGATTTGAAGCCCGCTGAAGAGCCCGAAATCACTATCTGGCACACACCAGTCCACAGCCTGCGGCCCGGGTGCGAATAACTGCTTGGGATGGCGAGGCGAATCGACCGGGAATAGCTCGGTGGACTGAGGCGCAGTGGAGAGCGCGACGCCTTCTTGAATCAACCAACGCTTGACTTTCTCCGCGCACTCCCGCGCCCGCTCCGGCCCCACCTCAACATCGACAATCCAATACGTCGTTGGCATTGTCACAAGTCCGCGAAGCGTGGCAGCAAGTCTTGATCGACCAAGCGGATTTCGATGGTATTGGCAATCTTGACGTGCTCGGGGTTCTGATCGGAGAAAGGCTTGTCCGTCACGCTGACGACGATGGTGCCGGTCTGCTGCTCCCTACCCTTCTCGTCTTTTCCCGGCACGGGTACAAGCTGGCGGGCCTCTGGCGCTTGCTGGACGGTTAAAATCCGGGGCAGATAGAGCATCCAACCCACGGGTGGGCGATCCGGAAAAACCGCATCGTATTGCCCGGGACTAAGGGAACAATACAGAGGCTTGTAAATCTGCACCACGTCTAAAAGCATTTTGATACCGTTAGCCGCGCTTTCCAGTCTGAAACCATCAGGTTCGGAATCCATGTCCAAAGTCAGACTGGACGAGCGCCCATCCTGCCGGTTGAAAAGGCAAGTAATCGAAGCTCCTTTTGTATGATCCTCTTCTCCATTCCACAATGAGAAGCTTTGCACCGCTGTGCTTTCTTTGTTGTCATCACGGATAAACGTGAGCGCGGTAGTGGTAGGCCCCCTATCATCAAATGCAGCATAACGGTATGACGAATCTCTTTCCCCTGTGGCAATGTACCAACGGGCA
>JAYVUV010000232.1:0-3863 GCA_043787615.1 Janthinobacterium sp. | reverse complement strand
CTGGGCTCGGGGTGGATGGCCGGTACATCGGTCGATCGGCGGTGGCCGATTAACGGGAATACACGTTCAGTGCCGGGAAGTAGTAAGCGATTTCCACGGCGGCGGTCTCGGCGGCGTCGGAACCGTGCACGGCGTTGGCATCGATCGAATCGGCGAAATCGGCGCGGATGGTGCCTTTTTCCGCTTTCTTAGGATCGGTCGCGCCCATCAGGTCGCGGTGCTTGGCGATCGCGTTTTCGCCTTCCAGGGCTTGCACCATGACCGGGCCGGAAATCATGAAATCGACCAAATCCTTGAAGAAAGGACGAGCGGCGTGCACGGCGTAGAAGCCTTCTGCTTCAGCGCGCGACAGATGCGTCATGCGCGCGGCGATGACCTTCAAGCCAGCGCCTTCGAAACGGCTATAGATCTGGCCGATAACGTTTTTTGCAACAGCGTCAGGTTTGATGATCGACAGGGTGCGTTCAATTGCCATGTGTAAAACTCCAATAAAAAGAAAGGTTTAAAACAAAATTGATGACTCAATCAACCTTCGATTTTACCATACAACACCGTATACCCGCCATTTTAGGGGCAAGGCCTGCACCAAAATGCCGCGCGCCACGCCCTTTAAGCGTGCTTTAAGGCGGTTTTTTTGTGAACGCGGCATCACGTGCTATGCTTCAGACAAGCTGTAAACTGAATCGTCACCACCGGAGGCATTATGAACGAATATCTGCAACCCAACTACCGCGACGCGGGTGCCATGCAATTAGTGCGCCATCGCGTACTGCGCAACACCTACTGGCTGCTGGCGCTGTCGATGATCCCGACCGTGCTGGGCGCCGTGATCGGCGTGAGCATGCACTTGCCGATGCTCAGCGGCGGCATGGGCATGCTGCTGTTCATGGCGGTGGCCTTTGGCTTTATCTACGGCATCGAAAAAACCAAGGAATCGGGCGTCGGCGTGGCCTTGCTGCTCGGTTTCACCTTCTTCATGGGCTTGATGCTGACCCCGATCCTGACCCGCACCCTGGGTTACGCCAACGGCGGCCAATTGATCATGATGGCTTTCGGCGGCACCGCCACCATCATGGCCGTGATGGCGACCGTGGCCACCGTGTCGAAACGCGATTTTTCCGCCATGGGCAAATGGTTGTTCGCCGGCGTGCTGGTGCTGCTGCTGGCCTCGATCGCCAACATCTTCCTGGGCATGTCCGCTCTGTCGGTGGTGATCTCGGTGATGGCCATCGCCATCTTCTCGGCCTACATCTTGTACGACGTGCAGCAGATCGTCAACGGCGGCGAGACCAACTATATCTCGGCCACCCTGCGCATCTATTTGGACGTCTACAATATCTTCACCAGCCTGCTGTCCCTGCTGGGCATGGGCGGCAGCAGCCGTAACTAAGCGGCGCCGCGTCAAGCAAAAAGCCGACCCGCGGGTCGGCTTTTTTATTAGCCCGCGACAAAACGATTGTCCAGAGCTTGCTCGGAATTACGGCCAAAGAATGAACACCGCCATCGTCGGTCAAGACGACGCGCCACGCGCATGAAAAAGCCGACTCGCGGGTCGGCTTTTTCATGCTCATGACAGCGCGCTGTCACACCGGCGCGGCGGGCGCCAACTCGAACACGGCCATCGATTCCACATGCGAGGTGTGCGGGAACATATTGACCACTCCCGCCTTCTTGAGCACGTAACCGGCTTCCTGGGTCAGGATGGCGGCGTCACGCGCCAGGGTCGACGGGCCGCAAGAGACATACACGATGCGGCTCGGCAGCAAGTCCGGGCGACCGGCGCGCAGCCCGGCCAAGGCTTGGCACAGCGCCATGGCGCCGTCGCGCGGCGGATCGATCAGCATGCGGTCGAACTTGCCCAAGGCAATCAAGTCCTCGCTGTCGACCTCGAACAAATTGCGGGTCGAGAACGTGGTTTTTTCCGACAAGCCGTTGGCGCGGGCGTTCTCCAACGCCCGCTCGGTCAGGGTGCTACTGCCCTCGATGCCGACCACTTCCCGGCCCTGGGTCGCCAGCGGCAGGGTGAAGTTGCCCAAGCCGCAAAACAAATCGGCCACCCGGTCGCCCGGCCGCACCTCGAGCAAGGCCAGGGCCTTGGCCACCAGCACCCGGTTGATGTGGTGGTTGACCTGGGTGAAGTCGACCGGCTTGAACGGCATCTTGATGCCGAATTCGGGCAGCAGGTAATACAGTTCCTTGTCGAGCGGATAGAACGGCACGGCCGTCTCCGGCCCCTTGACCTGCAACCACCACTGCACTTGCCAGTGATCGGCGAAGGCCTTCAATATGGTTTCATCGTCGGCCGTCAGCGGCGCCATGATGCGCAACACCATGGCGGTCACGCCCTCGCCCACCGCCAGCTCGATCTGCGGCATTTGCTCGAAGATGGACAGCGAGCCGATCAGCGCGCGCAGCGGCAGCAGCATGGCCGACACGTGCGGCGGCAGGATTTCGCAACTATCCATGTCGGCCACGAAGGCCGATTTCTTTTCATGGAATCCGACCAGCACCGTGTCTTTTTTCTTCACATGGCGCACCGACAGGCGGGCGCGGTAGCGGTAGCCCCAGGTCGGCCCGTACAGCGGACGCATCACGTTTTCGGCCCGCACCTTGCCGATATGCCAGAGGTTGTCCTCCAACACGCGCTGCTTGATGGCGACCTGGGCCGACGGCTCCAGATGCTGCATCGAGCAACCGCCGCAGTGATCGAAGTGCACGCATTTCGGCTTCACGCGCAGGGCCGACTCGCGGTGCAGCGCGCTCATGCGCGCCGCTTCCCAATTTTTCTTTTTCTTGAAGGTGACGAAGCCGACCCGTTCGCCGGGCAAGGCGCCTTCGACGAAGACAACCTTGCCGGGCGTGCCGTCTTCATTGTGCAGATGGCCGACACCGCGCGCATCCATGTCCAGCGATTCGATTTCGATGATGTTTTCTGGCATAGCGATCAATCATAATGGCGCACGCCGCGCGGCGGCGCCAGGGGGAAAAGAGGGGCGGGTCATTGGCCGGACGGCTGCGGCAAGGCCGGGCAAGGCCGATATGATAGCAGAAGTGGCGGCCCCAAAACCGGTCCGGCATGGCGGCCGGAGCCCGTGGCGAAGCCGGCATCGCAAGCAAAGCGGCGCTGCAAGCGGGTGCGCGCGGCGACCGGCGACCGGCGACCGAGGACAGGGCGCTACAGCAGCGAATCGCGCACCACGCCGCGCGCCGCCATGGCCCGCTTCAATTTGACCAAGGCTTCCTGCTGGATCTGGCGCACGCGCTCGCGCGTGACCCCCATTTCCTCGGCCAGGGTTTCCAGGGTGGCGGGGTCGTCGTTGTCGAGGCCGAAACGGCGCATGATCACCAGGCGCTGCTTGTCGGGCAACTTGGTCAGCCAGTCGCGCACCAGCACCGTCATTTCGTGGTGTTCGGCGCGCGCGTCCGGACTGTCCTCGCTGGCGCCGGGCAGCATGTCCATCAGCGACGATTGCGGGTCGTTGTCGAGCGGTGCGTCGAGCGAGGTGGCGTGCTCGGACAGGGCCAGGATGTCTTGCACCTCCTCCACCGGGCGGCCCACCAGCTCGGCGATATCCTCGGCGCTGGCGTCCTTGCCGTTGTGGTGCAGGGCTTCCAGATGGTATTTGCCGCGCAGGATCTGGTTCAGCTCGCGCACCATGTGCACCGGCAGGCGCACCGTGCGGGCCTGGTTCATGATGGCGCGCTCGATGCTTTGGCGTATCCACCAGGTGGCGTAGGTCGAAAAGCGGAAGCCGCGCTCGGGCTCGAACTTGTCGATCGCCCGCATCAAGCCGATATTGCCCTCTTCTATCATGTCGAGCAAGACCACGCCGCGGTTGATGTAGTGTTTGGCGATCGACACC
>JAYVUV010000231.1:0-4572 GCA_043787615.1 Janthinobacterium sp. | reverse complement strand
ATGCTGGAAGACCTGGTGGCGGCCGCCTTCAACGACGCGGTGCGCAAGGCCGAGGCCACTTCGGCCGAAAAAATGAGCGGCATGACCGCTGGCATGAATTTGCCGGCCGGTTTCAAAATGCCGTTCTAATGACGGCCGCCCCGTCCCGCGCGCCGGCCGGCGCCGCCGGCCCTGCCTAGCCATGTCGAAGTCGCTCGAGTTCCTCACCGAGGCGCTGCGCCGCCTGCCCGGCATCGGGCCGAAGTCGGCCCAGCGCATGGCGTTTCATTTGCTCCAGCACGACCGTGAAGGCGCGGCCATGCTGTCGCGCGCCCTGTTTCAGGCGGTCGAGGCGGTCCATCACTGCGCGCTGTGCAATACCTTCACCGAACACGCGGTGTGCGAGACGTGTCTGGACACCGGGCGCGACACGGGCTTGCTGTGTGTGGTGGAAACGCCGGCCGACCAGTTGATGATCGAGCAAACCCTGACCTACAAGGGCTTGTATTTTGTGCTGATGGGACGCCTTTCGCCGCTGGACGGGATCGGCCCCAAGGATATTCACCTCGATAAACTGCTGGGCCGCGCCAACGATGGCGTGGTCGGCGAAGTGGTGCTGGCCACCAATTTCACCAATGAGGGCGAGGCCACCGCCCACTACATCGGCGAGCTGCTCAAGGCGCGCGGCTTGCGCGTGACGCGCCTGGCGCGCGGGGTGCCGGTGGGTGGCGAGCTTGAATATGTGGACGCCGGCACCATCGCGCGCGCCATGCTGGACCGGCGCAGCACCTGAGCATCGACACCATGACCATCGAAAATAACAAGCCGACCCCGGCCTTGGCCCCGGGCGCGCTGGCCGGCATCAAGGTGCTCGAATTGGGGACCCTGATCGCCGGCCCGTTTTGCGCGCGCATGCTGGCCGAATTCGGCGCCGACGTGATCAAGATCGAGTCGCCCGAAGGCGGCGATCCGATCCGCCAGTGGCGCGTGCTCAAGGACGGCACCTCGCTGTGGTGGTCGGTCCAGGCGCGCAACAAGAAAAGCCTGACGCTCAACCTGAAACAGGCGCGCGGGCGCGAGATCGCCCTGCGCCTGGCGCTGGAGGCCGACATCGTGGTCGAAAACTACCGGCCCGGGGTGCTGGAAAAGTGGCAGCTCGGTTATGCGCAGCTCAAGGCGCTCAAGCCCTCGATCATCATGGTGCGCCTGTCCGGTTTCGGCCAGACCGGGCCGATGAAGGACTTGCCCGGTTTCGGCGCCATCGGCGAATCGATGGGCGGGCTGCGCTATGTGTCGGGCCACGCGGACCGCCCGCCGGTGCGGGTCGGGGTCTCGATCGGCGATTCGGTGGCCGCCCTGCACGGCGTGATCGGCGCCATGATGGCGCTGCGCCACCGCGACGCCACCGGCGGCGCCGCGAGCGGGCAGGGACAGATGGTCGACGTGGCGCTGTACGAATCGGTGTTCAATCTGATGGAATCGCTGGTGCCCGAGTACGACCAGGCGGGCGTGGTGCGCGCGCGCACCGGCGGCGCGCTGCCGGGCATCGTGCCGTCGAACACGTACACCACCGGCGATGGCGAAAACATCGTCATCGCCGGCAATGGCGACGCCATCTTCAAGCGCTTGATGCTGGCCATTGGCCGCGTCGATCTGGCGGGCGACCCCGGGCTGGCGCGCAACGATGGCCGGGTGCCGCGCACGGCCGAGATCGACGACGCGATCGGCCGCTGGTGCGCCGGGCGCGACATCGACGCCGCGCTGGCCGCGTTGCAGGCGGCCGATGTCCCGGCCGGCAAGATTTATTCGGTCAAGGACATGATGGACGACCCGCAATTTCTCGCGCGCGACATGTTCGAGCAACACCACTTCGCCGACGGCACGCCGGTCAAGCTGCCGGCCATTTCGCCCAAGCTGTCGGCCACCCCGGGGCGCACCAATTGGATGGGGCCGACGCTCGGGCAACACACCGACGAGGTGCTGGCCGGCCTGGGTTACGACGCGGCCGCCATCGCCCGGCTGCGCGCCGACGGGGTGCTGTAGGCGCCGTCCGCGCGCGGCCGGGGTTCAGAGCGCCGTCACGCCCGGCGCGACGCGCTTCTCGAGCATGGCGCTAACGGCTTCGTGCGGCAGCGGATGGCCCAGCAGATAGCCCTGCGCCATGTCGCAGCCGTATTGCTCGAGCAACAGCAACTGCTGCGCCGTTTCCACCCCCTCGGCCACCACCACCAATTTCAAGCCGTGCGCCATGGCGATGATGGCGCGCGTGATGGCGGCGTTTTCCGAATCCTGGGGCAGGCCGCTGATGAAGCTGCGGTCGATCTTGAGCGCGCGCACGTCGAAGCGCTTGAGATAATTCATCGACGAATAGCCGGTGCCGAAGTCGTCGATCGACAGGTAGACCCCGATCCCGCGCAATTGTTCGAGCGTGACCAGGGTGGCTTTGGCGTCGTCCATCAAGGTGCCTTCGGTCAATTCCAGTTCCAGCAGGCTGGGCGAGAGCCCCGTGTCTTCCAGGGCCGAGAGCACCACCTGGGTCAGATTCTCGTCCTTGAATTGTTTGGCCGACAGGTTCACCGCCATGCGCAGCGGCCGCTCGCCCTCGCGTTGCCACAGGGTGGCTTGGCGGCACGCGGTGCGCAGCACCCATTCGCCGATCGGCACGATCAAGCCGGTTTCCTCGGCCAGCGGAATGAATTCGGTGGGCGAGATGACGCCGCGCTCGGGATGGCGCCAGCGTATCAAGGCTTCCACCCCCACCATGCGGCCGCTGGCCACGTCGATCTGAGGTTGATACAGCAAATATAACTCATTGTTTTGCAGCGCCTTGCGCAAGCCGACTTCGAGTTTGACGTGGCTCATGATTTGCATGGTCAGCGAGGAGCTGTACAGCTTGGCGTTGTTCTTGCCGCAGTTCTTGGCGTGGTACATGGCGGTGTCGGCATACTTGAGCAAGGCGTTGCAATCCTCGCCGTCCTCCGGGTAGAGCGAGATGCCGATGCTGGCCGTGACGAAGATTTCGTTGGCGTCTAGCAGGAAGGGGCGCCGCATCGCCTCCTTGACCCGGTGCGCCACGTTCAAGGCGTTCTCGACCCGCTCCAGGTCGGGGATCAAGATGGTGAATTCGTCGCCGCCCAGGCGCGCCAGGTTGTTATTGTGATGGTCGGCCCGCGACACCAGGTCGCTTGGCCGGATGGTTTCGCGCAAGCGCTCCGAGACCACCTTGAGCAAATGGTCGCCCACGTTGTGGCCGAGCGTGTCGTTGATGCGCTTGAAGGCGTCCAGGTCCATGAATAGCACGGCGAATTTCTTGTTGCCCATCTTGGAGCGGTGCAACTCGCGCTCCAGCGTTTCGAGGAAAGCTTGGCGGTTCGGGATGCCGGTCAAGCTGTCGCAATAGGCCAGGCGCCGGATCTGTTCTTCGGTGCGCTTGCGCTCGCTGATATCGCGCACCAGGCCGAGCACCTCGTCGGCGCCGGTGGCGACCAGGCGCGCCTCGAAATGCTGGACCACCTCGCCGCGCAGCAGTTCGTACTCGACCGAGCGGATGTGCTGGGTCTCGAGCACGGCGCGCATCTGTTCCAGCAGGCGCGCGGCGATCTCGCCCGGCAGCACTTCGCCGATGTGGCGCCCGACATAGTGGGCGCTGGAGAACACCGGGTTGGCGTCGTGACCCTGTTCGTAGTCGAGGTAGTAGCCGTCCTTGTCGAGGCGGAAAAAAGTGTCGGGGATGGCGGCCAGCACGGCGCGGTTGTGGGCGTCCGCGATGCGCAGGCGGGCGATGGCGTCGCTGGCGCGCAGCACGTACAACACGCGGTGGCCCAGGATCGGCCAGTTGATCGGTTTCGAGACGAAGTCGGTGGCGCCCTCCTCGTAGGCCTGGGTGACCGCCTCCAGCTCGTCGCCGCCGGTGACCATGATGATCGGCACCGCCAGCGCGCTTTCCAGGCGGCGGATTTCGCGGCACACCATGAAGCCGTCCATGCCGGGCATGTCGACGTCGAGCAGCACCAGGTCCGGCGCCAGGCTTTTGTGCAGGGCCAGGGCTTGCACCCCGTCGGCGGCCTCGATCACGGCCAGCCCGACCTGGTTGAGCATTTCGACCATCAGCATGCGCATCACGGGGTCGTCGTCGACCACCAGCACCGTGCCGCGTTTCGGGAGGGAGGGCGCTGTCATGTCAGGTTTCCTTTTCGATGAGGGCGCTTAACGCGTGGCGCACGGCTTGGAATTCCTGTTCCATATCGATCAGGATGCCGCTCGCGCCGTCGGTGCTGGCGCCACGGCCGAGCGCCTCCATGTCCTTGCATAGGCGCGCCAGGGTATCGGCGCCCACGTTGGCGCTGCTCGATTTGAGGCTGTGGGCCGCCTTGCGCATGGTGCCGGCGTCGCGCGCGTGGACGGCCTGGCGCAGAGTGTGCAATTGGCGCGGCGTGTCGTCCACGTAGGCGTGGATCACGCGTCGCAGCAGGGCTGCGCCGCCGTCGCCGAGGGCGCGGATGTTGTCGAGCGCGCGCTGATTGAGCGCGGCGCCGAAGCCGGCGGCTGGCGCATGCGCGCGCGGCGCGGCAGCAGGGGCCGGCCGGCGCGCCG
>JAYVUV010000230.1:0-4765 GCA_043787615.1 Janthinobacterium sp. | reverse complement strand
TTTTTTGCTTTCCGATTCGACATACACGGGCAGGGCGGGATCGAAGCGGCGCAGCTGCTGCCAGATCGCGGTCTCGAACGCCTTTTGACTGGGTTGCGGCCGGCTCGGCAAATCGCCCAGCACCGAGCCGCGATGGGCCGCCAGCCGTTCCAGGTCCAGCACCTGGGCGCCGGCCGCCTGCAAGGTTTCCAGCAGGCGGCTCTTGCCGCTGCCGGTGGGGCCGCACAGCACCTTGAACGACGGTGCCGGCGCCTCCGCCAGGGCCAGGTTGACGTGGTTGCGGAAAGCCTTGTAGCCGCCTTCGAGTTGCGTCACCGGCCAGCCGATCTTGGCCAGGATGTGGGCCATCGCGCCGCTGCGGTTGCCGCCGCGCCAGCAGTAGACCAGCGCTTGCCACTCGCGCGGCCGGTCCAGCCACAGCGTTTCGATGTGCCGCCCGATATTTTTCGCCACCAGCGCGGCGCCGACCTTTTTCGCCTCGAAGGCGTTGACCTGCTTGTACATGGTGCCGATCCGGACCCGCTCCGCGTCATCGAGCACCGGACAATTGATCGCGCCCGGCAGATGGTCAAGCGCGTACTCGGCCGGCGTGCGCACGTCGATGATGGCGTCGAAGCGCTCAAGCCGGGGCAGCACGTCGTCGAAGGGGAGCAGGGCCGGATATTTCATCGCTGATTGATCATCGGTAAAAGATGGGGCCAGATATTGTCCAGGATGGCCGGGTGGGCCTGGGCCAGCGGATGGAGCCGGTCGGCCTGAAACAGCTGGCTCTTGTCGGCCACGCCTTCGAGCATGAACGGCACCAGCGACGCGTGCATTTCCTTCGACAGCTTGCCGTACATGGAATAAATCTGCTCCGAATAATTGCGTCCGTAATTGGGCGGGATGCGGATGCCGACCAGCAGCACCTCGGCCCCGGCCGACTTGGCCTGGTCGCCGATGGCGCGCAAATTGGCTTCGGCCGCCGGCGCCGGCAAGCCGCGCAAGCCGTCGTTGGCGCCCAGTTCCACCACCACGATGGCCGGGTTGAATTTCTTCAGCAAAGCCGGCAGGCGGGTCCGGCCGCCGCTGGTGGTTTCGCCGCTGATGCTGGCGTTGACGATGGTGGCGCTGATGTTTTTCTGCTTGAGCCGCTGCTCCAGCAAGGCCACCCAGCCGGCGCTGCGGCTCAAGCCGTATTCGGCCGACAGGCTGTCGCCAAGCACGAGCACCGTTTTTGGTGCAGAATGGGCGCTCGCGCTCGCCGTCAGACACAGCCAGGCGGCCAGCGGTACACAAGCCAATACACGCCGGCGCCGTGCGCGCACGGTCGGTTTCCCGAATTGCTCGCGCCATTTTTTAAAGTAGATCAGCATGCCTGAATTTTCCAAAGCGTCTTCCTCGAATGTGCTTCCGAACGATGCCACGCCAGCCAGTTCCGGCTCCGCGCGGCGCGCCGAACGGGCCGGGGCCGTCGCGGCCATCGAAGTGGCCGGCCTGGCCAAGCGCGTACCGGACGCCGACGGCGAATTGACGATACTGCACAGCGTCGATTTTACCGTGCAAAGGGCGGAGACGCTCGCTATTGTCGGCGCCTCCGGTTCCGGCAAGTCCACCCTGCTGGGCTTGCTGGCCGGTTTGGACACGCCCTCGCAGGGGCGGGTGGTGCTCGACGGCACCGACATCTACGCCCTGGACGAGGATGGCCGGGCCGGCTTGCGCAAAGCCAAGCTCGGCTTCGTGTTTCAGTCGTTTCAGCTGCTGGCCCATCTGACGGCGCTGGAAAACGTCATGTTGCCGCTGGAATTGCGCGGCGAGGACGGCGCCGAGGCCAAGGCGGCCGCCATGCTGGCGCGCGTCAACCTGGGCGGCCGCTTGAAACACTATCCCAAGTATCTGTCCGGCGGCGAGCAGCAGCGCGTGGCCCTGGCGCGCGCCTTCGTCACGGAGCCGCCGCTGCTGTTCGCCGACGAACCGACCGGCAGCCTGGACGCGGCCACCGGCGAGGCGGTGATTCAGCTGATGTTCGAGTTGAACCGCGAACGCGGCTCGACCCTGGTTCTGGTGACCCACGACCCGTCAATCGCGGCGCGCTGCGGGCGCACCATCACCATCGCCGCCGGCCGCCTGATTTAATTTAAGCACGGCCGGACGCGCGGCCCGCTTCGCTAAGACTGCGCGCGCCGCGCCAACCGATTTAATTCGCTGCGTATGGCCGGCATCAATTCATGGGCGGTCAAGCCGATCGGGCCATGCCCTTGTGCGACCAGCAGGTCGGCCGCGCTGCCGTGTAGCCAGACAGCCCCCAACGCCGCTTCGCGCAGCGGCCAACCCTGCGCCAGCAACGCGCCGCACAAGCCTCCCAACACATCGCCGGTGCCGGCCGTCGCCAGAGCCGGATTGCCGGTGCGGTTGATCGCGATCACGCCATCGGCGCCGGCGATCACGGTGCCGGACCCTTTCAAGATCACCGTGGCGTTCAATTGCGCGGCCAGGCGGCGCGCGCAACCCGGCCGGTCGGCTTGAACGGCCGGCGCGTCGATGTCCAGCAGGCGCGCAGCTTCCAGCGGATGGGGCGTGAGCACGCAGGAACCGGGCCGCCGCGCCAGCGCCTCCCGCAGCGGCGCGTCGGCGGCCACCATATTGAGCGCGTCGGCGTCCAGCAGCAGGGCGCTGTCGCTCTCGATGGCTTTCAGCAGCAGGGCGCGGGCGTGCTGGCTGGTGCCCAGGCCCGGGCCGACCACCAGCACCGCGCTGTCGAAGTCGAAGTCGGCCGCCAGGCGGCACATCAGCTCGGGCTGGCCGCCGTCGAAGGCCGGCGCCTCGTCGGGAAAGGCGATGTAGACCCGGCCGGCGCCGCCGTACAAGGCCGAGCGCGCGGCCAGGATGGGCGCGCCCGTCATGCCATGCGCGCCGCCCAGCACCGCCACACTGCCAAAGCTGCCCTTGTTGGAATTGTGGCGGCGCGCACGCAAGCGGTCGGCGAACAGACTCACATCGTTCAACCCGGCCCGCGCCGCCGGGAACAGCGCGCGCGCCAACCCGAGATCGGCCACTTGCACCAGCCCCGCATGATCCTGACCGTCGCAGGTGTGCAGGCCGGGTTTGTCGCCGATGAAGGTGATGGTGTGGCTGGCGCGCACGGCCACGCCGTCCGGCCCGACCACCGCGCCGCTATCGGCATCGAGCCCGCTGGGCAGGTCCAGCGCCAGCACCGGGCAGGCCAGCCGGTTGACGGCGGCAATCGCTTGAGACACCTCGCCCGTCGCGGGCCGGGTCAAACCGATGCCAAACAAGCCGTCCACCACCAAGTCCCAGGATTGCGCCTCGATGGCGGCGGCCGAAGAGATAAAGCCGGCCGCGCCGGCACTGGCCCGCGCCAGCGCGGCCTGGCGTTCGGGCGAGCCGACGGCGCTGGCGCCGGCTTGATCGGCCGCCCACATCGCCACGCGATGGCCGGCCTGGGCCAGGTTGGCCGCCACCTCCAGCGCGTCGCCGCCGTTGTTGCCGGGGCCGACCAGCAGCAGCACGCGCGCCTGCGCGCCGTCGCGCAAACCGTGCTGCTTCAACATGGCCGACGCCGCGTCGGCCGCGGCCACGCCGGCGCGCCGCATCAGCGTTCCGGGGGGCAGTTGGTTCGCGGCCGCTTGTTCGATCGCGCGAATCTGAGCCACGCTAAATAATGGGTGAGTAAAATGCATGCCGCCTCTGGGTGGTAAATATCGATGGCTCCACCATAAGCCCGAAGCGGCGCGCACGCAAGCGCGCGCGTCCAAACGCGGCGGGCCAGGCGCCCGCCGGCTACAATAAGCGCTTCGACAGCGCGCACGGGGCTAGCATGGATTGGCAATTCTGGGTGGACCGGGGCGGCACCTTCACCGACATCGTGGCGCGCCGTCCCGACGGCCGTTTGGCGACCCACAAGCTGCTGTCGGAAAATCCCGAACAATACCGCGACGCCGCGCTGGCCGGCATGCGCCATTTGATGGGCGTGGCGCCGGACGCGCCGCTGCCGGCCGACCGGATCGGCGCGGTGAAGATGGGGACCACGGTGGCCACCAACGCGCTACTCGAACGCAAGGGCGAGCCAACCGCGCTGGCCATCACGCGCGGCTTTCGCGACGCGCTGCGCATCGCCTACCAAAACCGGCCACGCCTGTTCGCCCGCCACATCGTGCTGCCGGAGCTGTTGTACGGCCACGTGATCGAGATCGAGGAGCGCATCGGCGCCCACGGCGAGGTGGTGCTGCCGCTGGACCTCGGCGCCGCGCGCCTCGGCTTGCAAGCGGCCTACGACCGGGGCCTGCGCTCGCTGGCGATCGTTTTCATGCACGGTTACCGCTACCGGCAGCACGAGGCGGCGGTGGCGCAACTGGCGCGCGCGATCGGCTTTTCCCAGGTGTCGGTGTCGCACCAGGTCAGCCCGATGATGAAATTGGTGGCGCGCGGCGACACCACCGTGGTCGACGCCTACCTGTCGCCCATCCTGCGCCGTTACGTCGACCAGGTGGCGGCCGAGCTGCCCGGCGTGAACCTGCAATTCATGCAGTCGAACGGCGGGCTCGCCGAAGCGCGCTCGTTCCGCGGCAAGGACGCGATCCTGTCCGGGCCGGCCGGCGGCGTGGTCGGGATGGTCGCGGCCAGCGCGGCCCACGGCGCAGACAAATTGATCGGCTTCGACATGGGCGGCACCTCGACCGACGTGTCGCATTACGCCGGCCGCTTCGAGCTGGTCGACGAGAGCGTCGTCGCCGGAGTGCGCATCCGGGCGCCGATGATGCAGATC
>JAYVUV010000229.1:0-6607 GCA_043787615.1 Janthinobacterium sp. | reverse complement strand
TCGAAATACGTTCGGGGCTACTCCATGTAGTGGCGCGTCGAAACAAAAGGTTCCCCCTTCGGCGCGCCATCCGGGCGGCGGGGTCGCTTCGCTGGCGCTCAGACGATGGCGTCGATTCCGTGCTCGTCAATGACAGTCAACAAGCGTTGTGCCATCGGTCTCGGTATATTTTGCGCCGACTCCCACTTCACCACGGTCGACTTTGTTATCCCCATGTAGCGCGCCAGCACTTCCTGGCCGAGGCGCTCCTTGTTACGAATACGCGGCACATCGCCTGCGGTGAAGCAACTCTCATCGAATTGCCGCATAGTTTTTTATCGATGACGCCGACGGCACGCAGCGCGGCCGCGGCGCTGTGGATCGCCTCGAAGGCGTCGCTGCGGTGAACCCGCGCTTTCGTGTCGCGGCCGGGAACCGCCTTCGTGGCCCGGCCGTTCGTGGCCCGGCCGTTCGTGGCCCGGCCATTCGTGGCCCGGCCATTCGTGGCCCGGCCCGTCTCGTCGATGTTCACGCCCCGCCGCGCGGGCGTGGTTTTCACCATCGACGCCAGTGCGTCGTCTGTCTTCGGTCCTGCGGATGACGCCGGCCGATGGAAGGGTTTGACATGCTCCTCGGCCAGTTTCGCTATCGCTGGTTTAAGGTTTTTCATGGCGTATTTCTACAAAGTCGCTTGATTTTACCAATCGCTACGACCGCCCCACACAGCCGGCCACCCGCGTCAGCGCCTCGCGCAGGCGCGGCACGGCGAAGTCCACAAAGCGGCGCATCTTGAGCGGCATTTGTCTGCGCGAGGCATGGACCAGGCTCACCGGCGCCGGGGCCGGCTCGAACGCGGCGAGGACGATGCGCAGCGCGTCCGCTTCGACCGCCTCGGCGACTTGATAATGCAACAGCCGCGTCACGCCGACCCCGCGCATCGCCGCTTGCGCCGCCGCCTCCGCCGTCGTCACCGACAAACGCGGCACCACGGAAAGACGCGACACCGCCGCCGATCCCGGCACATGAAATAGCCAACCCGGCGAGGGCAAGGGCGTATCGAACGTGACGCAGGGCAGGCGCAGCAAATCGTCTGGAGCGCCCGGCGCACCGTGCCGCTCCAGCAGCGCGGGGCTGGCGCACACCACCGTGCGCATCGTTCCCGCCCGGGTCGCCACCATCGAGCTGTCCGGCAAGGCGCCGATCCGCACCGCCATATCGATGTGGGCGTCGATCAAATCGATATTGCGATCGGCCATCACCAGGCGCACGTTAATTTCCGGAAACAGGGCCAGAAAATCGGCCACCACCGGCAGCACATGCAAACGCCCGAACAAAATCGGCGCGGTGATCACCAAGTCGCCCTTGGGCGCGGTGAACTCGCCGGCCGCCTCCCTTTCGGCTTCCTCGACCTGTTCCAAGATGCGGCGCGCCGCCACGACATAGCTCGCGCCGGCGTCCGTGAGCATGAGTTTGCGCGTGCTGCGGGTCAGCAGCTTGGTGCCCAACAGCGCTTCGAGGTCGGAGATTTTACGGCTCAAGGTGGTCAGCGGAACCTTCAAGGCCCGGCCGGCGGCCGACAAATTGCCCGCCTCGCTTACCGTGACCAGCATCGACATGGCTTCGAGACGGTCCATCCATTTTTCCATTTTTCGGTGAAGTGATTCCCGATATTACAGGATTATGCCGGCCACTGAAAGAAGGCATCATGCTGTTCAGCCGAGCCATTCCGGTTCGCACACCAAGGAAAACACCATGTCCCGTATCGCCATCCCCGCCCTCGACGCCGTCCCCGAAGCGTCCAAAGCCACGCTCGACGCCGTCCACAAACAGCTTGGCGTGGTGCCCAACCTGTTCCGCCTGATCGGCAGCAGCCCCGCCGCGCTGGCCGGCTACACAGGTTTTCAAGGCGCGCTGGCCAAGACCTTGGACTTGAAGACGCGCGAGCGGATCGCCTTGGCCGTGGCCCAGGTTAACGCTTGCGACTACTGCCTGTCGGCGCACACTTATCTCGGCCTGAATCTGGCGCAGATCGGCCCGGAGGAAATCGCGCTCAACCGCAAAGGCGCCTCGGGCGACCCGAAGGCGCACGCCGCCGTCGCGTTCGCCGCCAAGGTGGCGCGCGAGCGCGGCCACGTGAGCGACGCCGACCTCAAGGCGGTGCGCGAGGCTGGTTACAGCGATGCCCAGGTGGTGGAAATCGTCGGCCTGGTCGCGGAAAACAGCTTCACCAACTACCTCAACGAAGTGGCCAAGACGGAGATCGACTTCCCCGTGGTGCGCGCCGCCGACGCGTAAGGCCGGACGGTCCGGGGCGGCGCCGGCCGCGCCGGGTTGTCCGCGCCGGCGCATCGAAGTCCGACAGACTGCTAGGCCAACGCCGCGATCTCGCGCGTCAGATTGTCGATGGCCCGCGCGTTGTATTGTTCCGCGAAATAGGCGTCGCGGTACAACTGCCCGTTCTGGGCCTTGCCGCGCAAGTGGGCCAGGGCCTGGCCGCGCTGCTGGCGAAAGCGCTCCTCGGCCACATGGGCGTATTCCTGACGGATCGCGCGCGTGTAGGCTTGATAGACTTCCTCGTCCTGGCCCAGGATGGCCAGGTCCACCCCCAGCATCACCTCCTTGAGCCGGTGGCTGATGGCGGCGCCCTGGAAATGGTCGGTGACGCGTATCAGCTCGGCCACCTCGGCGCCCAGGCCTTGATCGAGGCCGCTGCCCAGCCACAGCTGCGCGCTCGCCTCCTCGTTGGAAAACAGGCCCGAGTCGTCATGGTCGTAGACGGCGTCGTGAAACCAGAACGCCTTTTTCAGCGCGTTCATGTCGGCCGCCGGCGCCATGGTGTTGGCGGCCCAGACCCGGATCTCGCACAAGCCGTGCACCAGGTGATCGAGATTATGATAACTGCGCCCCGCGCCGCCGTAAGCGTCCGCGCCGGTCAGACGGGCGAACCAGTGCGCGGCGCCGGCGCGCGCGGCCGCGTCCTCGGCGCCGCTCCACAGGCTGTCCCATTCGCGCCGCAGCCAACCCAGTATCCAGGCTTGATAAGCCGGACCGGGAACGAATTTTTTCATGGTCCAGTTCCAGCCTATCGGTCCCTCCAGCGCCTTGACGAAGCTGGAACTGACCGAGCCGAGATCGCGCGGCGGCATCACGAAGATGGTCTTGGCCCCTTGCAGCACGTCGACATTGGTTTGCTGGATCAGGTTTTCATAATCGAAATCGGCGGTGGTACGGATGCCGCGGATCAGATAATCGGCGCCGTGCTTCTTGGCCGCGCGCGCCGTGTAGTCGCCCTTGACGATCACCACCTGCACATTGCTCCAGCCGCGTTCGGCGGCGCTTTGCTCGATGATTTTCTTGCGATCCTCGGCCGAGAACTGCGGCTGCTTGACCGGATTTTGCGACAGGAAGACCACCACTTCCTCGGCGATCGAGCGCGCTTCGCCGATGACCCACATATGTCCGTTGGTGATGGGATCGAGTGTGCCCGAAAATCCGATTTTTTTCATTGACCGCTCCGGCGTGGGTTGACGGCGCCGTCGGCGCCTTGGATTGCGCGACGATATAGCGCCGCGCCGCCCGCGTCAACAATAATGCCGCGATGCGGTAGGCGCCAGCGCATATTCCCCATGCGCCAACGCGCGTCGGCGTGTCAAACCTTGGCCGGCGCCGGGAAGCCGACCCGCGCGCACAGCCCGCCCAGGCGCTCGGAGCGGTCCAGCACCAGGGTCGCGCCGTGGCGCTCGGCGATGGCCTTGATGATGGCCAGCCCCAGGCCGCTGCCGCCGGCCTCGCTGCCCGGCACCCGGTAAAAGCGGCTGAACACGCGCTCGCGCTCTTCCGGCGAAATACCCGGGCCGCTGTCCTCCACCGTCAGCGTGGCGCCATCGGGACCGGCGCGCAGATCGAGATCGACGGTGCCGCCGGCCGGGGTATATTTGATGGCGTTGTCGACCAGGTTGCGCAGCAAGATGATCAAGGCGTCGCCGTGGCCGTCGACCGCGGCCGGCTCGGCGTGGTGCAAGCCCAGGTCGATCTGGCGCGCCTGCGCGATGCCGGCCATGTCGCCCAGGGTGCGCTTGACCAGGTCGGCCAGGTCGAGCCGTTGCAGCTGGCTGCCGTTGGCGGCGCTGGCTTCCTGGCGCGCCAGCACCAGCAGCTGCTCGACCAGGCGCGTGGCGCGCTCGATGCCGGCGGTCAGGCGGGTGACGGCCAGCTGGCGCGTCTCCTTGTCCTGGCCGGCCCGCTCCAGGCTCAGAATTTGCAGCTTGAGCGCGGCCAGCGGCGAGCGCAATTCATGCGCGGCGTCGGCCACGAAATGCTGCTGCGTCTCGAACGCGGTCTTGACCCGCCCGAACAGCAAATTGAGCTCCTGCACCAGCGGCTGCACCTCGTCCGGCAAGCCGGCCTCCGACACCGGCGACAAGTCGTCGGCCTGGCGCGCCGCCAGTTGCGAGCGCACCCGCGACACCGGCGCCAGCGAGCCGCTCACCACCCACCACACCACCAGCATCAAAATCGGCGCCATCAGCGCGATCGGCCCCACCGTGCGCAGCGCCAGGCCGCCGGCCATGCGCTTGCGCACCGCCATGTCCTGCGCGATCTGCACCGTCTGGGAACTGGTCTGGACCGAGAAGATGCGATAGGTGGTGCCGTTGGCCTTGACGTTGGAAAAACCCAGCACCGCCCGCTGCGGCAGTTCGGCGCGCGTGATGGAGCGGAACACCTGCACCCCGTCCAGGGTCCAGACCTGCACCACCAGATCGTTATTGGCCGGGTCGGACGGGTTTTCCTCGCGGTTCGACAGCGGCGCGCCCGAACGCAGCGACAGCGCCATCTGCTGCATGTGATAGTCGAAGATTTCGTCGGCGTCCGACAACGCGCTGCGGTAGGCGATCATGGCCTGGGCCAGCGCCGCCATGGTGATCGCGGCCAGCAAAAACCACAGCAGGCGCCCGCGCAGGGAGTGCGTCATTTTCATGCCGCCACCGTCATAGTTTGGGCACCATGTAACCGAGGCCGCGCACGTTTTGAATCAATTCGCTGCCCAGCTTTTTGCGCAAGCCGTGGATATACACTTCGACCGCGTTGCTGTTGACCTCATCCTTCCAGCTATACAGTTTTTCTTCCAGCTGGGCGCGCGAGAGCACGATGCCGGGGCGCGCGATCAGCGCTTCGAGCACGGCCCATTCGCGCGCCGACAAATTGACCGGGTGGCCGTCGGCGATCACTTCGCGGGTGAGCGGATTGATGCGCACGCCCTGGTGCTCGAACACCGGTTCCGGGCGGCCCGAGGCGCGCCGCAGCAAGGCGCGGATGCGCGCCAGCATCTCGTCCAGATCGTAGGGCTTGAGCACATAGTCGTCGGCGCCGGCATCGAGGCCGGCGATGCGCTGCTCGATCGCGTCGCGCGCGGTCGCCACCAGCACCGGCGTGTCCTGTTTGCGCAAGCGCATCGCGCGCAGCACGTCCAGGCCGTCCTTGCGCGGCAAGCCCAGGTCGAGCAGCACCAGGTCGTAGGTCTGGGTTTGCAGCGCCGTGTCGGCCATGTCGCCGTCCTTGACCCAGTCGACCGCGTAGTGCTCGGCGCGCAACAGGTCCAGCACCACTTCGCCGATCATCGTGTCGTCTTCCACCAGCAGCAATCGCATCGCATCCTCGTCATTGTCAATTGGGCGCCGGCCTTCCGGCGCCCCGCCATCTCATCCCAAACGCACCGGGATGAAGATGCGGTCGCCGCCGCGCTGGATCAGCAAGGCGACCGACTTGGCCGATTTGGCCACCACCTCGCGCACCTCGCCGATGCTGCTGACCGGCCGGCCGTTGACCGACAATAGCACGTCGCCCGGTTGCACTCCCGCGTTGGCGGCGGCGCCGTCGGCGTCCTCCACCAGCAAGCCGCCGTTCAAACCGGAGGCGCGCTGCTCACCCGGCTGCAAGGCGCGCAGGGCCAGGCCCAGCTTGACCTTGCCGGAAGGCTCGCTGGCGCGCACCAGATCGGCCTTCTTGTCGTTGGCGTTGCCCAGTTGCGCGGCCACGGCGATGGTTTTACCGTCGCGCCACACTTCCATCGCCACTTTATCACCCGGCAGGGCGGTGCCCAACATGGCCGGCAAATCGCCCGAGGCCACGATGTTCTGGCCGTTCAAGCGGCGGATCACGTCGCCCGACTTCAAGCCGGCCTTGTCGGCCGGGCTGCCCGCTTCCACATTGGCCACCAGCGCGCCTTCGGGCGAGCTCAGTTTGAAGGAATCGGCGAAGCCTTGATTGACTTCCTGCACCGTCACGCCCAGCTTGGCGTGCGCCACTTTACCGGTGCGCACGATCTGGTCGCGGATACGGCTGGCCACATCGATCGGAATCGCGAACGACAAGCCTTGATAGCCGCCGGTCTGGCTGTAGATTTGCGAATTGACGCCGACCACCTCGCCGCGCACATTGAACAGCGGGCCGCCCGAGTTGCCGGGATTGACGGCGACATCGGTCTGGATGAAGGGCACGTTGCTATCGTCGGGCAGCGAGCGGCCCTTGGCGCTGACCACGCCTGCGGTGACGGTGTTCTCGAAGCCGAAGGGGGAGCCGATCGCCAGCACCCACTCGCCGACACGCAGGTCCTTCACGTTGCCAAGAG
>JAYVUV010000228.1:0-1848 GCA_043787615.1 Janthinobacterium sp. | reverse complement strand
GGGCGCGGTTTCACCACGAATGTGACATGAGTAGGTCTTTGATTGTTAACTGTCACTTTTATGGAGTAGCACATGCGCGTCGATAGCAGCGGAGCAGCGAGTCAAGTATCCAACTACGAGCCCACCCAGCACAGTTGCGGCGGCGGGCATGCGCGCGAGGCCAAGTCGGACCCGAACGACATCGATTCGGCTCCGGACTCGGGCGAGAATCCGTTTAAAAAACTGTCCGTGCTGTATGACGCGGCCAGTTCCTCGAGCGGCGCGCTGAGCGACTTCAAGAAATTTCTCAAGACCTTCCTGGCCGACTTTTACAAGAGCGAACCCGATCCGGCCGTGCAAGACGCCGGCGACCAGCAAAGTCCGGGCGCGGCCCCGGGCGGCGCGCCTCCGCTGCAACGCAACGCGCAATTCGAGCCGGGCGACGACGATGAAATCGGCGCGGTCGGCGGCGCCAAGGGAGCGCAGAAAAAATCGGTGGCCCCGGCCGGCGATGCGCCACCGGCCGCCGCTGCGGCCGGCCCCGCCGCACCCGCGGCGCCGGCCGCTCCCGCCGCTCCCGCCGCTCCCGTCGAGGCCAGCGCGGCCAGTTCCGGCCCTTCCTCGGCCGGCCAGGATATCCCGGTCAACGGCGGCGGCGACAAGACCATCTCGGTCAAAAACAATTCCGACCATGAGCAGAATTACGCCCTGTTTACCAATCCCGGTCCCGGCGCGACCGCCAGTTTCGGCCGGCCGGACGGGTTCATGACCTTGAAGCCGGGCGAAAGCGCCAATTTCAAGGTGGGCGATCAGCACTCCGGTTACATTCAGCAGATGAACAATTACAGCAAGGCCGATAACGACGCCAACAAGAAGCCGGAAGCCGACAACTTCAAGGCCACCCGCGCCGAGTACACCTTCAACAAGGACGGCAGCTTGTTCTTCAACGATAGCAATATCGACGGCTACAACGCGGCCCTGAAAATGAAGGCGAATGGCCAGGAAGCCGGTCATAGCGACGCGATTTTGGCCGATATCAAAAAATCGCATCCCGAGTTGATCGAAAAAGTGGGCGGCAAGGAAGTGGTACGCGGCTCGCAATTCTTCTCCGACAAGACCGACACCGGGGCGCGCGACGCGCTCGACGAGTCTATCAACCACAATAAAAACGCCACCAACTCGGCCGCCAACACGAATACCTATGTGATGCCGGACGATAACGGGGCGGTGCGCGGCACCCAGTCCAAGTCGCTGGCACTGGAGTTCGGCAACGCTTAAACGTCGGTACGCGCGTGCGCGCCGCCCGGTGCGCACGGCCGGGGCGTTCGCCCCGCACCCGTACGGCGGCCCGAAGCACGCGCTTCGCGCCGCCGGCCGCGCTTCACGCGCGCGCGGTCGCGCGATCGCGCCTTGCCCAAGTCGGCGCCATCAAGCACAATCTCGTTTCTTATCATCGAGGAGCATTACATGAAGCATTCTTACGTTCGCCTGCTGGCCCTGATCCCGCTGGCGGCGGGCAGCGTGGCGCAGGCCCACCCCGGTCACGCCGACGGCGCGCTGGCCGGCCTGGCCCATCCTTTCCTGGGTCTCGATCATTTGCTGGCGATGGTGGCGGTGGGCGTGTGGGCGGCGCAATTGGGCGGGCGGGCCAAGTGGCTGGTGCCGGCCAGTTTCATGGCCGTGATGGCGGCCGGCGGCGCGCTCGGCATGGCCGGCGTCGGCTTGCCCATGGTCGAGGGCGGCATCGCCACCTCGGTGCTGCTGCTCGGTTTGCTGATCGCCTTTTCGGTCAAGGTGGCGCCGGCCTTCGGCGCCGTGCTGGTCGGCCTGTTCGCGCTGTTCCACGGTTACGCGCACGGCGCCGAAATG
>JAYVUV010000227.1:0-12960 GCA_043787615.1 Janthinobacterium sp. | reverse complement strand
CGAAGCGGCGCTCGATCTGCTCGGGCGCCATCACGCCGGCGTTGTCGCTGATGACCACCTTGTGGCGCTCCTGGGTCGCCTGCACCGTCACTTCCGCTTCCAGCACGCCGCTGACGTCATAGGTGAAGCGGATGTCGATGGCCACCTCGCCGGCTTTTTTGGCCGGAATCGGAAAAGCGATTTTGCCGAGGAAGACGTTGTCGGCCACCATGCGCGACTCGCCCTGGTAAATAGCCACCTGGATCTGCTTCTGATAGTCCGACACGCTGTACAGGGTTTCGCTGCGCGACACCGGCACCACCGAGTTGCGCTCGATGATGGGCAGGTAGTGACCGCCGCTTAATTGATTCGGGCCGGTCTCGCGCGACATGGCTACCCCCATCGAATAGGGCGCGACATCGGTCATGACCACTTCGTCGAGCGCCGCGTCGCGCATTTTCAAGCCCGCCTGGACCGCCGCGCCGAGCGCGATGGCGTGGTCCGGGTCGAGCGCGATCGAGGGGAAGCGGCCGAACATGCGCGAGACCAGCTTGCGCACGATCGGCATGCGGGTGGCGCCGCCGGCCAGCACCACGGCGTCCAGTTCGGCGGCGCGGATGGTGGCGTCGCGCAGGGCGCGTTCGACCGGCACCCGCAGCCGCTGGAGCAGCGGCTCGGCCAGTTTGGCCAGGGTGTCCTCGTCCACTTCCCACACATAGTCGCGCTCCTGGTAGCGGGCCGCCATGCGCGCCGAGGTCTGGTCCGACAGCACGCGCTTGGCCCGTTCGGCCTCGTCGCGCAGGCGCTGGCGCTGCTGCGCGTCGAGCTGGGCCTGCCCCTGCGCGGCCAGCGCGTCTTGCAGCCCGCTGTGCTGCATGAAGGCGTCCACCAGCAGGGTGACGAAGTCCTCGCCGCCGAGGAAGTTGTCGCCGGCCGAGGCGCGCACCTCCATCACGCCGTCGAACAGTTCCAGGATCGAGACGTCGAAGGTGCCGCCGCCCAGGTCGAACACCAGAAATTTGCTTTCCTGGTCGCGGTCGCGGATGCCGTAGGCCAGCGCGGCGGCGGTCGGCTCGTTGAGCAGGCGTTCCACCTTCAGGCCGGCCAGCTGACCGGCCGCGCGGGTGGCCTTGCGCTGGGCGTCGCTGAAGTAGGCCGGCACCGTGATGATGGCTTCCTCGATCTTGTGGCCCAGCAGGGCTTCGGCGTCTTCCTTGAGCGCGCGCAGCACCAGGGACGACAATTCCTCCGGGCGGAATGTCTGCTTGCCCAAGGTGACGGCGCGTTCGCTGCCCATGTAGCGCTTGAACACGGCCGCCGTCAGTTGCGGGTGGGTTTGCAGGCGGTCGCGCGCGGCCCGGCCGACCAGGATGGTGCCGTCGTCGTCGATGCCGACCACGGAAGGGGTCAAGTGCTCGCCCAGCGCGTTGGGGATCAGGTGGGCCTGGCCGTCGCGCCAGTAGGCGGCCAGGCTGTTGGTGGTGCCCAGGTCGATACCGATGATCATGTCAGATGTCCGCTTCGGCTTCGTTGCCGTGTTCCTCGATCCAGGCCCGCCGCCCGGCCGCTTCGCCTTTGCCCATCAACATATTGAAGCGGGCCGCCGAAGACAACTGGTCGACTTCGTTGAGCGCCACCGGCAGCAGGCGGCGCGTGTCCGGGTTCATGGTGGTTTCCCACAGCTGGCCGGCGTTCATCTCGCCCAGGCCCTTGAAGCGCGAGATCGACCAGGCGCCCTGTTTCACGCCTTCCTTGCGCAGCTTGTCCTCGATGGCCACCAGTTCGCCGTCGTCGAGCGCGTAGATTTTCTGGATCGGCTTCTTGCCGCGCGCCGGCGCGTCGACCCGGTACAGGGGCGGGCGGGCGATGCAGATGTGGCCGCGCGCGATCAGTTGCGGGAAGTGCTTGAAGAAGAGCGTGAGCAGCAGCACCTGGATGTGCGAGCCGTCCACGTCGGCGTCCGACAGGATGCAGATTTTGCCGTAGCGTAGGCCGGACAGGTCCGGGTTGTCGTTCAAGCCGTGCGGATCGACCCCGATCGCCACCGCGATGTCGTGGATCTCGTTGTTGGCGAACAGGCGGTCGCGGTCGGTCTCCCAAGAGTTGAGCACCTTGCCGCGCAGGGGCAGGATGGCTTGGAATTCCTTGTCGCGCCCCATCTTGGCCGAGCCGCCGGCCGAGTCGCCCTCGACCAGGAATAGTTCGTTGCGGCCGATGTCGGACGATTCGCAGTCGGTCAGCTTGCCCGGCAAAACGGCTACCCCGGACGATTTTTTCTTTTCCACTTTTTGCAGCGAGCGCTGGCGCGACTGGGCTTGCTTGATCACCAGCTCGGCCAGTTTTTTGCCGTAGTCGACGTGGTGGTTCAGCCACAGCTCCAGCGGCGGCTTGCTGAAGGTGGAGACCAGGCGCACCGCGTCGCGCGAGTTCAGGCGTTCCTTGATCTGGCCCTGGAATTGCGGGTCCAGCACCTTGGCCGAGAGCACGAAGGACGCGCGCGCGAATACGTCCTCGGGCAGCAGCTTGACGCCCTTGGGCAGCAGTGAATGCATCTCGACGAAGTTTTTGACGGCGCCGAACAAGCCTTCGCGCAGGCCCGATTCGTGGGTGCCGCCGTTCGAGGTGGGGATCAGGTTGACGTAGGATTCGCGCACGATGGCGCCTTCCTCGGTCCAGGCCACCACCCAGGCCGCGCCCTCGCCCTCGGCGAAACCGTCGGTGTCGGCACTGGCGTACTGGGCGCCCTCGAACAGCGGGATCAGGGTCTCGCCGTTGCTGGACTGGGCCAGGGCCTCGGTCAGATAGCCGCGCAAGCCTTCGGCGTACAACCAGGTTTGCACGTCGCCCGTCTTGGCGTTGGTCAGGGTGACGGTCACGCCGGGCAGCAGCACCGCCTTCGAGCGCAGCAGGCGTTGCAGCTCCGTTTGCGAAATCTGGGGCGAGTCGAAATACTTCGGATTGGGCCAGGCCGTCACGCGCGTGCCGGACTTTTTGCCTTCGCGCGGGGCCGGACGCGAGGACAGGGGCTCGACCACGTCGCCGTTTTCAAAGGCCATGAAATGCAGGCCGTTGCCATTGTCTTCCTTGCGCCACACCGTGATTTCCAGGCGCGAGGAGAGCGCGTTGGTGACCGACACGCCAACCCCGTGCAAGCCGCCCGAGAAGGCGTAGGCGCCGCCGGAGCCCTTGTCGAACTTGCCGCCCGCGTGCAGGCGGGTGAACACGATTTCCACGGTCGGCACTTTTTCCTCCGGGTGCAGGCCGACCGGGATGCCGCGCCCGTTGTCCTCGACCGTGATGCTGCCGTCGGCGTTTTGGGTCACGGCGATCAGGTTGCAGTGGCCGCCCAGCGCTTCGTCGGAGGCATTGTCGATCACTTCCTGGATGATGTGCAGCGGATTTTCAGTGCGGGTGTACATCCCCGGGCGTTGCTTGACCGGTTCGAGCCCCTTCAGGACGCGGATGGATGATTCGCTGTAGTCGGATGCGGGTTTTTTGGTGGCCATACTAAGTTGGTGATCAAGCAATAGGTTGTGCGGATGCCCGAGCATTCTATCCCGATCCCCCCGCGTTTCGTCATTTCCAAATGGAATAGACGCGGGCGCGCGCGGCGATCGGCGGTCGGTGTGGTGCGGGCCGTATTCTTGCCGCTTCGCCCGCGCTTGGCAAGGGGGCGTGAAGATAGTATTGCTTTATTGAATTATTTGATCGATATGCCCGCATAGACGCTTCCCGATAAGCTGATCCGCATCGAAATGAACTTGAAGAGGGTGTGATGGACATCGTGTACCTCGGCTTGATCGCCGTGTTTTTGCTGGCGGTTTGCGCCTTCGCGGCCGGCTGCGCGGCCCTGGGAGACCGGCCATGAATCCCTTGTATGGCGTGGGCGCGGCGGTGGCGGCCTTGCTGCTGTTGTATTTGGTGGTGGCGCTGTTGAAGGCCGAGGAGCTGTGATGACGAGCGGAGCGATTTTTCTGTTGCTGGCTTTTCTGGCCGCGCTGCTGGCGCTGGCCTACCCGCTCGGTGCGGTGCTGGCGGCGGTGGGCCGGGGCGGCGCGGTGCCGGGCATGGGCTGGATGCGAACACTGGAGCGGCGCTTGTATCGCTTGGCCGGGCCGGCGGCGGACCAGGCCATGGGCTGGAAAGCGTACGCCATGGCGCTGCTGGTGTTTAACGCGCTGGGCGCCGTGTTTGTGTATGGCGTGCAGCGCATGCAGGCGCTGCTGCCGCTGAACCCCGAGGCCATGGCCGGCTTGGTCAGGAAGTACGGCGAGGCGCTGGGCCGGCCCTATCCGGCCGAGGTGGCGCGTGCGGCGGACGACATGGCGCGCCGCACCAGCACCCCGCTGGTGGCGGTGGACGACGGCCGGGTCATGGGCGCGGTCGAGCTCAAGAACATCGTCAAGGGCGGCATCCAGGAGCGCTTCGCCGAACCGCGCCGGATGGCATCAGACCGTCATGATCACAGGCGACAAGCGCTTGACGGCGGCCGCCATCACCCCAGGCGGGCGTGGACGACTGGCTGGCCGCGCGGGGCGGGGCGCGTGCCGCCGGCCCGGGCCAAGCCTGCAAATTTGTTACAAAATCGAATCGTGCGGGCGGAGCGCGCAGCGTATATTTGGATTTATGATTGTTTCCAGCGCTGCCATCCTATGCCCGATCTCGACCCCACCTTAGCGGCCCGCGCCGACGACGATGCCGACCCGCCCAAGGCGGCCCCGTCGGCCACGCGCGGCAACCCGGACAAGCCGCATCCGACCCGGGTGCCCGACCGGCGCGCCGGCGAGGATGTGCCGCGTTATTTGAAGGAAAACGATACCCCGTTCGCGCTGGCGTGGCGGGTGATTCAGGCGCGCTACCGCTCCATGCGCGACAAGGCCAGCCGCGACTTCATGCGCCGCACGCTGAGGATAGGCATTTCGGCGCGCATCTTTCATCCGGAAGAGGGCGCCACCGGCTTGCGCAGCAAGAATTTGCAATATCTGGAAGAATCGATCGCCCAGTGGGTCATGTCGCGCGACGTGCTGGTGTTCATGATCCCCACCGTCAACACGGGCGGCCTGCTGCATCCCAGTAACATCACCTTGCGCCATTACGCGCGCCATCTGGATGGGCTGGTGTTGCAGGGTGGCGCCGACGTGTCGCCGCAAACCTATTCCGAGGTGGCCACCCGGCCCGAGTGGAACGGCGACCGCGCGCGCGACGTGTACGAACTGGAACTGCTGCACGAATTTGTCGACGCCGGCAAGCCTGTTTTGGGCATATGCCGCGGTTGCCAGCTGATCAATGTGGCCTTCGGCGGCACCCTGTATCAGGACATCGCTTCCGAATTGCCGGACGCGGCCGAGCACGTCAATTCCCTGTACGACCGCCATCGCCACGTGATCACCTTTCCGGCCGGCTCGTCGCTGGCGCCCCTGTTTCCCAAGCAGGGGCAGGGGCTGGTCAATTCGATCCATCACCAGTCGGTCAAGGATCTGGGGCGCGATATCACGGTCGAGGCGGTGTCCGAGCACGACAATGTGGTCGAGGCGATCCGCTACCAGCGCGCCCGCTTCGTGATGGGGCTGCAATGGCATCCCGAATTCCACTCGGCCGGCGGGGTCGAATTGCTCGACTGCACCCCGATCCTGGACAATTTTTTGCGCGCCGCGCGCGAGACGCGTTTTTAGGCCGGGCCGTTCTCGCCAGACGAGGTTGACCGGGAGCGATTCATCGCCGTTGCTCGTCTCGTGGGACTTGGCACCGGCTGCCGAAGCACCGCCTTGACGGCTCATGTCACGCCAAGGTCGCGGCCATGTTCGCCCTCCCGGTCCGGCGCCTGCGCTTCGCATAAATAATCGATCAAGGCGCGCACCTTCAACGCCAGATAGCGGCCCGGCGTGTACACGGCATGCACCGTGCCGGCGTAGGGCGCCGCCATCTCCCATTCCGGCAGCACTTGGCGCACCCGTCCGGCCAGCAAAGCGGCCCTGGCCGTGAAGTCGGGCACCAGGCCGATCGCGCCGCCCGCTTCCACCAAGCCCAGAATGGCGGCGCTGTTGTCGATGGTGACGCGGGCCGCACCCGCGATCGTGACCGCGACCATGTCGCCTTGCCGGCGCATGGTCCAGTCGGGGCCGAACGGCGCGTAGCCGAGGTAGCACAGGCGGTGGGCCGGCAGGGCGGACGGGCCGGCCGGCGCGCCGTGCGCGGCCAGATAGGCCGGGCTGGCCACCAGCACATGGCGGAACCGGCACAGTGGCCGCGCCGCCAAGCCGGGCGCCAGCCGGGTGGCGATGCGGATCGCCAAATCCATGTCCTCTTCGATCAGATCGACGGCGCGGTCGCTCAGGCTCAGGCGCAGGTCCACTTCCGGATACCGGTCCAGAAAGGCCGGCAGCCGCGGCGCCAGCCAGGTTTGGCCGAACACCACCGGCGCGCTGAGGCGCACGATGCCGTTCGGCCGGGCGCCGTAACTGCCGGCCAGGGCGTGCACTTCGCGTGCCGTGCCCACCATGCGCACGCAGGCTTGATGCACTTGCTTGCCCAATTCCGTCAGCGAGAGCGCGCGCGTGGTGCGTTGCAACAGGCGCGCGCCCAGATGGGCTTCCAGCCGCGCGACGTGGCGGCTGACGGCCGAGGTGGTCAAGCCGAGCTGGCGCGCGGCCGCTGAAAAACCGCCGCTGTCGACCACTTGGGCGAAGATCGCCATTTCCTTGAGCATTTCCATACCGCTTCACCTTTGCGCTGGCATCAACAGAGCTTTGTATTTTAAGCCGATTGTGGAATTTTTAGCCAAGATCGATACTGGCTTCCATCGACACTGTTCATCACCAGGAGAATGTATGGATTACCAAGAGATATATACCGATGGCGAAGGCGCGCTGCGCCGCCGCGCCCGCGCCCAGGCGGCACCGGGGCCGACCGAGGTGCGGGTGCACGTGTTGGCGGTGAGCTTGAATTTCCGCGATGTGTACGCCATCCGGGGCAATCGTTTCCGCGCCCCGCTGACCGACCGGGTGCCGTGCAGCGACGCGGTCGGCCGGGTGCTGGCGGTGGGCGCCGCCGTGGAACGCTTCCGGCCGGGCGACCGGGTGTGCACCACCGTGCTGCCGAATTGGCAAGACGGCCCGCTCACCCAAGAGGGGCTGGCCGGCTCGCTGGGCAGCGCCGGCCGCGATGGGGTGCTGGCCGAGCAACTCTTGCTGGACCAGGAGCATCTGGTGGCCGCGCCCGCTTATCTGTCGGATGTGGAGGCGGCCACCCTGCCCGTGGCGGCCTTGACCGCCTGGCACGCGGTGGTGGAACTGGGCGCGCTGAAGGCGGGCGACACGGTGGTGGTGCAAACCACGGGCGGGGTGGCCGTGTTCGCCATGCAATTCGCGGCGGCCATCGGCGCGCGCGTGATCGTGGTGTCGCGCTCGGCCGAGAAGCTGCGGCGCGCGCGCGAGGCGGGCGCCACCGATGTGATCGACACCGGCTTGAGCCCGGACTGGGAACGGGCGGTGCTGGCGCTGACCGGCGGCAAGGGCGCGCAATTGGTGCTCGACATGGGCTTGACCGATTCGCTGCGCCGCTCGGCCACGGCGGCCGCCTTCGAGGGCACGGTGGCCATCATCGGCGTGGTGCAGGAGCACGTCAATCCGCTCGATATCTTCACCGTGATGAACAAGAATGTGCGCGTGCGCGGGGTGGAAACCGGGTCGCGCGCGATGTTCGAGCGCATGAACCGGTTCCTGGACGAGCACCGGCTGCGTCCGGCGGTCGAGGCCGTGTTCGGCGCCGATCGGGTGGACGCGGCCCTGGACCGCTTGCTGGCCAGTCCGTTCGGCAAGGTGGTGTTGACGTGGGAGACGGACCCCGGGCGCGGTGATTGGTAACAATCTGCCAATAACCAGTTGTATTCGCACATCGGATTTTCTATATACGCAATGTCCGTAAAGCATTAATACATGAACGCTGTTAAGATAGAACTTCGTCTTGCCATGTGTGTTTCGTTCATCCCCGTATCTAGGAGTCGATGTGTCCGGCCTGAGAATTGGAGCCTTCCATCTGCCTCCCAAAGATGTCGCCTACCTGCGGGCGCTGGTGCGTTTGTTTTCGTACACGGCCAAGCTGGAGTGGTCTTTCGTCGAGGCGGCGCCCTACACGGTGCTGGTGGCGCGCGCGCAAGACTGGGCGCTGCACGGGGGCGAGGCCGATTTCCAGGGCTTGGTGCTGAGGCTGGCCGCCGGCCAGGATGGCGGCGACGCCGACCTCATCGATTACCCGATCGAGCCCGATCAATTGGGCGACTGGCTCAAGATGAAGGCGGCGGTGCTGGCCGGCGCCGCCGAGCCTGACCAAGCGCAGGCGGCGGCGCCGACCGCGCAAGCGGCGCCGCCGGTCACCGCGGAACAGGCGCAGCTGCAATACATGCGTTTCCGCTTGCGGCGCTGGCCCTCGCCGGCCGAGCTGGGCGGCGATCCGGTGCTGATCCGTCTGGCCACGATTCTGTCGCGCAAGGCGTGCAGCGCGGCCGAGCTGGCGCAATTCACCGAGCAACCGCTGGCCTTGTGCATCGATTTCATGCAGGCGCTGGAGCGGGCCAACGTGTTGGCGGACGCGGCCAGCGTGGACGCCGCCGCGCCCGTTCCGGCCGGGCCCACCCCGGAGCAGCGGAGCATGGTCAAAAGCGGCTTGTTCAGCAGCCTGCGCCGCCGTTTTGGATTGTAAAAGAGAGAGTGGCGATGAAAGAATACAAATTGCTTTTCACGGGCACCATGGGCGCCGGCAAGACCACGGCGATCCACGCCATCAGCGAGATCGCGCCGGTGGTGACCGACGTGCGCAACAGCGACAAGTCGGTGGACAAGGAATTGACCACCGTCGGTCTCGATTACGGCATGCTGTCGCTCGATAACGGCGACCGCATCCGGCTGTTCGGCACGCCCGGCCAGGCCCGCTTCGATTTTCTGTGGAAGATCCTGGCCCGCAACGCGCTTGGCATCATCATCTTGACCGACAATTCGCGTCCCGATCCGCTGGCCGACTTGACCATGTTTCTCGACGGTTTCGCCGAGCACTTGACAAGCGTGCCGTGCGCCATCGGCGTCGGCCGCCTGGACAGCCATCCGCAACCGGATCTGGAGCGCTATGCCGATCTGCTCGAACAACGGGGCCAACTGTTTCCCATCATGGCGGTCGATGTGCGGCGCCGGGCGGACGTGATTTTATTAATTGACACCCTGCTTGCCCAATTGGAAGCGGGAATCGGGGAGCATCGGCCATGACGGCGGAGAATAGCGATTTATCCAGGCATTTTGTCGAACAGGCCCGCCACAGCGTGACGGCTTTCCTGCGCGAAATCGTCGGCGTCACGGCGGTGGTGATCGCCACCCTGGACGGCTTCGATCTGGTGTCGGCGTTTAAAGGCGGGGCCGACGCGGCCCGCATCGCGGCCATGGGTAGCTCGATCTCGGCGCTGGGCAATGTGGTGGCGCTGGAGTCGGGCATGGGCCAGTCGAAAAGCGTGATCATCAGCGCCGAGGCCGGTTTCGCGGTGGTGCACGGCGCGCGCCACGGCGATGTGCAACTGGTGATCAATATCATGGCCGATGGCGACGCCATCCTGGCCCAGGTGTTGCACCGGGCCGCCAGCGTGGCCAAAGAATTGAGCGAGATGGACTTCATCGCGGCCGGCGACGACGCTGGGGCCGGTTTGCACGACATCGTCGCTTGACATCGAATGCGAGGTATTTATGCGCGGCCTTGACATTCACTTCCTTGCGCATTTTTGGAGAAATAGTAATGGCAAATATCAAACAATCGCTGGACCTCATCATGACCATCGACGGCGCCCAGTGCGCGGCGATCGTCGATTCGGACAGCGGCATGATGCTCGGTAACGTGGGCGCCGGCCTGGACATGGAAATCGCCGCCGCCGGCAACACCGAAGTGGTGCGCGCCAAGCTCAAGACCATGCGCGCGCTGGGCTTGAAGGATAGCATCGAAGACATCCTCATCACGCTTGCCTCGGCCTACCATATCATCCGCCCGATGTCGCAAAAAGAAGGCGTGTTCGTGTACGCCGTGCTGGACAAGTCGAAAGCGAATCTGGCCATGGCGCGCCGCCAAATCCTGGCGGTGGAAAAAGAATTGACGTTTTAATGTCGCTGGCGACGCGCGCGCGCCTCACCCGGGCCGCCGGCGCCTAGCCCGGCCGGCCGGCCCGCCCGGGTGGCCACCCGCCATCCGCGCCCGAGCAACTTACCAGTAGGCGTTCACGCTGTATTTGCCGTTGATGCCGCCCACCCCTCCGCTGTAGTAATACACCTTCGGATAGACGGTTTGCGCCACCGCGCCCGCGTTGCGATACATCACGCTGTCGTTGAGGCCGGTACCCTTGATGCTGCCGCCCAGTTTGACCCCGCCCGCGTCGTACAAGCCCAGATCGAAATCCGATTGCGCGTTCGGCACCAGGGTGAGCACCAGGGTTTTCCCGGCCGGGATGGTGACGCGGAAATAATCGACATCCGTGTTCACCCTGATCACCCCGTTGGCGATGGTGTTGACGGCGCCCATGGTGTCGGCGCTGGCGATGGTGTCGTTGCCTTCGACTTCGTTGATGACGGGGCCGGCCGCCACCGGCGGGATCGGAATATTGTGCGCGTTGAACTTGGCCCGGTACGTGTTTTCATAACTGGCGTCGTTGGGGAACAGGGCGTGGGCGGCGTTCACGATGGCGGTCGCCATGACCGGCATCGTGATGTTGGCGCCCAGGCCGAAATGGGCTTCCAGCACGATCTGGTCGATGCCGGCGCGTGGCTTGCCGGCGGCCAGCAGCGCCACCATCGCCTCGTACAGCGGAGCCGACCATAACTCGTCGGATTGGAAGGTGACGCCGTTCTCGGTGACGGACTGGTGCGCGCCGTACGTCTTGGCGGCGTTGTACAGGGCGGTGGTCCGGTTGGTCACCCGGCCCGGCCAGCAAGCGCTGTGGCCGTCCCAGCTGAACACCCATTCCGGATGGTAAATCTTACCGTTCGGCGTGCTGTAGGAATACGACACGGCCCAGTAATCGCCGAAGCCCTCGCCCATGGCGCCGGTGTCGCCGCCGCTCCAACTGGGGTTGATCTTGGCTTCGATCGCGTGGCCGTATTCGTGCAGGATGACGTCGGCGTCCTCCGAATCGTTGACGCAGCCGTGACCGAAGGCCAGGTAGCCGCCGTTGGCGTAGCTGTAGTGCGAATTGTCGTCGCCGTTGACGCCGTCGGTGTCCACGTTCAAGGGCGTGTTCAGGAAGGCCACGCTGCCGACGAAGCCGAGCGACTGGATATAGCGCTGGCTTTGGTCCAGATGGAAATAAACGTTGCCGTCGTCGAAGGCGTTGCTGCCGCGCTTGGCGCTCCAGACCCCGTTGCCGGTGGTGCTGGGCGCGGTGTTGGGTGCCTCGATATTGGTGATGTTGACGTACGGCCCGGACAGGCTGTAGACGCCGGCGGTGACGGTCAAGTCGCGCAAGCTCTTGTTGGCGTAGGCGGGATCGAAGGCGGCGGCGGCCGAGGCGTCGCTCAAGGCGTCGGTGTTGAGCACGGTGCGCGGATCGGGATCGAACACCAGGCCCATGCCGTTGATGCCGGAGGCCAGCGTGGCCCGTTGCGCGGCGACCGGGGCGGGGGCTTGCTTGAAGGGCGCCAACGCTTGCAACTGGGCGGTGGCGCCGGCGCGCTCGAGCAGCGGGCCGTCGACGGCGGCGCGGGCCGCGATGCTGCGCTCGCCATTTTTTTCGTTGCGGGGCAGGGAAGTCGAATACGAGTCGATCAGTTCGCCGTTATGGGCGTCGAGGTATTGGACGAAACCGCCGGTCGGCATCTGGGCGTCGATCTCCACCTTGTGCGCCAGCCGCACCCCGTCCTTGGTCTTGAGCCACACCAGGGTGCTTTCCGGCAGCGCCACCAAGGCATGTCGCACCTTCATATTGGCCCAGCCCCGCTCCAGCGCGGCCTCGGGTGTGATGCGTTGCTGCACGTAGAGTTGATTGACGGCGTCGCGGTCGACCGGATCGGCGATGTGGACGGTCTGGTTGAAGATGCTGCGCAGCTCGCCGCGCTGACCGAGCGAGACGATGATTTCGGCCCGGTCCACCGGCAAGCCGCGCAACATTTGCTGATAGTGGTAATGCTTGCCGGTCAGCGATTCCTGGACCTGGCCCAGCATTAAATTGTCCAGGCTGGCGGGCAAGCCGAAACGAGCGGCTTGCTGGCGCAAGACTTCCTGCGGGGAGCCGGCGCGCAGGCCGGAATAGATGGTCAGGCTGTCGATGTTGGTGCTGGCCGCTTGCGCGGCGTTGCCATAGGCCAGGACCAAGAGCGTGGCCAGAAGGGTGCGCGACTGATGCATCATGACTCCTTGTAGTAAGGTAGATCAAGCGATCGGGATGAGCGTTCGCACGCTCGGGGAGCCTGGCCAGGCGTTACAAATTAAACATGGATCTGGAGTATAGGACGAAATTTCGGGAATGGCCAACTACAGTTGAGGCTGTATTTATTCGGCCACAGCGCCATGCGCGACACGGCGCGGGCCGTGGCCGTCGCCCGTCCCGGGGGCCGGGGCGGCGGCGATCCGCATCGCCGCCGGCATCGCCACGCGCATGGCGTCGACGAAGCGCAACAGCTTGGCCGGATAGAAATTGGCATAGGGATAAACGATATACATGGGCAGCGGCTCGGCCTGCCATTCCGGCGCCAGTTGCACCAGCTTGCCGCTGGCCAAATCGTCGGCCAGCAACCAGGCCGAGGCCACGCACACGCCCAGTCCCAGCAGGGCCGCGCTGCGCAAGGCGTACAGGCTGTCGGTGGTCAGGCGCGGCTGAAATTGGTTGCGGCAGGTTTCGCCGCTGGTCATATGGGTCAGCGTCACTTCCTTGCGGTAATACTGTTGCAGCGCCAACCAGGGCAGGTCGGCCAGCTCGGCCGCGTGCAGCGGCGGCGCCGCGCCCGCCAGCAAGGCCGGCGCGGC
>JAYVUV010000226.1:0-2508 GCA_043787615.1 Janthinobacterium sp. | reverse complement strand
GATTGAAACCGAACTCGGTTCCGATCGAGGTGGCGAAGGCCGGATCGTCGATCACGCCCTCGAGCGCTTTCAACGCCGCGACGAGCCGCTCCGGCCGTTTCACCGTCCCGCTTTCGAAGTTGCTGAAGCGCCGCATGGCCAGGTCCTTCATCATGAACGTCGCCGACGAGATGGAAAACGGCGCCGGCCCGCCCAAAAACCCATAACAATACACCGTCGAACGCATCGGAAGGCTGGGGATGATTCGTTCCAGCAAGGCGCCACCGACGCCATCGAATACCGCGGTGGTTCCGAGTTCGGCCGCCAAGCCGGCCAGCTTTTCGGGCAAGCCGTGGTCGGTCACGATCACATGCCGCGCGCCGCAAGCCAGCAGGGCCGCGCGCGCCGCCTCGCCACGCACCAGGAAAATCGCCGCCACGTTTCTGTCGCGCGCCAGCGCCGCCAGGGCGCGTCCGGTGGCCGAATTGCCGGCCGTGACGATGACGCCCCGGTGGCCCGCTTCGGCGATCTCGTCGAGAAACGCGTACGCGGTGATGACATTGACGAGCGAGCCGCAATAGTCGCGCGCGCGAACATGCTCCGGCAGGATCAGGCAACTGGTGTACGGCACCTGCGCCGTTTCGCACCAGAGCCCGACGCTGTCCGGGCTCGCGCCAAGCGAGCGGTACAGCGCGACCTGCCTGCCCGCGTACCCGTCCGGCACGCCCGCCCCGGCCGCCACCACCCGGCCCGCCCCGGACGCGCCCCACACGTCGTGCCGGCGCGGCAGCGTCGCGTTGCCCGCCGCCATAGGCATCGTCAAGAAGGTCTTGTCGCCATGGTTGATCGCCGAGGCGTCCATGGCCACCAGCACATGGCCGGGCGCCGGCGCGTCCGGCGCCGGAACCTCGCGCATTTCCACGCCACGGGTTTGCGTCACACAAATTGCTTTCATCGGTACATCCTTTTCAGTGTTTTTCATTGCCCAGGCCCTAGCATAGGCAAGTTCATCGATTGACGAAACGCCGCCGAAAGACATACCATCGATTCCATTTGGGAATGGATGGTGAGGCAGCGCATGGACCGATTGGAAGCTATTGGCTTGTTCGTACGCTTGGTCGAACGCGGCAGTTTTTCCGCGGTCGGTCGCGAAACGGGGATCGGACAGCCCGCCGTGAGCAAGCAAATCGCGGCGCTGGAGCGCCATCTGGGCGCCCAACTCGTGTTGCGCACTTCGCGCCAAGTCGTCATCACCGAGGCCGGGCAAACGTTTTACGAGTCGGCCAAGCAATTGGTGGACGACTTCGACGCGGTCGAATCGTCCGTGGGCGTGCGCCAGCGCTCGCCACGCGGGCTGATCCGGCTCAATACCGCGCCGGCGCACGGCCGGCTGTGCGTCACCCCGCTGCTGGGCGAGTTCTTCCGGCGCTATCCCGAGGTCGCGGTGGAATTGTCGGTGTCGGAGCGGCATATCGAGCTGGTGGGCGAAGGCGTCGACCTGGCCATCCGCCACGGCCGCCTGGTCGACTCCGCCCTCACGGCGAAAACCTTGTCCGACACCGCCCTGGTGCTGGCCGCCAGCCCGGCCTACCTCGCCGCCAGGGGCGTGCCGACCCGGCTGGCGCAGCTCGACGCGCACGAATGCATCGTGTTCGCGCGCGGCCGCGAGCGCCGTCCCTGGACGCTCAGGGAAAACGGCGACACCCTCTCTTATATGCCGCACGGCGCCCTGATCACCGGCGACGCGGAACAGGTGCGGGCGGCGGTGCTGTGCGGGCTGGGCATTTCCCAGGCGCCGTTCTGGCTGCTGGCCGACGAGATCCGCGGCGGCCGGGTGCGCGTGTTGCTGCCGGAATTGGAACCAGAACGCCTGCCCGTCAACCTGGTGTACCCGGCCGGGCGGCGCCTGCCGGCGCGGGTGCGGGTCTTCATCGACTACCTGGTCGCGGCGTTCGAACGAGCGGAAGATTAACATGCCGCCAAGCCACAATGTTTTGTTATAATTGCACTATTGTCCCGCTCCATCCGCGAGCGCGGTGACAGCGCGGCATCCCCGCCGCCGCCCGACTGGCACGCACCATGCCGATAAAAAGGATGCCGCATGAACACCATGACCGACGCCGCCCTGCAAGCGCTGGGCGCCAGTCGCCAGCACAACCGCCTGCTGCGCCTGCAATTTCCCAACCAGGACGGCCCGGCGGCGCTGATGCTGGCCAATCGGCTCGAGGCGCGCGAAAGCCTGTCGCGCGATTTCCATTTCACGGTCGAAGTGATCTCCAACGATCCGGCCATCTCGCTCAAGGATGTGCAGGGCAAGCTGGTCACCGTCGAATTGGTGCGCGAAGACCGCAGCCGGCGCTTCTTCAACGGCTACGTGTTCGAATTTCGGCGCGTGCGGGCCGACGGCGGTCAAGTCTATTACGACATGGTGCTCTTGCCATGGCTGGCCTACCTGCGCCTTCGGCGCGACAACTACCTGTTCCATAACAAGTCGGTGGCCGACCAGACCGACGACATCTTCGCCGATTG
>JAYVUV010000225.1:0-2596 GCA_043787615.1 Janthinobacterium sp. | reverse complement strand
CGAACAGCAAGCCGTTCCAGCTTTGCACCGGGGTGTTCGACAGGTTCAGGCAAGGCGTGTCGGGAAAATGCGGCGCGCCGATCAATGCGCCCTTCAAGTCGTAGGTCCAGCGGTGCAGCGGACAGACGATATGGTTGGCGTTGCCGCGCCCGTTGACCATCAACGCCTGGCGGTGGCGGCAGACGTTGGACAGCACCTCGATGCCGTCGGCGTTGCGCACCAGCACGCGCCCCTCGTTTTCGGCCGCGAGCGTGGCGAAATCGCCGACGTGCGGCACCATCAGCTCGTGCCCGACATAGCGCGGGCCGGACTGGAACAATTGCTGCGTTTCGCGCAGCAGCAGCGCTTCGTCAAAATAGACGTGGACCGGAAGTTGCGCGTTCGAACGCGCCAGCTTGGCGTGGGTAGCCAGATCGGACATCCCAACCCCCCTTAACAGGTACGACACTCAGAGAGAGAAAGAATCCGCAAAGACCTGAATTCAATGGTTTTGAAACGGTATTTCGGACGGAACCGGCGATTATACCGTGTATCGGCGTCCGATTCGGCAATCGGGCCGCGCCGGCCGCGTTTTTGCGGCAAAAGCACGGGATTGACGCTGTATCAAGCCGCATCCGCGGCCGCTTGCGCTAAAATCCGGGGTGACATGGCGATGCGGAAGGCCGCTGGCTTGCCATGTTTGCTTTAGTTTCGACCAATGCGGTGGTTTGTTTTAAAATGTCACCCTACACCGGCCGGCCTGGATGGCCTGGACTGACCTGTCTTCGCCAGCGGCGTCTGTCGCGGCCGGCGTTCCTCTGGTGTCCCTTACCTGAATGCTTATGTCAAAGAAATTACTACCCTTGAGCGGTCCGGCCCCCGCCTCGTTCGAAGAAGCGATGGCCGAGCTGGCGCAACTGGTCACGCAAATGGAGGCCGGCCAGTTGCCGCTGGAGGCCTCGGTGGCCGCCTACAGTCGTGGCTCGGAGCTGGTCAAGTTTTGCGCGGGCCAGTTGGACAAGGTCGAGGCCCAGGTCAAGGTGCTGGAGGGCGACATGCTGAAACCGTTTTCCGAGGACGAGGCCGCGCAATGAGCGAGGCGCCGGCCTTCGACGACTGGATGAAGGATATCCAGGCCGGCGTCGAGCGCGATCTGGCGCGCTACCTGCCCCCGGCCGACGCCGTGCCGCGCAAGCTGCACGAGGCGATGCGCTACGCCGCGCTGGGCGGCGGCAAGCGCGTGCGCCCGCTGCTGGTGTACGCGGCCGGCGCCCTGTTCGGCGCCGACGCCGAGTACTTGGGCCGGGCGGCGGCGGCGCTGGAAATGGTGCACGTGTATTCGTTGGTGCACGACGACATGCCCTGCATGGACGACGACGCGCTGCGGCGCGGCAAAGCGACCGTGCACGTGGCCTACGACGAGGCCACCGCTCTGCTGGTGGGCGACGCCTTGCAAGCGCAGGCGTTCACGGTGCTGGCCGAGGCGCGCGGCCTGGAGCCGGCCCGCCAAGTGGCCTTGCTGGCGCTGCTGGCGCGCGCCGCCGGCGCGGCCGGCATGTGCGGCGGTCAAGCCATCGACCTCGATAGCGTGGGCCAGGCCCTGACCCTGGAGCGGCTCGAACAGATGCACCAGCTGAAAACCGGCGCCCTGTTGCGCGCCGCCGTGTTGATGGGCGCGTTGTGCGGCAAGACCTTGTCCGGCGCCGAGACCGAGGCTTTGCACGGCTACGCGCGCGCCATCGGCCTGGCCTTTCAAGTGGTGGACGATGTGCTCGACGCGACGGCCGACTCGGCCACCCTGGGCAAGACCGCCGGCAAGGACGCGGCGGCCAACAAGCCGACCTATGTCTCTATTTTGGGCCTGGAGCAATCCAGGATCTTGGCGCAACAATTGCGGCACGACGCGCACGCGGCCTTGGCGCCGTTTGGCGACACCGCGTCGCGCCTGCGCGAGCTGGCCGATCTGATCGTGCGGCGGAAGGCATAAATGAACCTGCTAGACAATATCAACGAACCGGCCGCCGTGCGCAAGCTGGCGCGCGCCCAATTGACCCCGCTGGCCAAGGAGTTGCGCGCCTTTTTGCTCGACACGGTGTCGAAGACGGGCGGCCATTTGTCGTCCAATCTGGGCACGGTCGAGCTGACCGTGGCGCTGCATTACGTGTTCAACACGCCGCACGACCGCATCGTGTGGGACGTGGGCCACCAGACTTATACGCACAAGATCTTGACCGGGCGGCGCGGGCGCATGCACACCCTGCGCCAGCTGGACGGCATCTCCGGCTTCCCGCGGCGTGACGAAAGCGAATACGACACCTTCGGCACGGCCCATTCCTCGACCTCGATCTCGGCCGCGCTGGGCATGGCGCAGGCGGCCAAGATCAAGGGCGAGTCGCGTCACGCGATCGCTGTGATCGGCGACGGCTCGATGACGGCCGGGATGGCGTTCGAGGCGCTCAACAACGCTGGCGTACAAGAAGACATCAACCTGCTCGTGGTCCTCAACGACAACGACATGTCGATCTCGCCGCCGGTTGGCGCGCTCAATCGCTACCTGGCGCGCCTGATGTCCGGCCAGTTTTACGCCGCTGCCAAAAACGTCGGCAAATCGGTGCTG
>JAYVUV010000224.1:0-13161 GCA_043787615.1 Janthinobacterium sp. | reverse complement strand
GCCGTCATACCCCGTTCTTCAACAACTATCGTCCGCAGTTCTACTTCCGTACCACGGACGTGACCGGTTCGATCGAGTTGCCAGCAGATAAAGAAATGGTCATGCCAGGCGATAACGTGTCGATCACCGTCAAGCTGATCAACCCGATCGCGATGGAAGAAGGCTTGCGTTTCGCGATTCGCGAAGGTGGTCGTACCGTCGGCGCGGGCGTGGTGGCGAAAATCCTGAGCGAAGCCGGCAAGTAATTCGGTCTCGTTCCAGGCGGGGCCGGTTCGCCGGCCCCGTTGTTGGCGAAAAAATCCGCCGGCCGGCGTGGTGGCGCGAAGTTTCAGTGCTATCATGTCGGCCCTGGCAGTGCAGCAGCGTTTCATTTATTGCCGTGCGTGGTCAGCCCACCCGGTTCGCTCTTTTAAGGAAATAACATGTCCACACCAAATCAAAAAATCCGTATCCGCCTGAAGGCTTTCGATTACAAGCTGATCGACCAATCGGCGCTGGAAATCGTCGAAACCGCCAAGCGCACCGGCGCCGTCGTCAAGGGTCCCGTGCCACTGCCAACCCGCATTCAGCGTTTCGACGTGCTGCGTTCCCCGCACGTCAACAAAACCTCGCGCGATCAGTTCGAAATCCGTACCCATCAACGTTTGATGGACATCGTCGATCCAACCGATAAAACGGTTGACGCGCTGATGAAGCTGGATCTGCCGGCTGGCGTCGACGTGGAAATCAAATTGCAATAATCGTGTACCGAGCGGTGGCGCGTGCCCCGTTCGTCACCGAATCGAACCGGAGTGGAAGCGCGAGCAATCGCGCGACCGCTCCGGTTTTTTTTCGCGCGCGCGGCAGGCGCGCCGTGGCTTGCCCTGCGGACATTTCCGATTCTTTTGGAAACGCACCTGGCTTTGTTATACTTTATGGATCATCAGCATAGGTGACACCGCAAAGGGGGACACATGACAGCCAAGATCAGCAAACCAATATTGCAAGTCGAGCACGATGGCGCGCGTGGCGCCGATCTCGGTTTCGAGCCGAACGGCAGCTATGGTTTCATTCGTTACCTGGAACACGGCGTGCCCAGCGCCCTGGTGCGCTGGCATTATCACGACGAATACGAGCTGCATCTGATTTGCGCCAGCAGCGGCAAGGTGTTCGTGGGCGACTATATCGGCCAGTTCGCGCCCGGCCATTTGGTGCTGACCGGGCCGCGCGTGCCGCACAACTGGGTATCGATGGATTTGCCAGACGAGGGCATCAAATTGCGCGACATGGTGATCCAGTTCCGCCACCCGCCGATGGAATCCCTGATCGGCACGATCCCGGAATTGAAGCCGATCGCGCCGCTGCTGAGCCGGGCCGGGCATGGCATCGAATTTTTTGGCATGAGCGAGCAAGCCCGCCAGCGTTTCGTGCGCATCCGCGAGAGCGGCGGCCTGGCCCGCTTCACCGAATTTTTGACCTTGCTGGGAGAGTTGGCCGAGAACGGCAATTACCGCTTGCTTTCGACGGCGCCGATGCAATCGTCCGAGGACGACGCCTCGCTGGAGCGGATCGGCACGGTGATCAATTTTATCGTCGAAAATTACAGCAAGCAGCTGTCGATGCGCGAATTGGCGCGCCAGATCGATATGTCCGAACGCATGTTCACCCGGTTTTTTCGTACCGCCACCGGCAATAGCTTCACCGATTTCGTCAACCGGCTGCGCGTCAACAAGGCTTGCCAGTTATTGATGGAAACCGAACGCTACGTCACCAATATTTGTTACGACGCGGGTTTCAACAACGTGGCCAATTTCAACCGCCGCTTCCTGGAACTGAAGGGCATGACGCCGAAACAATTTCGGCAACAGGCATCGGGCCGCTTCGGCGCCTGAGTTTTGCGCGCCGCCGGCGAATCCCCGCACCACACGGTTGACGGCCTGCGCGGTCAGCGCATGCGAGCGGCTCCCCGCCCAGTTTCATCACTGTTTGAAACACACTGAATCGCACGCGACGGCGCCTTTGCCGGTCCGCGCCGCTGGCCGCACGCTCGGCGTCAGCGATATTGTCATCGTGCCGGCCTAGCCCCGCGCGATGACCGCAGCCATCCCGGCCGCGCAACGCCTACTCACCAAATAAGCCTGCCGTGCCCACGCCCCGTCCCGCGTCGCGTCGCCGATGCCGGATGTAAGTTTTTGCCTTCCTACTGCGACTAAACCTCGGCAGTCACCCGGGCTGTCGGCTGGACATGCTTGCCGTGGCAGTGCGTCCCGCTGGCTTTCCGCTGCGTCGGATGCCGTGCCGCGCCGTGCCCAGCCAATCCGCAGATCAGCTATGAGTTCGCGGGTTCTACCGAGAGTTTGTATACCTTGCATATATTGAAAGTAGAGGCCACTTTTGTATCCCATCAATTTTCCCTCGTCATCGACCTTCCTGGGCGCTCATCCGCTCGCGCCGCGGCGTCCACTCGCTGGCCCCGGCGCTGCGCCGGGCGCCTCCTCGAACGCTAGCCCAACGCAAACGGCGGCTTTCTCGGACTACCGCACCAAAATGCGCGCCGAGCATTTTCATCGCACCGTCATCAAGCCGTATGCGGTAGCCGCACCCGGCAAGCCGATGATCAATGCCGGGTTTGAAGCGGCCTTTCGTAAAGAAGACTTCAAGGTTTTGCCCAGGCAGATACATATGGTGTGGGTCGGCTCCAAGCCGGGCGAGGCGCAGTTGAAGTACGCCAAAAATTGGGCGGAAAAAAACCCCGGCGCCGTGATCAATATCTGGCTCGACTCGCGCCAATTGGGCGCCTACGAAGAGAATAAAAAAGTAGGCCAGCAATTGGAGCAGATTTTCCCCGACAAAAACGCATATCAAAACGAAAAATTGTTCCGGGGCTTGTTCAACCAACTTCATGCCAGTTTGAGTCAGGTCGGACCGGAGCACGAATTAGCCAGGAAGCAAGCCTTGAGCGAGTTGAACAAGGAGTTGGTCAAGCTTCCTCACCTCGCTTTGAAGCGCCGCCTGGTCCCTGTCGGTAACGTAACGGCGGACAACGCGCCGGCTATCCGCCTGGCCTACCACACCCTCACCAAGGGCAATGACGAAAAATTTCGACTCGCCGAACGCTTGATTCTGAGCCAGACCATCAAGGCTTGGGAAAGCGCGGCGCTCAGCAAAGAGCCGGTCGGTCAAGCCAACGCGACCCTGCACGCGATGCAGAACCAGCTCGATGCGCTGGTTGTTTCTGGAAATATCAAAGTACGCGATTTAAGCGATCCGAAAGATTTGCCGGTGTTTAAAAACCGTATGGCTTATCAACATGGCATTGTCGGCCGCAATGGCGCCTACCCGGAAGCGTCGGATGTTGCCCGATACGAGATCTTGCACCACGTCGGCGGCACGTATACCGATATCGATCTGGAGTGTACCAAACCGCTGGGAGACATCGGCGCGCACCCGGACTTGATGTTGGTCGGCCTGGCTGAAGGCAAGGGCGAGGCCAGCGGCGGTAAAACGCCGTATTTCGCTAACGCTTTATTGTCCAGTCATCCAGGCTCCAAGACCGTCGGAAACATGATCGAAGCCATTGGAGCGATTCATGCCAATCTGAAGGGCAATACCTATAGCGGCTCGCGCTATTTCGACCGTCCTAATAAAAGTACCATCGAAACGACGGGGCCGAACGGCTTGCGCGAGCAAATCGACAACACCATACGCAGCGCCAACGGCCACCCGATCGGTGCGCGCGCGAATGCGGAGTCGCGCGCGCTGCGCGTGTGGAGTCAGGATCGGCAGGAAAACGCCGCGTTTTGGTCGGCCGTGCGCTCGCATATGGCGTTTCCCGAGGGTTTCGTCAATTTCGAGACGGAAGAGCAGCAGCAGAGCGCCACCAAAGATATGGCGTGAGCGGCGCCGCCGTGTTCACGTTCCCCAATGCTGCTTCATCTTGAAAGTATTATATGACCATCCATTTTCCAAGCCCGACCGCGCCTTTCCCCGCCGAGCCGCGCGCGCCCACGGAGCGGCATGAGGCCGCCGCCCGCCGCAGGCCCGAGGCTAGCCATGGCGACACGTCGCCGGCTCGCGAGCCCGCCGTCAGCAGCACGCATGCCGCACGCACGGCGCGGTTTCACCCCGCCCTGAAAGGCGCGCTGGCCAGCTCGTCAAGCAACGCGCCCAAGCAAACGAATGCCGGCTTTGAAGCTGCTTTCCGCAAGGAAGATTTTAAAGTCTTACCCAATGAAATACATATGGTGTGGCTGGGATCGCAACCGGGCGCGGCCCAGATGAAGTATGTAAAAAACTGGGCGGAAAAAAACCCCGATGCCAAGGTCAATCTATGGACCGACTCCAAGCATCTGGGCGCGTATGCGGAGAATCAGGCGATCGGACGGCAAATTAGCGCGTTGTTCCCGGACGGGAAAGCATTCCAGACTGAAAAAACCTTCAGGGGCTTGTTTAATCAGTTACACGTCAGCATGAACCAGCCCCTCAACCCCGGCAATCTGACCGCCTTGCATTTGTCTTTGAGCGAGCTCAATAAAGAACTTTCCAAGAAAGGCAATGCGCAATTAAAACAGCGTCTGCTGCCGAAGGGCGATCAGGTGACGGTCGACAACGCCGCCGCGCTCAGGCACGCGTATAGCGACATGACAAAGGCTAACGATGAGAAATTTTTGCTTGCCGATCGACTCATTCTGGATCAAACCGTCAAAGCCTGGGATCGTGCCCGGGCGGATGGCGGCCTGTGCGGTCAATCGCACCCGCAATTGCAGTCGATGCAAAAGGAGTTGGCCGCCTTGGTGAAAACCGGCAATGCCTTTGTGCGCGATTTGAGCGATCCGGGGGATATGCCCGCTTTCACCAATCGTGATGCGTATGTGCACGGCATCGTGGGCCGCAAGGGTGCGTATCCCGAAGCTTCCGATATCGCGCGCTACGAGATTTTGCATCATGTCGGCGGCACTTACACCGATGTCGATCTGGAATGCGTCAACCATATCGCCGGCCTGAAGGCCCACCCCGATCTGATGCTGGTGGGGATAGAAGACGCCAGCCGCGAAGGACCCAGCGGGGAGGGTAATCATTATTTTCAGAATGGTTTGTTGTCCAGCCATCCGGGCAGCGCCACGGTCAAGGGCATGATCGACAATATCAAGTCGGTGTACCAACAGCTCGCACCGACCGGTTTTGATGGCGCACGCTATTTTGACCGCCCCAACAAAAGCATGATCGAGCAGACCGGACCGGGCGGCTTGCGCGCCCACGTGGACCAGACCATCCGCAGCGCCAATGGTCAGGCGCCGCGCGCGGCGGACGCGCAAGCGCGCGCGTCATATATGTGGCGCCGCGACCAGCCCGATAACGATGGCTTCTGGTCCGCCGTCCATTCGCACATTGCTTTCCCTGAAGGCTTGGTTAACTTCGAGACCGAAGAGCAGCTTCAAAGCGCCACCAAAGACGCCGCGACCTTTGATGGCGGCTTTGTCGGCAAGGCCGTGAAAGGCTGATCCCGCCCCTGGCCATGGTTGACGGGGCGCAAGCGGTGGCGAGCGCGCCGCCACGCGAGATGGCCGCCTGCGGCCGGGCCGGGCCGCAGGCGGCCACCGTTTCGCTGCGTTCCCGACCCATCGATTTGACGGCGGCGGCCCGGTGGCCGATACTTTGGCCTCGCCGCCATCTTCTTATCTATGCCCGCCACCAACGAACCCCTGTCGAAAACCATCCTTATCGTCGAGGATGAAAGCGCCATCGCCGACAGCATCGCGTATGCCTTGCGCACCGACGGTTTCACGCCCCAGCACGTGGTGCTGGGCGAGCAAGCGCTGGCCGCCATGCGCGCGCCCGCAGACGCCACGCCGGCCCTGGTCGTGCTCGACGTCGGCCTGCCCGACATGAGCGGCCTGGAAGTGTGCCGCCGCCTGCGCCAGTTCAGCGATGTGCCGGTGATTTTCCTGACCGCCCGTAGCGACGAGATCGACCGCATCGTGGGGTTGGAGATCGGCGCCGACGATTACGTCACCAAGCCGTTCTCGCCGCGCGAACTGGTGGCGCGCATCCGCGTCATCTTGCGCCGGGTCGGGCCGCCGGCGCGCGCGGCGGCGCCCGAGGCAGCCCCGGCGCACGGCTTCGTCTTGCGCGCGGCCGAGGCGCGCATTTTGTACCGAGGCCACGCGTTGGACTTGACGCGCTATGAATATCTGTTGCTGGCGGCCTTGATCGACCATCCCGGCCACGTGCTCTCGCGCGCCCGGCTGATGGACCGGGTCTGGACCGACGCGCCCGACACGCTCGAGCGCACGGTTGACGCCCACGTCAAGTCCTTGCGCGCCAAGCTGCGCCAGATCGACTCCGGCGCCGATCCGATCCAGACCCATCGAGGCATGGGGTACAGCCTGGCGCTGGCGTGAAGATCGGCCTGCGCATCCTGCTCGGCTATTGTTTGATCGTCGGTCTGGCCGCTTGGTTCGTGTTCAATGTCTTCGTCGAGCAAGTCAAGCCGGGAGTCCGCTCGACCCAGGAGGATACCCTGGTCGACACCGCCAATTTGCTGGCCGCGATGGTGGCCCAGGACGTGCGGCGCGGCGATCTGGCGCGGTCGGCCACGCTGACCGGCTTGCAGGCCTACGCCCGGCGCCGCATCCATGTCACCATCAATGGCGTGCTCAAGAAAAGTCTGGACTACCGCATCTACATCACCGACCGCCGCGGCATCGTGCTGTTCGATTCGAGCGGGCGCGACGTGGGCCAGGACTATTCGCGCTGGAACGATGTCTACCGCACCCTGCGCGGCGAATACGGCGCCCGCAGCACCCGGGTCGAGCGTTACGACGACAGCACCACGGTGATGCATGTGGCCGCGCCCATCACCGACGAGAACGGCGCCATCATCGGCGTGCTGACGGTGGCCAAGCCGAACGCCAGCGTGCAAGCCTTCGTCGAGCGCGGCCAGCAAAAGATCGTGCGGCGCGGCGCGCTGCTGGTGGCCTTGTCGCTGCTGATCGGGCTGGCGTTCAGCTATTGGCTGGCCCAGGCGCTGCGCAAGCTGATGCGCTACATCGCCGACGTCGAGGCCGGCAAAAAGGCGATCCTGCCGCAACTGGGCAACACCGAATTCGGCACCCTGGGCCGGGCGCTGGAGGCGATGCGCAACCGGCTCGAAGGCAAGGAATATGTCGAGCGCTTGATGCATACCCTGGCACATGAGTTGAAAAGCCCGATCGCGGCCATCCAGGGCTCGGCCGAGTTGCTGTCGGAAGACATGCCGGCCGCCGAGCGACGCCACTTCCTGAACAATATCTTGAACCAGAACAGCCGGCAAAAGCAATTGATCGACAAGTTGCTGGCCCTGGTGAGGGTCGAGCAGCAGCAGCGCTTGATCGCACCGGAACCGGTCGAGCTGGCGTCCCTGCTGGCCCAGGTGCGACTCGATTGCGCGGCGCGGCTGTCGGCGCGCGGCCAGCGGGTCGAGGGCGAGATCGCGGCGCTGACCCTGCGCGGCGACGCGCTGCTGCTGCGTCAAGCGTTCGGCAACCTGCTCGACAACGCGATCGATTTCGCGCCGTCCGGCAGCGTGATCCACCTGAGCGCGCGCCGGCTTGGCGAGCGGGTGTGCGTCGTCGTGCGCGACCACGGCCCCGGCATTCCCGACTATGCGGCCGCGCGCCTGTTCGAGCGTTTTTATTCCTTGCCGCGGGCGGACGGCGCCAAGAGCACCGGCCTGGGCTTGCCCTTCGTGCGCGAAGTGATGTCGCTGCACAAGGGCAGCGTGGAAGTGGGCAACGACCCCGAGGGCGGCGCGCGCGCCACGGTGTGGCTGGGGCCGATGTAGCCGAGCGCACATGCACAGCACGCCGAGCGCACGCCCAGCGCACACCGCTTGCCTACACTGGGGGCTCGTCCAATCCAGGAGCCGCCGTGCAAAAGTCGCTGTTATTCAAAACCATCATGATCGCCGTGTTGATGGTCGTCATCGTGATTCCCTTGATGATGATTGAGGGAACCATTTCCGAGCGCATGGCTTTCCGCAACGCGGCCGTGCGCAGCATCGCGGCCGATTCGGTGCGCGAGCAAACCGTGATCGGGCCGCTGTTGGTGCTGCCTTATGTCGAAGAGTATGAAATACAGGTGCCGATCGCCAACGATGAGCAGAACCGCAGCCGGCTTCAGAAAGTCGTCCTGGAAAAGCGCGTGCTGGTGTTTCCCAACGATTTGACTATCAAGGGCAATATCGAGACCGAACGGCGCTATCGCGGCATTCACAAGGTGCTGGTCTATACGGGCCAGCATGGTTTTTCCGGCGACTTCGTCCTGCCGGCCATGACGGCCTTGCCGCGCAGCCGCGCCGACTCGCGCCTGACCGTGGGCCGGCCGTCGATCGCGCTGTCGATCGAGGATGTGCGCGGCATCCGCAGCACGCCCAGTATCAAGTGGGGCGGCAAGCTGGTCGAGTTCGAGCAAGGCAGCGGTTTGGCGTCCTTGAAGAGCGGCCTGCACGCGTCGCTGGAGGCGGCCGACTATGTGCCGTCGGCGCGGGTCAAGTTCGCCTTCGATCTGGGCTTGGACGGCATCGAGCAGTTCAATATCGCGCCGGTGGGCAAGAACAACCAGGTCGAGTTGAGTTCGAACTGGCCGCATCCGCAATTCGGCGGCCGTTTCCTGCCTTCGCCCAAACAGCGCACCATCGACGAGCATGGCTTCAAGGCCGTGTGGAACATTTCCGCGCTGGCCAGCAACGCGCAAAACGAGTTGAACTTCCTGGAAAAGCCGGCCAAGGCCGCCGAAGCCGGCCAAGCGGCCGTCGCCGAAGCGGCGGGCGGACCCGAGGTGGAGCACTTCAGCGTGGCCTTCATCGAGCCGATCAATGTGTATTCCCAGGCCGAGCGCGCCACCAAATATGGAATGCTCTTCGTGGCGCTGACCTTCGCCGCCTTTTTCATCTTTGAAATGCTCAAACGCTTGCCGATTCATCCGATTCAATATCTGCTGGTCGGTCTGGCGCTGATCGTGTTTTTCCTGCTGCTGGTGGGTTTGTCCGAGCACATCGCTTTCTTGCAGGCGTATCTGATCGCCAGCGCGGCGTGCATCGTGCTGATCGGTTTTTATCTCGGTTATGTGTTGCGCGACCGGCGCCGCGGTCTCGGTTTCGGCGTCGCCCTGACGGTGCTGTACGGCGCGCTGTATGGCTTGCTCAGTTCGGAGAACAATGCCTTGGTGCTCGGTAGCATATTATTGTTTGCGGTGCTGGCCGCGATCATGGTGGCGACCCGCAAGGTGGACTGGTATCAGGTCGGTTCGCCGTCCGGTAAACCGAACGGCGCGCCTGATGCGCCGGAGGCGGCATGAAGTTCGCGCCGCGCCACTTACTCGTCTTTATAAGGAAATCGCATGTCCACCTGGGTTGATCTAGTGTGCGTCGCCGTCTCTATTGCACTGCCGTTGGGAGCGCATATTCGGCAGCAATGGGAATGTGTCGCCATGCGGCAGGCGCTGGCATCGCCGTTGCCGACCGTCGATTCCGACCCGATGCGGACGCCGCCTTTCGCCCACCGCCGCCGCGCTGGCCAAGCATGAAAACAACACCGGCGCCAGGCTCGACATACCCCCGATTTACTTGTTGCGTCAAGGGGTTTAAGGGGCTATACTTGCCGGCTTCGGTATGGGTTCGTCTGTTTTGAACTTGTACGTTACTTGGTAGTTAAACATCAGCCCCGCCCAATCGCAGGTGGGAATGGAGAAAAAATGAGCCTAGGCCTCCTCGGTCGCAAGGTTGGAATGATGCGCATCTTTACGGATGAAGGGGATTCGATTCCTGTCACCGTGTTGGACGTGTCGAACAATCGTGTTGCGCAAATCAAAACTCCTGAAACAGACGGTTACTCCGCTGTTCAGGTCGCTTTCGGTCAACGTCGCGCTTCCCGCGTGAATAAATCGATTGCTGGTCACCACGCTAAAGCCGGTGTCGAAGCGGGAACGATGTTGAAAGAATTCCGTGTTGACGCTGCTAAAGCCGCCGAACTGAAAGCTGGCGATGTGGTTGCCGCTTCCCTGTTCGAAGTCGGTCAAAAGATCGACGTGCAAGGTATTTCCATCGGTAAGGGTTACGCTGGCGTCATCAAGCGTTACCACTTTGCTTCCGGCCGCGCGACGCACGGTAACTCCCGTTCGCATAACGTGCCAGGTTCGATCGGTATGGCGCAGGATCCAGGTCGCGTTTTCCCTGGTAAGCGCATGACCGGTCATCTGGGTGACGTCACACGCACCATCCAGAACCTCGTGATCGCCCGTATCGACGCCGACCGTCAGCTGTTGCTGGTCAAAGGCGCCGTACCCGGTGCGAAAAATGGCCAGGTGGTGGTTTCGCCAGCCGTCAAAACCAAAGCAAAGAAGGGAGCTTAAACGATGGAACTCAAGCTCTTGAACGCGCAAGGTCAAGCCGCCTCGAACGTCGCCGCCGCCGATACCATTTTCGGCCGTGACTACAACGAAGCGCTGATCCACCAAGTCGTGATTGCCTACCAAGCCAATGCACGCAGTGGTAACCGCAAACAAAAAGACCGTGAAGAAGTTCACCACACGACCAAAAAGCCATGGCGCCAAAAAGGTACCGGCCGCGCTCGTGCTGGTATGTCGTCGTCGCCTCTGTGGCGCGGCGGCGGACGGATTTTCCCGAATTCGCCCGATGAGAACTTCACCCACAAAGTGAACAAAAAGATGTATCGCGCAGGTATCTGCTCGATTCTGTCGCAGTTGGCCCGTGAAGACCGCCTGACTGTGATCGAAGATCTGACGATCGATGCGCCAAAAACCAAGCTGCTGTCGCAAAAACTGGCTGGCATGGGTTTCGATTCGGTTTTGATCATCACCGACACGCTGAACGAAAACCTGGACTTGGCTTCGCGCAATCTGCCGAATGTGCTGGTGGTCGAGCCGCGTCACGCCGATCCGCTGTCGCTGGTGTTCTACAAAAAGATCCTGATCACCAAGCAAGCATTGGCTAAGATTGAGGAGATGTTGGCATGAGCGCGATTTTGAAACATAGCGAAGAACGCTTGATGAAGGTGCTGTTGGCGCCCGTGATTTCCGAAAAGGCCACCATGGTCGCGGAAAAAAACGAGCAGATCGTGTTCCGTGTTTTGCCGGACGCCACCAAGCCGGAAATCAAGGCAGCAGTCGAACTGCTGTTCAAGGTTGAAGTCCTGTCGGTGCAAACGGCGAACCGTGAAGGTAAGCAAAAACGCACCGGCCGCTTCAACGGTCGCCGCAATCATACCAAGCGTGCTTTCGTGTGCCTGAAACCTGGCCAGGAAATCAACTTCTCCGAGGAGGCTGCATAATGGCACTCGTTAAGATGAAACCAACCTCACCAGGCCGTCGCGGCATGGTGAAAGTTGTGACCGAAGGCCTGTACAAAGGTCGTCCGTTCGCAGCCCTGGTTGAGAAAAAATCCAAGACCGCCGGTCGTAACAACAACGGTCATATCACCACCCGCCACATCGGCGGTGGTCATAAGCAACATTATCGCTTGGTCGATTTCAAGCGCGCCAAGGATGGTATTCCAGCGAAAGTGGAACGGATCGAATACGATCCCAACCGCACCGCCCATATCGCCCTGTTGTGCTACGCCGACGGCGAGCGTCAATACATCATCGCCACCAAAGGCATGGCGGTCGGCGATTCGGTCATGAACGGCGCCGAGGCGCCGATCAAATCGGGTAACTGCCTGCCGATCCGTAACATTCCGGTCGGCACCACCATGCATTGCGTCGAAATGCTGCCAGGTAAGGGTGCCCAGATGGCCCGTACCGCCGGCGCCGGCGTGGTGTTGATGGCGCGCGAAGGCGTCTACGCCCAGGTGCGCTTGCGCTCCGGCGAAGTGCGCCGCGTGCACATCGAGTGCCGCGCGACGGTTGGTGAAGTCGGTAACGGCGAACACAATCTGCGTAAGATCGGTAAAGCCGGCGCGATGCGCTGGCGCGGTGTGCGGCCTACCGTGCGCGGTGTGGTCATGAATCCGGTCGATCACCCGCACGGTGGTGGTGAAGGTAAAACAGCGGCTGGTCGTCATCCAGTTTCGCCGTGGGGTCAACAGACGAAGGGTAAGAAAACGCGCCGCAACAAGCGCACGACTTCCATGATCGTCTCGCGCCGCGGCAAGAAATAAGGGGTAGCACATGACACGTTCATTGAAAAAAGGGCCGTTCTGTGACGCCCACCTGGTGAAAAAAGTTGAAGCCGCGCAAGCGATCAAAGACAAAAAGCCAATCAAAACCTGGTCCCGCCGTTCGACCATCATGCCTGACTTCATCGGCCTGACGATCGCGGTACATAACGGCAAGCTGCACGTGCCGGTCTATGTTTCCGAAAACATGGTTGGTCACAAGCTCGGCGAATTCGCACTGACCCGCACTTTCAAGGGCCATGCAGCTGACAAAAAGGCTAAGAAATAATGGAAACCAAAGCGATACTCAAAGGTGTGCGTCTGTCGGATCAAAAAGGCCGTCTGGTGGCTGATCTGATCCGTGGCAAGAAAGTCGATGCCGCGCTCAACATCTTGCAGTTCAGCCCGAAAAAAGGCGCTGCCATCATCAAGCGTGTTCTGGAATCGGCGATCGCCAATGCCGAACACAACGATGGCGCCGACATCGACGAGCTGAAAGTGACGACGATTTACGTCGAAAAGGGTCCGGTCTTGAAGCGCTTCACCGCGCGCGCCAAGGGCCGGGGTGATCGTATCTCAAAACAATCCTGTCACATTTACGTGACTGTCGGTAACTAAGGAGTCACGATGGGACAGAAGATACATCCAACAGGCTTCCGCCTTTCGGTGACCCGTAACTGGGCCTCGCGTTGGTATGCAGGCAACGGCAATTTCGCCGCCATGCTCAACGAAGATCTGAAAGCGCGCGCTTACCTGAAAAAGAAACTGAAGAACGCTTCGGTCGGCCGCATCGTCATCGAGCGTCCAGCCAAAAACGCGCGCTTCACGATCTACAGCTCGCGCCCCGGCGTGGTCATTGGTAAAAAAGGCGAGGACATCGAAGTTCTGAAAGCCGCTTTGACCAAGATCATGGGTGTGCCCGTGCACGTCAATATCGAAGAGATCCGCAAGCCGGAAATCGATTCGCAATTGATCGCCGATTCGATCGCTCAGCAGCTGGAAAAACGCATCATGTTCCGCCGCGCGATGAA
>JAYVUV010000223.1:0-18616 GCA_043787615.1 Janthinobacterium sp. | reverse complement strand
GCCTACCCCCACTATTTCCAGCGAATCGACCAAGGGATTGGTACTACTTTTGGGTTGCGTCATAAATAAATCGTTTTCGGTCGGCGGGCTTACCGCTGCTGCGCTGACAAGGTTCAGTGGGAAACAACCGGCCGCCAAGCTGCACGCGATCACGCGAGAAATCCGTTTGGCATGGTCTAGCTTAAAAATCGTCATTATCATCTCAATAATTAGTTCAAAATTATCCGCCGCCAGAGCTCTGGTTCAATTTTTCCTGCGCTTCGCGGACTTGACGGGTTGTTTCGGATTTAACATGGGGCGCCATGCTGCTCAAAGTGCGCGCCATTGTGAAGTCAGGCAAAGTCCCTGGGTGTTTCCCGTCGATGCAATAATAGTTGTAATTTCCTTCGATGATGGCTTTTTCCGCCGGATCAATTTCAGCGGCGTTATCCAGAAGCGCAATCAATTCCGGAGCGGGCGGCGGAAAGGAAGGATCGCCACCAACCGCGAACTTTTTCCCCTCGCCCCACCAATTGCTGCGCCAATCTGCCACCGCCCTCAAAAACCGTATCCAGGTCAAGTCGTTGCCTACCAATATGCCGCTCACACCGATGCACAAATCGTAGGCAGTGGCGAACTCCGAGTGCATAGGATTGCTCACGATGCTGGAGTGATAAGAGTTCGCGTCAAACGTATTCATCCAGCGCGCCTTGGCCTGCTCCGGCGTCTCCTCGCCCACCATACCGTCCTTGTTTTTGCCATGATAGGGATTGGCCACCGCGATAGCCGCGTCGATTGGCGAGTTGAGCATAGCCGACGCCCCCATCGCCGCCAGAAATGGATGCGGCAGCGCCTCCGCGTTGACTCGGCGCTTGCGTGGCGCGGTCGCCTGGCCGCCTAGCGTCCAAGTGAAATGCATCCAGATAGAATGGGGCGCGTCGCCCACATGTTTTTTATCCTTGTCCTCCTTTTTCCTATCCGCTTCGCCGGTCGGGCCTTCGGGCGAGGCGAACACGCGCTGCATGAAGCGCCCGCCCAGGCGCTCGAGCATGCCGTCATACAAACCCCACCACCCTATGCCTTCGATATTGCCCAACCCGACCGTCAAGTCGTCCGGACTGCAATACAGATAAACCTTGCCGCGGTTGTCGCGCTCCAGGTTGCCGTTGTGACGCCACTTCTCGCCGACAACGCCCGTCGCTTCTTTCAGTGTGGCGAAGGGCGGCTCGGTGGCCGGTGCGCTGGTGATGTAATCCTTGATGATCTTGATCAGCGTCTCTTCGCGCGCGGCCGCGGTCTGCTGATCGTCGCCGGCCTGTATCCTTTCCAGTGCGGGGGCATCGACGCTGTACGGCCAGTTATTCAATATGATGGTGTCGGCCTTGATGCCTTTGCCTTCTTTGGCGAGCATCGCATGGGCCAGGATCGTGACAAAACAACCCTGGCTGTGCGCCACGATATTGATCGGCTCATGCGGCGATTTTTTACGGATGATGCGTATCAGCGAGGCCATTCGCTGCGCGGCCAGCACCATGTACTGGCGCGGCGGCGCGTTCAAGAGCGCATGCGTGGGTCCCTCTGGATCGGCCGTTCTTATTTCGAAATTACGCACAAAGCCACGGCCGAACATGTCCGGTACGTTGTTGGTGGCGTTGGCGAAAGGACCGCCATTTTTTGCGAATCGTTTGTCGATCCGGTTTCCGTATTGGTCCAGGTATTCGCCATGCTTTTCTTTGGTTTTTGCCTTGGAGGCTACTTCGCGAAAGCCCCACAAAAAAGGAATGATCGGCGAGGTCGTGCTGTCCGACGAGCGCGCGAAATACACCTTGTCCGGATCGGCGCTGATATCGCCCGCCGCGAATTTCTCGCCGCTTTTCAGCACCGGCGGCAAGGTGTAATTGGCCGGCTGCAAATTGTCGCCCCGGTCCAAGCGCGCGTTCAATCCCGCGCATATGCCCTGCTCTTGAAACGGAAACGCTTCGCCAATGTCGTTGACGCCATGGATCAAAATGACGATGCAGGGTGCCGGCCGCACCAGCGGCACATATTGAACCCCGCCTCCGGGCAGCAGCGTATGCATTTGCCTGCCGTTGACGACGATATTGGGTATAGGATCGCTCATATTGCCTTCTTCCAGAATGCCAGCTCGGCGATATGAATCGCATCTTCCTGGGCCAGCACGGTGCGGCCTTCGGCGTCGGTGACGCCTTCGATCACCCGGCCGTCTTTCATTTTGATTTTGTAATTGTGGCCGGCGGCGACGGCCGCCTTGTCGCCATCGAAGTGGGCGATGAACTTGCGTTCGGCGTTGCCCACCTCGAACTTCGGCATTTCCGCGCTGGCGCCGCGCGCGCCCGTGATGCTGGGCGCGTCGCTTTGCAAATTGAGCGTCTTGGCGTCGATGGTGATCTGGTCCGGCGTCATGCGCAGGAAACTGCCGCCGACCTGGAACAGCAGATATTTTTCCGCCTTGATGATCACGCCTTCCTTGACCGAGGTGATGGTGAGCGACTTGTCGGCCGTCAACTCCATCGCGTTGTTTTGCGCTTGATGGATAAGTTTCCCCTTGTTGGCGATCATGCTGAGGTCGCCATCAACGGCGAAATGTTCGATGTTTTTCGCCGCCGTGTGCAAGATGTCGCCCATCGCGTAATGCTGCTGATTTTTCCCGGCGATGGTATCGATATTCTCGCCGGCGTAATGCAACTGATCCTTCGGCGTGGCGCTGGCGATGCCGCCGGCGCCGCTGATGGCAACCACCGGCTGGCCGCCGGGCGCCGCGCCGCGCGCGTCGGCTTCGTTGCCGGCGCCGTGCCCCAGCGCATCGACCGCCGCGCTCAAGGCTTGCTGAGGTGCGGCGTCGCGCCGGGCGCCCGCGTGCGCGCCGGCCGCGCCGCCCAAGCCTTTGGCCACGTCGAGCGCCTGTTCCAGACAGCGCACCAATTCGTCGCGGCTGAGGGTGCCGCCGACCGCGTGGCTGCGGCCATCCGTGGTCAGCAGCAATCCCTTGGGCGAGCGCAACGCGCCGGCGCCATCGGTTTCCAGCGCGAAGCCTTCGCCGCGACTGTCCCTGCGCCCGGCGTTGTCTTCGATGCGGGTGATGTGTCCGAGCGACAATTGGCTATGCAAATGGTCGCTCTTGAGCTGGGCCTGGATTTCACCGGCCGTATCGTCCAGCACCAGGTGATTGCTGCGTCCGCCCGCCGCATTACCCAGGCCCTTGCCCAACTCGCGGCTGCGGATGCCGCTCAGCGCTTGTTGCGCCGGCAAGCGCCAAGCCGGCATGTTGTGGGCGTTGGACACGCTGCCCATGATAAACGGCAGGTCCGGCTCGCCGCCCAGCCATCCCACCACCACTTCCTGAAGATGGCGCACGCTGCCGCCCCAGGCTTGCTCGGCGCCGGCCGCCGGGCGCATCACGCGCAACCAGGTGGTCCGATGCCGCTCGCCCTCGTGCGCGCGGTCCCAATGAAATCGCACCTTGGCGCGGCCATATTGATCGGTCTCGATATCCTGGCCTTCGGTCGCCACCACCAGCGCGGTTTGCGGCGCCAGAATCTTGGTCGCGACGCTGTTCAATCCGCGCCGCGGGCGCCATGGAATGCTCTTGCGTAGGCAAGTGAATTCATTGCGGTACTAGGACGCCGCGTCGGCTTGCAGATAATTGTTCGCCACCTCGTGGCGCACGGCGACGACGAGAAATTCATTCTTTTCCTGGCCCGGACGCTGATCCCGCTTCTCAAAGTGAAAGTGGTTGGTCAGCCGGAACCAGCGCCCCGGCGTCACGTAGCGATTATTGCCTCGCGCGTCGATATGCTTGGCCCCGGTCTCGATTTCCTCCATTCGGCGGCGCGATGGCGCGTCGCCGTCGAAGCCGGCGCCAAATCCATACGCGCCCCGGTATTCATACGACTCGATCAGGGGCGCCGAACCCTGCCGATTCAAGGTCGGAATGTCGGCCACCATCGGGCGGGGACGCTTGAAATCGAAGGCCGACAAGGCCACCTTGCCCACCACGATACGGCGCACCGGACTCCAGTCGCCGATCGCTTCTTCCAGCTTCGAGCCGGCGTGACGCTGAAAAGCGATGTCCGCGCTGGCCCCGTCGATTGGCAAGGCATAAGTCGAATCGTCCGACAGCACCAGCTTATGCCCGCTTTCCGTATGCTCGTAGCGATAATGCCAGCCCGCCGCTTCCCAGCGCCGGTGCAGATAGTTGTAATCGCTTTCGCCGAATTGACAGGCCATGGTCATGGCCGCATCGGGGCCGCCGAGTTGGCAATCCCAATCGGGATGGGCGCCATAATCCTGGAAAACCGACGCGGTTTGTTCGCGCAAGGTTTGATTGTGAAACAGATAGTTGTCGTCGCGCAGTCTCAAATAAGCCAGCCAGGGCTTGAGCACCATCGAATAAAACGCGATCCCCCCATCCGTTTTAAGCAGGGCGAATTCGAACACGTAACCGGTGCAATAACGCAGGCTGCCATCGCCACGCACCAGCGCGATACTGACCATTTTGCCCAACAGGGATTTCAAGGGAATGCGGGCGTCATCGGCCAGCACTTCCACCGTGAAGGTGAAATCGCGCGACAAGGCCTCGTCGCCCTCCAGCCGGTTGGGCAGCAAAATCGCATCGGGTCCATCATGATGGGGAAAGGCGAGACGCAGAATCCGTCGATGTTGACGGTCAGCGGCCAGCGCCGCGACGGAAAGTGTAGACATGGGAGAGGTGAAAGCGTTATCGGTGAGCTAAGGGGCGTTGCTACTTATTTAAGTATATATTTTTCAATTCTTTTTGGCAACTACATTCTGCTTATCGCCGCTCGCCATGACCATGCCGCGGCGCGCCACGCCGGGAGCGCGCGCCGAACCTTGCACACCGGCCAATTTTCCAGCCCGCGCCACGGGCAATCCCGGCCGCTCCTCGTCTATAATGGCGCATTATGGGCGTCTGCCCGTCTTCCTTGCGCTTATTGCTGATTGCGACCAACCATGTCCCCTACTCATATTAAAACCGCAGACGATATCGCCGGCATGCGGATCGCCGGCCGGCTCGGGTCCGAAGTGCTCGACTACATCACCCCCTTCATCAAGGCCGGCGTCACCACCGGCGAGCTGGATCGCCTGTGCCACGAATACATGGTCGACGTGCAAGGCACCATCCCGGCCCCGCTCAACTATTGCCCGCCCGGCTACACGCCCTACCCGAAAGCCATCTGCACCTCGGTCAACGATGTGATTTGCCATGGCATCCCGGGCGACAAGGTGCTCAAGAACGGCGACGTGGTCAATCTCGACATCACCGTCATCAAGGACGGCTACCACGGCGACAACAGCCGCATGTTCTTTGTCGGCGAACCGTCGATCCTGGCCAAGCGCCTGTCCGAGATCACCTACGAATGCATGTGGCTAGGCATCGCCAAGGTCAAGCCGGGCGCGCACCTGGGCGACATCGGCCACGCGATCCAGGTCCACGCCGAAAAATCGGGCTACAGCGTGGTGCGCGAATTTTGCGGCCACGGCATCGGCAAGGTCTTCCACGAAGAGCCGCAAGTGCTGCACTACGGCCGCCCCGGCACGCTGGAAGAACTGGCGGCCGGCATGATCTTCACGATCGAGCCGATGATCAACGCCGGCCGCCGCGAGATCCGCGAAATGGGCGACGGCTGGACCATCAAGACCAAGGATCGCAGCCTGTCGGCGCAGTGGGAACACACGGTGCTGGTGACCGAGACCGGCTACGAGGTGCTGACCTTGTCGGCCGGCTCGCCGCCGCCACCGGCTTTCATCTCCGCCGCCGCGCCGGCCGCGACCGCGCACGGCGCCTAAGCCATGCCGCACGCCGCGCTCAAAAGGCAGCTTCAAGACCAGCTTAAACGTCAACTGAAGGCCGACCGCCAGCTGGTCGTGGCCGCCTTCCAGGCCGACGGCAAGCCGGAGAAGCTGCTGCGCAATCTGCGCCAGAGCGTCGACGCGGTGCTCACCACGGCCTGGCGCGACGCCGGCCTGCCGCCCGACACGGCGCTGCTGGGCGTGGGCGGCTACGGGCGCGGTGAGCTGTTCCCCTATTCCGACGTCGACTTGCTGATCCTGCTGTCGCGCGCGCCCGATCCGGCCACCCAGGGCAAGCTGGAACAACTGGTCCAGCTGTTCTGGGACCTGGGCCTGGAGATCGGCCACAGCATCCGCACCGTGGACGAATGCCTGAGCGAGTCCAGGGCCGACATCACGGTGCAAACCAGCTTGCTTGAAGGGCGCCTGGTGTGCGGCGACGAGGCCCTGTACGAGCGATTGCAGGAGCGCTATTGGGCGGCGATGGACCCGCAGGCCTTCTTTCACGCCAAAACCGCCGAGATGCGTCAGCGTCACGCCAAGTACGAGGACACCGCCTTCAGCCTGGAACCCAATTGCAAGGAAAGCCCGGGCGGCCTGCGCGACCTGCAAGTGATACTGTGGGTGGCCAAGGCGGCCGGACTGGCCAATTCCTGGCGTACCCTGGCCACGCGCGGCTTGATCACCCAGACCGAGGCGCGCCAGCTGATGGAGAAGGAGCGCGCCTTCAAGGATATCCGCGTGCGCCTGCACTTGCACGCGGGCCGGCGCGAAGATCGCCTGGTGTTCGACGTGCAAACCGCCGTGGCCGAGTCGCTCGGCTTGCATGCCACCGGCAGCGGCCCGAACATGCGGCGCGCCAGCGAATACCTGATGCAGCGCTACTACTGGGCCGCCAAGACCGTCACCCAGCTCAACACCATCCTGCTGCAAAATATCGAGGCCCAGCTCTTCCCCCAGTCCGGCGGCGCGCAGCCGATCAACCCGCGCTTTAACGAGGTAAACGGTTTCATCGACATCGCCGACGACGACCTGTTCGAGCGCGTTCCCTCGGCCATGCTGGAAATTTTCGTGCTGATGACGGAGCGCCCCGAACTGAAGGGCATCGCGGTGCGCGCCATGCGCGCCCTGTGGCACGAGCGTTTCAAGATCGACGCCGCCTTCCGCCAAGAGCCGGGTAACCGCGCCCTGTTCCTGCGCATTTTGCAGGCGCCGGTCGGCATCATCCACGCGCTGCGGCGCATGAACGACTTGAGCATCCTGGGCCGCTACCTGCCCAATTTCCGCCGCATCGTCGGCCAGATGCAGCACGACCTGTTCCACGTGTACACGGTGGACCAGCACATCCTGATGGTGGTGCGTAACATGCGGCGCTTCTCGATGCCCGAGCACGCCCACGAATACCCGTTTTGCAGCCAGTTGATGGCCAATTTCCCGCAGCACTGGCTGCTGTACGTGGCGGCCCTGTTCCACGACATCGCCAAGGGCCGCGGCGGCGACCACTCCAAGCTGGGCACGGCCGACGCGGCCCAGTTTTGCCAGGAGCACGGCATCGACGCCGAGGACACCGAACTGGTGGTGTTCCTGGTCGAGCATCACCTGAGCATGTCGCAAGTGGCGCAAAAACAGGATTTGTCCGACCCCGACGTGATCGCCGCCTTCGCCGCCACGGTAGGCGACGAACGTCACCTGACCGCCTTGTACCTGTTGACGGTGGCCGACATCCGCGGCACCAGTCCCAAGGTGTGGAACGCCTGGAAGGGCAAGCTGCTGGAAGACCTGTACCGGGTCACCCTGCGCGTGCTGGGCGGCGAGCCCCACTCGGCCGACCGCGAATTGAAGAACCGCCAGCAAGAGGCGCTGGCCACCCTGCGCCTGTACGGTTTGCCGGCCGACGCCCACGAAGCGCTGTGGCGCCAGCTCGACGTGGCCTATTTCCTGCGCCACGACGCCTCCGACATCGCTTGGCAAACCCGCGCCCTGCACGACCGCTTGAACAGCGATAAACCGGTCGTCAAATGCCGCCTGGCGCCGATCGGCGAAGGCTTGCAGGTGGCGGTCTACATCGCCGACCAGCCCGACCTGTTCGCGCGCATTTGCGGCTATTTCGACCGCAAGAACTTCAGCATCCTGGACGCCAAGATCCACACCACGCGCCACGGTTACGCGCTCGACACCTTCCTGGTCACGGAGCAAAGCTTCGCCAACAGCTACCGCGACATCATCAGCCTGATCGAGCATGAATTGAGCGCCCTGCTGCAATCGCAGGCGGCGCTGCCGGCGCCCGGCAAGGGTCGCCTGTCGCGCCTGTCGCGCACCTTCCCGATCCAGCCCACGGTCGACCTGCGCCCGGACGAGCGGGGCCAGTATTACCTGCTCTCGGTGGCCGCCAACGACCGCACCGGCTTGCTGTACGCGATCGCCAACGTGCTCACCAAATACCGGATCAATCTGCACACGGCCAAGATCATGACGCTGGGCGAGCGGGTCGAGGACGTGTTCCTGGTCGACGGCCCCACGCTCAACAACGCACGCAGCCAAATCCAGCTGGAAACCGATTTACTCGACGCGCTCAAGGTTTGACCGCGTCGCCGCACTCACTTAACCACTCGTAGAACCATGACCGAAGAATTGTTACGCCTGTCCAAACGCATGTCCGAACTGGGGCTGTGCTCCCGCCGCGAAGCCGATGAATGGATCGCACGCGGCTGGGTGCGCGTGGACGGCAAGGTGGTGTCCGAATTGGGCAGCAAAGTCTATCCCAGCCAACACGTGACGGTCGAGCGCCAAGCCGCCGCCGAGCAATCGAAGCGGGTCACCATCTTGATCAACAAGCCGATGGGCTATGTCAGTGGCCAGGCTGAAGACGGCTACACCCCCGCCATCGCCCTGATCAAGGCGGAAACGCGCTGGCCGGACGATCCCGCCGACGAACAGTTCCACCCGACCCAGTTGCGCAGCCTGGTGGCGGCCGGCCGGCTCGACATCGACTCGGTCGGCTTGCTGGTGCTGACCCAGGACGGCCGCGTGGCCAAGCAACTGATCGGCCAGGACACCGAGATCGACAAGGAATACCTGGTCCGGGTGCAGTACAGCAAACCCGGCACCTTGCCCGAGAGCGAATTAAAAAAACTCAACCATGGACTGTGGCTGGACGGCAAGCCGCTGCTGCCGGCCAAGGTGCGCTGGCAAAACGAGGACCAGCTCAGCTTCACCCTGCGCGAAGGAAAAAAGCGCCAGATCCGGCGCATGTGCGAGGCGGTCGGCTTGCGCGTGATCGGCTTGAAGCGCGTGCGCATCGGCAAGGTCAAATTGGGCGACTTGCCAACCGGACAATGGCGTTACCTGCGTCCGGACGAGCAATTCTAGCCTTCGCTGTCGCCAGGGACGTATTTACGCCACAGCCTCGGCCGGATATTGCTAATTGGCAAGCGGGGGCGCCGATTAGCCGGTAAACTAGCTTCATCGCACTCCGCCATTCCCAAAGAGATAAGTTGTGGTGAACGACCCGATCCAACATCCGACCCGCAGGGGGCCGCCCCGTTTGGCCGAGGCCATCGATCCCATCGATGCCGGCGCCAGGCCGCACCACATGACGGACGCATGGGACATCGGCGAGGCGCTGTCCGGGCTGGCCGCCAGCGGCGACCCGATCACCATCTACAACCAGGGCGTGGCCGCGCCGGTGATGGCGCGCATTCTGTGGGTCGACGAGGAATCACCCAATTTCATTATCGAACTCAATCCGGACGGCGTGCTGCCGCCCGGTCCGGCCCTGTTCGTGGCCTGGGTCCATAACGCCAAACTGCAATTTAGCCTGGACCAGGAATGGCGGACCGCACCCGGGCAGCCCTGCCATGTGCCGGCCAGGTTTCCACTCGAATGCATGGTGCTGGAGCGGCGCGAATCGGCCCGGCTGGAAACTCCGCTGGGCGTCTATTATGTGGCCGCCTTCGTGCTCGACGGGCGGCCCTACGAACTTCAGCTGTACGATTTTTCGCTGGGCGGGGTGGGCATGCGCGCCCCGCCGCGCGACACCATGGGCCTGTATGTGGGCCGCAAGCTCTCGCGCGTGCGTCTGGAGTTAGGACGCGACAAGATCATGATCGCCGATTTGGAAGTGCGCCTGTCGCGCACCTTCCGCTCTTTCCTGGTGGGCGAGCAGGTGCAGATCGGGTGTCGCTTCATGAATTTGTCGGCCGCCATGCAAGAACAATTGCAGGTCTTGATCGCCCTGCTCGAAAGCAGCCGCAAGGGGCGCTAACGACGCGCGTATTTCCGTGCTATGCCGTGATACGTCCGATTTTCGGCCGTTTGACTTTACCGGCTTGATGTAAATCGTATTGAAGCTGCATTCCCGCCCAAAGTTCCGGGCTGGTGCCAAAGGCCATGCCGAGGCGGTAGGCCAAGACGGGATGCCGCTTCCGTTACCGTCACCCTTTCACCCATAAGCTGCACAATTATTTAAGGCGAAGCCGCTTGCTGACTGGTGAATACCGCCAGCTGCGCGGCAAAGGCGCGCCGGTATGCCGGGCGCGCTTCGCCACGCGCGACATACGCGGCGAGGTTCGGATATGCATCCAGCAACCCGGACGACCTCAGCCTGAGCAGCACCTCCACCATCATCAAGTCGCCCGCGCTGAACGCGCCATCGAGCCACTCGGCCGCGCCCAAGCGCGCGGACAACGGCCCGAGCCGGTCGCGCACGCGCTGTATCACCAGCGCCAATCGCTCGGCGTACCAGGGCTGGTCCTTTTCCAGCAGTTTGGCGTTCTGCAATTCCAGGATCGGCGGCTCGACCGTGTTCAATGAAGCGAACATCCACATGATCGCGCGCGCCCGGGCGTCGGGCTCTCGCGGCAGCAGCCCGGAGTGACGCTCGGCCAGATGCAGCACGATCGCGCCCGATTCGAACAGGACCAGGTCGCCTTCCTCGTAGCTCGGAATTTGCCCGAATGGATGCAAGGCGACATGGGGCGGCGCCTTCATCTCGGCAAATGTCACCAGCCGCACATCGTAGGGCAAGCCCACTTCCTCGCACGCCCAGCGCACGCGGGTGTCGCGCGCGAGGCCCTGGCCGCGATCCGGCGATTGTTTAAAAGCGGTAATGATCGGTTTGGGTGAGTGGGACATGGGGTTCGCTCCTTCACTGTCGAGTGTGTGTTCCCTGAGGATGTGCCGATGGCGAGTGGCCTGTCCAGGGTACACCAAGCGACTCGACTCGACTCCGTATCCTCATCCCGGCGCGGCGCCGCCGTCGGGCACGATATCGTGGAATTTACTGAAGTCGAGCACGCGCACGTCGCCCACTTTGTCCGACAAAATATCGACGAAGCGGTAGCCGAAATGGATGTGCTCGGCAGCGTAACTCTGGCGCGCGTGCACGAAGTCGTTCAAGGTGTCGTCCATGCCGGAGATCGACACCGTCAAGGTGGTGACGGAATCGTGCAAGTCTTCGCGCGTCATGCCGAACAGCGGGCTGCCGCTGTCGATGCGGTGCATCACGGTCCAGCTCAGCGCGAACACGCCGCTGTGGTCGCGGTCCAGCGCCAGATCGTAAAAACGGGTGAACATTTGCCCTTCCAAGGTCACTTCGCGCCGCACCAGGGCGGCCCGCACATCGGCCTCGATGATCAGATTGTTGCGCTCGTTCCCGGTGCGCAGCATCAGGGTCGGCACGCCGTTGAAGTTGGTGACCACGGCCACGTCCGAAAACACGATGCGCGAGGTGGGTCGCGAAAAACGCGCGAACAGCAGGCCGGTCACGGCCGCCACTTCCACCATGCCCAGCAAAATCTCGGCCGAGGCCACCACATGGCCGTAGGTCGAGCCGGGATTCATGTAGCCGTAACCGACCGTGGCCAGGGTTTCGATGGAAAAGAACACCACGTCGATGAAGCGGCCCGGGCGCGCGTTCGAGACCGAGCCCGGCACCAAATAGAACGCGCCGGCGAACGCCAGGTTGGTGATCAGGTAGAGCGCGCCGACCAGCAGCAAAAAGCGCGGCCAGCTCAGGGTCAGCATCCAATGATAGGAATCGCCCCAATTCCAGCGCCGGGTGCCGATCCGGCGGATCTCGGAATTACCGAGCTGGAAGGTGCCACGGCTGGCGCCGACCCTGGGCCGTGCCGGCTGCGGTTGACCGGGCTTGGCGGGACGGTTCAATCGTCGTCGTTGGGATCGAGGTCGGGGAACATGACCTCGGTGAAGCCGAAACGGGAAAAATCGGTGATGCGCATCGGGTACAGAATGCCGAGCAGATGGTCGACCTCGTGCTGCACCACGCGCGCGTGGAAGCCGTCCACGTCGCGGCTGATGGGCGCGCCATGCTGGTCCACGCCCTCGTAATGGAGCCGGCTCCAGCGCGGCACCACGCCGCGCAGGCCGGGCACCGACAGGCAACCCTCGAAGGCTTCGTCACGCTCGTCCGACAAGGGCGTGAGCACGGGATTGAGCAGCACCGTTTCGGGCACCTGGGGCGCGTCCGGGTAGCGCGCGTTGTGCTTGAAACCGTAGATCACCAATTGGAGATTGACGCCGATCTGCGGCGCGGCCAGCCCGGCGCCCTGGGCCGCGTGCATGGTGTCGAACATGTCGGCGATCAGCGCCTCCAGTTCCGGCGTGCCGAATTCGCGCACCGGTTCGGCCACCCGCAGCAAACGCGGATCGCCCATCTTCAAAATTTCTCTGACTGTCATGCTGGCCTCTATCGGAATTTAGGGTGGGGTGGGCGCGGCGGCGACCTCAGTGGCGGCGACGGCGTCGGCCGCCTTGGCCGATTCCAGCAGCGCCAGCAAACCGGCTTCGTCGAGCAGGGCGATGCCCAGTTCCTGCGCCTTGAGCAGCTTGCTGCCGGCGTCCGCTCCCGCCACCACGTACGCGGTTTTCTTCGACACCGAGGCGGACACCTTGGCGCCGGCCGCCTCGATCAGCGCGGCCGCGTCGTCGCGGCCCAGCGTGGGCAAGGTACCGGTCAAGACGAAGCTTTTGCCGCTCAAGATGCCCGGCACGGCTTTTTGCACATGCGGGCCTTCGGTCCAGCGCAGGCCGGCCTCGCGCAGGGCCAGCACCTGGGCCAGGTTGTCCGGGTCGCTCATGAATTCGGTGAACGAGCGCGCCACCACCGGGCCGACATCAGCCACCTCCAGCAGCTGAATGCCGCCTTCCCAGGTGGCGCCGTGCAGCAGCGCGTCCAGGCTACCGAAATGCTGGGCCAAGGCCTTGGCGGTCGATTCGCCGACGTGGCGCACGCCCAGCGCGTAAATGAAACGGGCCAGGGTGGTGTTCTTGGATTTTTCCAGCGCGTCGAGCACGTTCTGGGCCGATTTCTGCGCCATCCGGTCCAGGCCCGCCAGGCGTTCGAAGTCGAGCCGGTACAGATCGACGGCGCTGTCGATCACGCCCTTGTCGACCAGTTGTTCGATCAACTGGTCGCCCAAGCCTTCCACATCGAGCGCGCGGCGCGACACGAAATGCATCAAGCCGCCCTTCTTCTGGGCCGCGCAGTGGGTCCAGCCGCCCGAGCAGCGCGCCACCGCCTCGTCCTCTCCACGCACGATGGGCGCGCCGCACACCGGACATGCGGTAGGCATGTCGAACAGGCCGGCGTCGGCCGGGCGCAGGTCGGCCACGTAGCTGACCACTTCCGGAATCACGTCGCCGGCGCGGCGCACCACCACCGTGTCGCCGATACGGATATCCTTGCGCCGCACCTCGTCCTCGTTGTGCAAGGTGGCGTTGGTGACGGTCACGCCGCCGACGAACACCGGCGCCAGGCGCGCCACCGGGGTGATGGCGCCGGTGCGCCCGACCTGCACCTCGATCGCCAGCACCTTGGTCAGCGCTTCCTCGGCCGGAAATTTATGCGCCAGCGCGTAACGCGGCGCGCGCGAGACGAAGCCGAGCTGCTGTTGGGCCTCGGCCGCGTTCACCTTGTACACCACGCCGTCGATCTCGTACGGCAGCGCCGCACGGCGCGCGCCGATATGCCGGAAATAGCCAAGCAAGCCGTCGGCGCCCGCCACCACGTCGCGTTCCGACGACACCGGCAAACCCAGTTCCTGATACCAGTCCAGCAAGGCGGAATGGGAGGGCGGCATGTCGGCGCCTCGCAAGACACCGACGCCGTAGGCGAAAAAGCGCAGGCTGCGGGTGGCGGTGATGCGTGAATCGAGCTGGCGCAGGCTGCCGGCGGCGGCGTTGCGCGGATTGGCGAACAGTTTTTGGCCGGCCATCAGCTGACGTTTGTTGAGCTTCTCGAAATCGGCCTTGTACATCAACACCTCGCCGCGCACGTCCAGCACCTTGGGCGGATGGGCGCCGTGCAGGCGCAGCGGAATGCCACGCACGGTGCGGATATTGGTGGTGACGTCCTCGCCGGTGGCGCCGTCGCCGCGCGTGGCGGCCCGCACGAACAGGCCATCCTCATAACGCAGGTTGATCGCCAGGCCGTCGAATTTGAGCTCGGCCGCGTACTCGACCCGCTCGGCGCCCAGGGCTTCGCGCACGCGCTTGTCGAAGGCGACGATGTCGTCGTCGGCGAAGCCGTTGTTGAGCGAGAGCATGGCCACGTCATGGCTCACTTGCAGGAATTCGGGAATCGGCGCCGCGCCCACCCGCTGCGTGGGCGAGTCGGCGCTCGCCAGTTCCGGATGCGCCGCTTCGAGCTGCTGGAGCTCGGCGAACAGGCGGTCGTATTCGGCGTCGGCAATGGTGGGCGCGTCGAGCACGTGGTAATCGTAAATGTGCCGGTTTAATTGTTCCGTGAGCCAGGCCATGCGGGCCTGGTGGGGCATGAGTGTCATGGGCGAACCAATTCTGCCATCGGCAAGATAAGCGTCAGCTAAAGAGGCGCAGCGCGCGGGTGGAACCGGCCGGTATGTCGGCCGCGTCCATTTCTTGATAAAACTCGCGCACCTGGCCGGCGATCTCGCCCAGGGCGGCGTCCGACAAGGCTTGGTTGCCGTCGTCGACGATGGTGGCGTCGAGCCGTCCCACCAGCGACTTGGCGCAGGCGATCATGGCGCCGAAACCGTCGCGCGCGGGCGACACGCAAGGCACGTCGAGCAGCAGCGTCAAACGCGGGCTGGTCTCCTCGGCCAGGGTCACGTTGGTCGAGAGCGAGAACAGGAAACCGCCCTCGCCGTCCGGCATCACGAAGCGGCCGTCGGGGCGCACGTCGAAGCCCTGTTTTTCCAGCGCGCCCAGCAAGGTGGCGATGGCCCACGGCGCGCCGTTGGTGTGCAGGTTCACACCCAGCTGGGCGTCGTGGCCGGCCACGAAACGGTGCAGGGTGCGCGCCTCGGCCATCACTTCGATCATGTCCGGGATTTCCGGCTCGGCACCGATTTCGTCAGCCACCACGCGCAGCCGGGTGACCAGTTCCGAGTATTCCAGTTCGTTGAGCGCGGTGCTGCGGCTGGCCAGTTGCACCCCGCCTTGCAGCTTGGTGTACACGCCACCATGCAGGATCGGTTCCCAGTCGCCGTTGACGTGCAAGCCGATGTAGTGAATCGGCTTGTTGCCGACCAGGCGCAGAGTGTGTAGCACCGGAAGGATTTTATCGCCCCGCACGGGCGCCTCCAAGGCCAGCGGCAACAGGCAATCGATCAGGGGATCGACCAGGCTGGTGGCCAGTTCGGCCGCCGCCACCGGGCCATTGGCGCGCGCCAAGGCCTCGGCCGGCATCTCGCTGTTGCCGTCCGGGCCGACATGGCCGCCGGGGCGGTCCTGGCGGCCGGCGCGCGCGGGTCCGCCGTCTGCAGGCTGGGCTCGTGGCGCGGCTCGGGCGCGGCGGGCGCGCCGGCGCGCATCAGCACGTCGTCGTGCTCGTTGGAGAAGGCGCGCTCCACGCTCTTTTTGGCCTTGTACTCCTGCCACTTGTTATACGAAAAAACGCCGACGATGAAAAACCCGCCGGCTGCGAACAATGTCATTTGCAAGTCTGTCATGCTGCTTGTGCCTCGGAAGCGAAATTGGCGGCCGATTCCATATCCACCGCCACGATGCGCGATACCCCTTGTTCCTGCATCGTCACACCTATCAATTGGTTGGCCATTTCCATCGCGATCTTATTGTGCGAAATGAAAAGGAATTGGGTCTGGTCGGACATCCGTTTGACCATTCTACAAAAACGTTCGGTGTTGGCGTCGTCCAGCGGCGCGTCGACCTCGTCGAGCAGGCAAAACGGCGCCGGGTTCAGCCGGAACATCGAAAACACCAGGGCCGTGGCGGTGAGCGCCTTTTCGCCGCCCGACAACAAGTGGATGGTGGCGTTTTTCTTGCCCGGCGGCTGGGCCATCACCTGCACCCCGGAGTCGAGAATTTCATCGCCGGTCATGGTCAGGCGGGCCTGGCCGCCACCGAACAGGATAGGGAACAGCTCGGAAAAATGCTGGTTGACCCGGTCGAAGGTATCTTGCAACAGCTCGCGCGTTTCCTTGTCGATTTTTTGGATCGCGTCTTGCAGCGTGTTAATGGCCTCGGTCAAGTCGGCGTTCTGCGCGTCCAGGAAATTCTTGCGCTCGGACGCCTGGGCCAGCTCGTCGAGCGCGGCCAGGTTCACCGCGCCCAGCGCGACGATGGCGTTGGTCAGGCGCGTCACCTCGCCTTGCAGATACGAGGGGCGCAACTCGGGATGGAGTTTTTCGCCCAGGGCCGCCTCGTCGGCGCCGGCTTCCACCAATTGCTGGGCGAACTGTTCCTGGTTCAGGCGCGCGGCTTGCTCCTTGAGCTGCATCTCCATGATCTTGTCGCGCTGGGGCTGCAAGCTGCGTTCGGCCTGGGTGCGGCCATCCTCGGCCGCGCGCAATTGCTGGGCCACCTGGTCGAGCTCATGGCGCGCGTCGGCCAGCGCCCGTTCCTGGTTGGTGCGGCGCTCCAGCAAGTCTTGCAAGCCGTCGTTGGCGGCGCCCGATTCCAGGTTGGCCAACTCCAGCTGCCCGGCCACCAGGCTGGCCGTGACCTGGGCCGACTGGGTGGTGGCGGTGACGATATTGCGACGCAATTCCTCGATCTTGCTACGCTGCGATTTCTCGGCGAACTGGGCTTCCTGGGCCGCCCTTTCCAACTCGCGCAATTGCTCGCGCGCCTCGGCCAGGCGCTGTTCCTTGAGCAGGAAATCGCTGTGACCGTCCTCGTGCTCGCCTTGCAGCTCGGCCAGAGCCATGTCGAGCTGCTCGAATTTTTCCTCGGACTCCAGCTTGACCTGCATGTGCTCAGCCTCCTGGGCCGCGATCTCGGCCAGGTCGGCCTGGATCTGGCCGCTGCGCTGATTGAAGCGCGCCTCCACCTCGGACAGCTTGACCACGTCCAGCTGCAAGGTGTGCACGGCCTGGGTCAGACTCTGGCTGCGCTGACGCAGCTCGGCCAGCTGGCGGGTGGCGCCGGACAGCGCGGCCTCGGCCCGCACCGAGCGCGCGCGCGCCTCGTCGGCCAGCATGTGCTGGGCGCGCAACTGCTTGCCGAGGTTGTCGATTTCCTGCTGCCGGCCCAGCATGCCTTCCTGCTCCGAATCGGCGGCGTAAAAGCGCACGCTCGACGGGCCGATCACATGGCCCTGGCGCGTGACGAAATAGCCGCCGGCCGGCAACTTGGCGCGCTCGCGCAGCGCCTCGGCCTCGTCCTCGGCCGCGAACGCGCCGTGCAACCAATCTTGCAGCACGCCGCGCAAGCCGGGGTCGTTCAATTTGAGCAAAGCGAGGAACGGCGTCAAGCCGGGCGTGTCCGGCATGGCAGCCGGCGCGGCCGTGACGGGCGCGAACAAGGCCAGCTTGGCGGGCGGCGCGTCGGCGAAAAAAGCCTTGGCCCACTCGATATTGGACACTAGCAAGGCCGAGGTGCGCTCGCGCAGAACCGCTTCCATGGCCGTTTCCCAGCCTTGTTCGATGTGCAGCTTTTGCCATAGACGGGGCAGCGTGTCGAGCTCGTGGCGCTGCAACCAGGGTTGCACCTTGCCCTGGGTCTGCGTGCGTTCCTGCAACTGACGCAGCGCGTTCAAGCGCGCCTCCAGCTGGGCGTTGGCGGCGCTTTCCGTGTTGACCTGGCTCTGCGCTTCCTGACGCTCTTGCTCCAGGCGCGGCTGCTGCTCGGTGGCTTCTTCCAGCAAAAAACCCTGCTCTTCCAGTGCCTGCTGCTTTTCTTCCAGCTGCATGCGCAGATTGGCCAGATGGCTGCTGTCGGGCAGGTTCAAGCCGTTTTTTTCCTGCTGCAAGCGCTCGCGCCGGGTCAGCAAGCCGGCCAGGATGTTGGAGGCGTTGCGCTGGTGGGTCGATTCCAATTGCAGCTGCTGCTGCGCCTGCATGATGCCGGCCCGCGACTCCGTGCTCTTGCGCTGGGCTTCGCGCCAGGCCGCGTCCAGCGCCGGCAATCGCGCATGTTTTTGCTCGGCCAGCATCTGCGATTGTTCGACCCGGGCCGCCAACTCTTCCAGACGGAATTCGGCTTCCTCGATCTGTTCCTGCGCCTCGGCGCCCTGCTGCTGCCATTGGTCGCGCTGGGCGGTGAGGGTTGCCAGCTGGGCTTGCAGGCGGCTGCGCGATTCCAGCACGAATTTGATCTGGGCTTCCAGGCTGCCGATTTCGGCATTGGTCTGGTACAACTGACCCTGGGCTTGATGCAGGCGGTCACCGACCGCGAAATGGGCTTGGCGCAAATGCTCCAGGCTCAATTCGACATGGCGCAACTTGGCGGTCTGCTCTTCCAGATCGGTCTGGGCTTGCTCCACCTCGCGGAAATAACGGGCTTGCTCGTTCTGGGCCTCGTTCTTGCGCAGCAACCACAACAGCTTTTGCTTTTCTTCCTGATC
>JAYVUV010000222.1:0-12013 GCA_043787615.1 Janthinobacterium sp. | reverse complement strand
CGGCACCGACGCCTTCCAGGAATGCGACGCGCTCGGCATCACGCGGCCGGTCACCAAGTGGAATGTGCGGCTGCGCCACGACAGCGACGTCGGCGCCGTGGTGGCGCGCGCGATCGGCGTGGCGTGCCAGGGGCGGCCGGGTCCGGTTTTGATCGACTTTCCCAAGGATGTGCAACGGCGCGCGGCCACGCCGCCGGATGTGCGGGCCGCTCGGGACGCCGGCTTCGAGACCGGTGCGCCATTCGGGCCGGGATCGGCGTTTCGGACCGGGTTCGGGTTCGCGTTCGCGTTCGCGTCGGCCTCCGCGACCGGATCCGCGTCGGCGACGCGTGGAGGGATGCGAGCCGAAGCGCAAGCCGCGCCGCGAACCGAAGCGCGAATGGCATCGCAAACCGGGTCGCGGTCGCGGCGGCGGCCCGGGCGGGAGGCGGACGGGACGACACTTCCAGCGAAAAGCCCGGCGCCAAAGCCGGCGCTCGCGCTCGGGCTTGCGGAGCATGCGCCGAGCGAGCCGGTCAACGCCAAGAATATCGCACGCGCGCTGGCCTTGATCGGCGCGGCGCGGCGCCCCGTCGTGTATGCCGGCGGCGGGCTGATCAATTCCGGCGAGCGCGCTTGCCGCCATCTGGCGCGACTGGTGAGCCAACTGCGCGCGCCGTGCACCCTGACCTTGATGGGATTGGGCGCCCTGCCCGCCTCCGATCCGCTTTACCTGGGCATGCTGGGCATGCACGGCACCCTGGAAGCGAACCTGGCCATGCACCACGCCGACCTGGTGCTGTGCGTGGGCGCGCGCTTCGACGACCGCGTGACCGGCAAACTGGATGGTTTCTGTCCGGGCGCGCGCGTCATCCATCTCGACATCGACCCGGCCTCGATCGGCAAAATCGTCAAGGCGGAGCTGTCCTTCGTGGGCGATTGCGGCGGCACCCTGGAAGCGCTGTGCGCGGCCGTGGCGGGGCTGACCCTGCCGGCGGCGCGGCTCGACGCCTGGTGGGACGCGATCGCGACTTGGCGGGCCGAGGCGTGCATGGCGGTGCGACCACACGCCGGCGCCATTTTGCCGGCCGCCCTGATGCAAGCGCTGCAACACCGGCTCGACGGGCGCGACGCCATCGTCAGCACCGACGTCGGCCAGCATCAAATGTGGGCCGCCCAGCACTTGCGCTTCGAGCGGCCGCGCCGCTGGCTGACCTCGGGCGGAGCCGGCACCATGGGTTACGGCTTGCCGGCCGCGCTCGGGGCGCAGATCGGCAATCCGCACGCCTTGGTGGTGTGCGTGTCGGGCGACGCGTCGGTGCTGATGAACATACAGGAATTGTCCAGCGCCAAACAGCACGGCACGCCCTTGAAACTCATCTTGTGCAACAACGGCTACATGGGCATGGTACGCCAGTGGCAAGAGCTGGCGCACGAGGCGCGCTATAGCCATTCCTACACCGAGGCCTTGCCCGACTTCGTGGCGCTGGCGCGCGCGTTCGGCTGGTCCGGCGCGCGGGTGAGCGAACCGGCCGAGCTGGACGCGGCGATCGCGCGCTGCCTGGACACCGACGGCCCCTATTTTCTCGACGTGGCCGTCGCCGCGCGGGAAAACTGTTTTCCGATGATACCGGCCGGTAGCGCCCACAACGACATCATGCTTTCCGAGCGGCATCGTTACCGGCTGCCGGCCGCCCTCGGCGAGGCATTGTCCCGCGCCACCGTGTGGCCGGACCGGGCCGCGCCACCTTGACGCACCCCGGGGCCGGCCCGGGACAGCTGCGCGGCCTGGCTCAGGACGCGTATTCGATCTGGTTCAAGCCGCTGTACCTGTATTGATCACCATAGCCTCCCAAACGCAACTTGAGATCGTTGAACAGCACGCCGTGCGGCGCGATGCCGGCCTGGCCGAGGCGCTTGATCGATTCCGTGATGTCACCCTCGGTGGTGACACCGGCCCGCACCAGCAAGAACACGGCGCCGGCGTGGGCGCCGATGATCAAGGCGTCGGCCACGGCCAGCACCGGTGGCGGGTCGATCAGCACCAGATCGTAATTGGCGCACACCGCCTCCAGCACGGCGCCGAAGTTGACGTGCATGAGGAACTCGGCCCGGTTCGGCGGCAGCGCGCCGGTCGGCATGAAGTCCAGATTGGGCATCACCTCGCGTCGTATGACTTGTTCCAGGCGCAGCGCGCCGTTGATGGCCTCCGTCAAGCCGCGCCGGCGTTCGGTGTCGAAAAACTGGTGCAGATGGCCGTTGCGCAAGTCGGCGTCGATCAGCAGCACCCGTTTGCCGCTGGCGGCCATGACGGCCGCGAAATTGACCGACACGAAAGACTTGCCCAGAGCGGGCGTCGGCCCCGTGAACATCACGATGTTGTTCTTAAAATGCGGCATGGAAAACTTGAGCGCGGCGCGGAAGCTGCGTAAATTCTCGATCGCCGCGTCTTCGGGAAATTCCCTGGCCAACACCGGCAAGGACGCCGACTGCTCGGCCCGCTTATTCAATTCGACTTGGTTGGCGCTATGCGGAATCGAGGCGTACACCACGCGCGCGCCCAGCAACTGCTCGATCTTTTTCGGGTCGTCGATGCCGCCGAACAGGGCCTTGCGCAAGAAGGCGCACACGATGCCCAGTATCGAACCGGCCAGCGCCGCCGCCCCGACGATCAAGCCGCGGTTCGGCTTGAGGGGCTTTTCCGGCACCACCGGCTGGTCCACCAGGCGTACATTGCTGACCTTGCCAACCGAGATGATGCGCAATTGCTGGGCCGTGTTCGACAAGGCGGTATACAAGTCGGTGTTGACCTTGATGTCGCGCGTGAGCCGCACCTGATCCTGCTCCAGCAGCGGCAAGGTCTTGATCTGATTGGCCACCTCGACGATCTCGTCGTCGACTTCCTTGAGTTGCATATTGACCCCGATCAGCATCGGGTGGCGGCTGGTGAAACGGGTCAGCAATTCGGTCTTTTTTTGCAGCAGTTCCAGGCGCCGGGTTTTGGCGGCGGCCGCGCGCTGCAAGCCGATGCGCGCCTCCTCGTTCAAGTCGACCGTGCCGTGCGCGTTGCGGAACATATTGTATTGCGCCTCGGCCTTCTCCAGCTGCTGCTTGAGCTCGGGCAGTTGACGGTTCAGGAAAGCCAGCGATTTTTCCGCCTCCTCGGTCTTGCGGGCCAGGTTCTGGCGCATGTATTCGGCGCCGATCTCGCTCAGGATGGCGTGGACGGTGCGCGCGTTTTGGCCCTGTAACTTGACCTCGATGACGCCGGACTGCTTGCCCTCTTCCGTGATTTTCAAGGCGCGTTGAATACTTTCGATCGCGTTCAGCCGCGAACTGCGCCTGAGCGTGAAGCGGGCGCCGGGCCGCGCGTCGAGGCGGTCGACCCGCAACGCGATAGCGCCGTCGGGCGCGGCGGCCATCAAGGTTTGCCCCACCGCGCCGTCGAAGGCGATGTGATGGTCGTCCTCCTCGACCCGGAAGCGTTGCTCGCCCGTGACCGTGACGCTGAAGGCGCGGTTCTGCAAGGCTTCGGGCACATCGAACAAGGACACGTCGAGCCGTTCGGCGCCCCACACATAGCCGCCCCAGCCGAACAAGCCGGGCTCGGACAACCGCCGCTCGGCCCGCTCGGCCAGCCAGTTGCCCGCGACCGGAAAATAATTGGGCTGGACCGCGATATACAGGCGCAGCTTGTCGACGGCCGGGGTGATGACGGTGCGCGAACGCAGCAATTCCATTTCGGCGATGGCCGCCTTCTTGGTCTCGAACAGCGACGAGACCTCGTTCAAAATATTTTTCGACGCGTTCGGGCTGACCTCCTCGACATGGATCAGCATATTCGCCTCGAACACGGGCTGGGCCGCCAAGGCGTACACCAGGGCCGCGAACGTGACCGCCAGGGCGACGCCGGCGATCAGCCAGCGGCCGTCGAACAGCAGGTTCAAGTAAGTCTTCAAGTCGACCTGGCCGTCGTCCGGCGCGCTGTGATAGGCCGGGCCGCCGATGGTTTGGCTCAGCACGGACGAATTGCGCACCAGGCTGGCGCCGGCGGGCGAATCGGAATGGGTTGTCATGGTGGGCGGGCTCACGGCTTGGCGGCCCCGATCGCCGAGGACAAGGCGCCGGGAAACAACAGGCTCACTCCGCGATGCCAATTGGCCAGCGGCGACGCGGCCACATACACCACGTCTTTCGGACTGAGTTCGAATTCTTCGGCCATCGCCAGCGCGCCGGGCTGGCGCGCGTCGAGCCGGTAAACCTGGGCGCCGGCGGCGCCGCGCCGCACCACATACACCTGGCGCCCGTCACCGAGCGGACTGATGCCGCCGGACTCACCCATCGCCTCGTTCAAGCTCAGGCGCCCGTTGTGCATGGTCAGCGCCTTGGGCACTTGCACCTCGCCCGAGACGAAGACCTTGCTTTCATCGCGCGACGGCACCCGCACCACGTCGCCGTGACGGAGCAGCACGGCCGCCAGGTTGACTCCCTTTTGCATCAGGCGCTGCAAGTCGATCCGGTAGCTGAGGCCATCGCGTTCGACCTCGATGCGGCTCTGGTCGGCGGTGGGCAGCGTGCCGCCGGCGCGGTTGAGCGCCTCGACCAGGGTCATCGGAATATCGTTGATGGCGTGCAGGCCGGGTTGCTTGACCTCGCCGTCGACATAGATGCGCTTGCTGCGATAGGCTTGCACCCGCAACGTGACATTGGGCTTGTTGATGTACACGGCCAGGCGGTTGGTCAACAGATCGCGCGCCTGCTCCTCCGTCAAGCCGGCCAACTTGAGCACGCCCGCATAGGGGAATTGCACCTTGCCTTCGTGATCGACCACGAAACCGGCCGGCGGCAAGGCCGACAAGGCCGTCTCGGCGCCGCCGCGATTGCCCTGGCCCTCGCCCAGCATGACGGCGCCGGCCAGTTCGGGGTGGTCCCACACCACGATCGACAGGATGTCGCCGGCGTCGATGGCGTAGGGCGCCGCGCGCGCCGCCGTCAAGGGGCCGATGTCCTGACTGACGCGCTGCTCGCGCTGGCGTTTTTCGCTCTCGACCAATTGCTGCGTGATCAATTTGACTTCGGGCGCCGGCTGGGCCGGGTCCACCGCCGAGGCGTGCAAGGCATCCATATAGTTTCCGGAAGCGCAGGCCGACAAGCCCGCCACCCAGGCCGCCACACACAACAGCCGTCGCCACACATCCACGCTCGTTCGCATACGCATCGCCATTCCAATCCAGAAACAGGCAAGCCAGGGAAGGTTACCCTTGCCAATGTATTAACGAGAGTAGATGAGCGGCCGCCTGCCCATTTTGTGGCGTATCAAACGAAGCGGCCTAACCCCGCCGCGATGTGACACGGCGCGTGCGCAGGCCGGATTTTTATTGTTCGGCCCGTCTTAAAGACGCCGGCCGGACGGCGCCGACCTGGCCCAGGGAAATGGTTTTAATCGTTTACAAAGCGAACTCGGCAGATAGCTTGCCTATTTCTTGGTGAAATAAAATCATCCGCGCGAAAATAATTGTAGTCGGGATAGCCCACATCGGGTGCCGGGCTCAGGCTGGCTGGCCCGTCTCAGCCTGCTTCCTTAGAGAATTCTTGCCTATCGTAAAAAGTTTTATGTCCGGCTGGAACCTATGCCCATTGATTTAGATCAAACAATTTCGATTAACCGAAGTACCGAAGGAACTATTGATGCTAAATCACCCACTCCTGATCCCCACCTCTCGAATGATGTTATGCGCAAGTAGTCTTGCCGCCCTGTTGGCCGCGTGCGGCGGCGGCGGGGGCGCGCCGGGCGGCGGCGAGACGGCCGCCGGGTCCGCGATGGCGGCGGGCGCCGCCGCGAGCCCGACGGCGACGGCCGACGTGGCGGACACGTCGGCAGCGGCCGCCACCGCCTCGGCCGGCGCGGCCGCCGGCGCCAATCTGGCCCTCAAGCGCGCCGTCACCGCCTCGTCCACCCAACAAACCGGCTTGGCGCCCGCCGCGGCGGTCGATGGCGACAACAACAGCCGCTGGAGTTCGGCCTTCGGCGACAGCCAATGGATCAGGGTCGATCTGGGCGCCGTCAGCAACATCGATCATGTCGTGCTGAACTGGGAAGCGGCCTACGGCAAGGCCTATCGGATACAAGTCTCCAGCGACGGCAACGTTTGGCAAACCGTGTTCGACACCAGCACCGGCGCCGGCGGCACGGCCGATATCCGCTTCGCCGCGACCGGCGCGCGCTACGTCCAAATGGTCGGCGTGCGGCGCGGCACGCCCTGGGGTTATTCTTTATATGAATTCCAGGTGTTCGGCGCCGGCGCCACCCCGGCGCCGACCACCCCGCCGTCGACTCCGCCAAGCGGCAACGCCTTGCCGACCGATGCGATTTTTTCTCCGTCCAGCTTTTGGTATGCGCCGATCCCGGGCAACGCCCCGCTGCACGCCAATTCGGCCGGCTTCGTGGCCGATTTCCAGCGCCAGATCCGGGCCTATTATGGCAACGTGACGATCAACACCACCGCTTACGCCAGCCCGGTGTTTACGGCGCCGGCCAACACGGCCACCAGGCAGGTCCAATATTGGGATTGTCAAAACAAGGGTTACAGCGACCCCGGCCTGGCGTCGCAATGGTCGGCCGTGCCGATTCCGGGCAACGCGGCGAAATCGGACGGCACCGATGGCGAGATGACGATTTACCAGCCTTCCTCCAATACGCTGTGGGAATTCTGGCAAGCCCGAACCGTCAATGGACAATGGCAAGCCTGCTGGGGCGGACGCATGCAAAACGTGTCGACCAGCTCGGGCATCTGGCCGCAAAACTACGGCACCACGGCCACCGGGCTGCCCTTTCTCGGCGGCCAGATCACGGCCGAGGAATTGACGCGCGGCGAGATCCGCCATGCGATCGGGATTTCCCTGGTCGAATTGGAAAAGTCCAGCGTGGTGTCGTGGCCGGCCAACCGCTCCGACGGCTACAATCCCAACAACGCCGGCAACCGGATTCCGGAAGGCTTGCGCTTGCGGCTGGACCCGAGCGTGAACGTGGACGCGCTCAATCTGCACCCGGTGGCCAAGACCATCGCCAAGGCCGCGCAAAAGTATGGCTTCGTGGTGTGGGACAAATCGGGCGCGATCGCCCTGCGCGCGCAAAATCCCAAATCGTACACGGCGCTGGGCCATCCCGATCCCTATCTCGCCTTGTTCCGTGGCACGCAAACCTATGCCTTGCTCAATGGCTTTCCCTGGGACCGCCTGCAATTTTTGCCCAAGGACTATGGCCGCCCCTGACGGCCAGCGCTGAACGACGGCGCGCCGGCGCTCGAGCCGGCCGCCCGCGACCGCCCCGGCCAACGCGCGCGGGCGCTTGAGCCGGCCCGCCATCGTCAACCGCGCCAATCGCGCAGCGTCTTGCGCAAGCCCACCCCGAGCGAGATCGACAAAAGGTACAGCGCGAACGGGATGCCGTCGACCAGATAGCGCCTGGCCAGGCGGCGCGGCTCTTGCGCCAGGCGGTGCGCCCATTCCAGCCCGACCTGCTGTATCCAATCGGGCGCGCGCCGCACGCGCCCGGCCAAAAAACTGAAACTGATGCCGATTCCGAGCCACCAGGCGCAAGGCAGGCAATCGCGCACGGCGCTGATCAAGCTTTCCTGCTTGGGGCAGCCGAGCGCCACATACACGATGTCGGGCCTGGCCCGGCACAAGGCGTCGCGCAGCAAAGCCATCTGGCGCGCGTCGGCGTCGAAGCCGGGGGCCGGACAATAGGTGCCGGCCACGTTTAAACCGGGGCAGCGGCGCCGCAACACCGCCGCCGCCGCTTCGGCCGTGCCCGCTTCGCCGCCCAGCAAAAACACCGACTTGCCGCGCGCCGCCGCCGCCGCGCTGAGGGTGGTGATCAGGCTCGAACCGGTGACCCGCTCCGGCAAAGGCGAGCCCTGCAATTTACTGGCCCAGATCAAGGGCATGCCGTCGGCCACGAACAGGCTTGCGCCCTGGGCCAGCGCGCGAAATCCGGGGTCGCGCGCATAACGCCGCAAGATGTCGACATTGGAGGTGACGACCCAACCGCCACGGCCCTGGCCCAGGGCGGCCATGATGCGCCGCACGCAACCGGCTTCGTCCACGTTACCCAAGGTCATATTCAACAGACTGACCGACTCGGGCCGTATGGAAACAGTTTTCCTCATCGCCATGTCCCTCTCTTCGGATGGCGGCCGCGCCGTCGGGCCGCCGCGTGCCGTCAAAGCGCGGCACCACTCCTGCAAGCTAGGCGCGAAGCGAAGCGGCACGATTGATATAACTTAATCGCCGACTAAAAAATACCGGCTTGTCTTGCCGCCGGTCAGTGACAGACCGGGCTGGTCGATGTGAATGGCATGGTTAGATGGCCGCGCGATGGCGGGCGCGACGCGGAATCGGAAACGGTATGGCGGGTTTCCGATCCGGGTCAAGGCGAGCCCATCCGGCCCGCTTGATGCCGCTCAACGCTTGTCCGGACTGCGGTATGGTTGAAGCGGGAAGCCGCTACCATGAATCGTCACTCACTGCCCTCCTCGGCAAGCGCCGCCGGCCAACAGCACGGCCATGGCGCCCGGGCGACCCGATCCACACAACCATTACGGAGGCCACATGCGGGATGTGATCAGTCGGCATTCGTCGCGTCTGGATCTGTGCGTGCGCCTGCTCGACGCGATGGCTTTGCTGATCGCCGGCGCACTGGCCGGCCGCCTGTATTTCGGCCACGCCCTGATCGATGCCGCGCCCATCCACACCATGCTGCTGTATTTGTGCGCGGGCCTGGCCTTCCTGCTGTTTCGCCGGGTCGACCTGTACCAGTCGCGGCGCGGCAAATCCATGGCCGACATGCTGTTGCGCCTGGCCGGAGCCTGGAGCATGGCGCTCTTCATCGGCGTGCTGTTTAGTTTTTTGATTCATCAAACCGGCGCGCTGTCGCGCTTGTGGCTGTGCTATTGGTTCCTGCTCGGCCTGGCGATGCTGATGTGCTTTCGCGCCCTCGCTTATTCGGTGCTCAATTATTTGCGCAAGAAGGGCTTGAACAGCAAGCGCGTGCTCATTGTCGGCTATGGCCCGATCGGACGCGAAATGCACCGCCGCGCGCTGCAACAAAATTGGTGTGGTTACGAGGTCAAGGCGGTGCAAGCCGAGGACCCGGACCCCATCCTCGACGAGGCCGGCGTGGCGCGGGTGGCCACCCCGGCCGCGATCGCCTCGTATGTGGCCGCGCACGCGATCGATGAAATCTGGATCACCTTGCCGCTGAGCGCCTCGGCCCGTTTATGCGAAGTGCAACTGCTACTGCGCAACAGTCTGGTCGACATCCGCTGGGTGCCAGACACCTTGAGCATGCATATCCTCAGCAACCGCATGGTCGATTTCCTGGGTTTTCCGGCGGTCGAGCTGAACCGGCCGAGGTCGCGCGATGTGAACGGCTTGATCAAGGACGGCTTCGACCGGGTGTTCGCGCTGGCCGTGCTGCTGGCCCTGGCGCCGGTGTTCGCTGTGCTCGCCGCGGCCATCAAGCGCGCCTCGCCCGGCCCGGTCCTGTTCCGCCAGCCGCGGCTGGGCCTGGACGGCAAAACCTTCATGGTGTACAAATTCCGCTCGATGCATGTGCACCACGAACCGGCCCGCGTGACCCAGGCCAAGCGCGACGATCCGCGCGCCTTTGCGCTGGGCCGATGGATGCGCCGCACCAGCATCGACGAGCTGCCCCAATTTCTCAATGTGCTGATCGGCGACATGTCGGTGGTCGGGCCACGCCCTCACGCGCTGCAACACAATGAACAGTACAAGGATTTGCTCGAATCCTACATGCTGCGCCACCGCGTCAAGCCGGGCATCACGGGCTGGGCACAAATTCACGGCTATCGCGGCGAGACGGACACGGTGGACAAAATGGCGAACCGGGTCAAGTTCGATTTGCACTACATCCAGCACTGGTCACTGTGGCTCGATCTGCACATCATCGTCTGGACCGCGCTCAAAGGCTGGACCGGCAAGAACGCGTATTGAGCGGCGCCGACGCGGTGGCGCGCTGATCGCGCGGGACGCGCGCGGAGGGGACCCGCCGGAGCGGGCTTGGGCGCCGGCCAGTGGCCCATTTTTCAAGGTTTTTCATGCGGCGCGACGATGGAGGCCAGAATGCGACAGATTTCCCCCTTGTATGCGAACGCACCGTCCGGGCGGCGGGCCGGGCCGGCGCGGAGTGGCGCATGGGCCTGATCTCCAGCGTGCGCTGGGTGGCGCTGTCGCAAGCCGTCAGAGTGGCCGCGCAACTGGTCAGCATGGCGGTGCTGGCGCGGCTGCTGCCGCCGGCCTCGTATGGCTTGATGGCGATGGCCATGACGGTGACCAACCTGGCCTTCCTGTTTCGCGATCTGGGCACCTCGGCCGCCATCATTCAACGCCCGCACTTGTCCGAGGCGCTCGCTTGCACCCTGTACTGGCTCAACATCGGCTTCGCGCTGGCCATCGCGGTCCTGCTGACGGCGCTGGCCGCGCCGATCGCGCGCGCCTACGGGCAGCCGCAATTGGGGCCGATCGTCATGCTGCTGGCCTTGACCTTTCCCGTGGCCAGCCTGGGCGCGGTTCAGCGCGCCCTGCTCGAACGCGCCTCGCGCTTCCGTCAACTGGCCCGCATCGACGCGGTGAGCGCGGCCGGCGGCTTGCTGCTGGCCCTGCTGGTGGCCATGCGCGGGGGCGGCGTCTGGAGCCTGGCCTGGCAAATGTTGTTCGCCGCCGGCTTGACATCGCTGCAAGCCTGCCTGGCCAGCGCGTGGCGCCCCCGGCGCCACTTCGCGCCGCGCGAGCTGCGCGCCGTGTTCGGCTTCGGCGCCGATTTTTCCCTGTTTCAATTGCTGGTCTACCTGGAACGCAACGCCGACAGCATGATCATCGGCAAACTACTGGGCTCGGCCGCGCTGGGGGTGTACGCGATGGCGTACAAAGTCATGCTGTTTCCGCTGCAAAATATCACGGGGGTGGCCACCCGCGCCCTGCTGCCGGCCATGAGCCGGGGCCAGGACGATCCGCGCCGGCTGGGCGAACTGTATCTACGCGCCACCCAGAGCATCGCCATCGTCACCGCGCCCCTGATGGCGGGCCTGTTTTTTTTGCGCGAGCCCTTCGTGCTGCTGGCCTTCGGTCCACACTGGCTGGCGGTCGCCGACCTGCTGCGCTGGCTCGCCGTGGTCGGCTTCCTGCAATCGATCACCGACAGCACCGGCGCCGTCTTCCTGGCTTTGGGCAAGACGCGGGTGCTGCTGGGCCTGGGTCTCCTGGGCGCCACCCTGCAAGTGAGCGCCTTTTTCCTGGGGGTGCGCTGGGGCATCGAGGGGGTGGCGGCCGCGTATTGCCTGGCCAACGCCCTCAATCTGGCGCCGGCCCTGCTGCTCGCGCTCAAGCTGCTGCACGTCGCGCCCCTGCGCGCGGCGCGCACGCTGGGCAAGCCGCTGGCCGCGGCCGCCTTCATGCTGCTGTTGTTATGGGTCATGCAGGGCGCGCTGGCGGCGTCGCCCTTGCCGCGCGCCAGCTGGTTTTGGTTCAGCGTCGGCGGCGGCGCGCTGGCCTACGCCTTCGCGCTGCTGATCTTGCTGCGCCAAGACATGTCGGACATGCGCGCCCTGCTGCGTTTGGGCTAAACGCGCACGGCCCCACCCATTCACCCATCACGAAAGGTCACGCCATGCACCCCACAGTGTCGGTCATCATTCCGGTCTACAACGGCGCGCCCTTCATCGCGCGCGCCGTGCGCAGCGCGCTCGCGCAGGGGCACCGTCCGTGCGAGGTGATCGTGGTCGACGACGGCTCGACCGACGGCACGCTGGAGCAATTGCACGCGTTCGCGCAGCATATCACCCTGATCTCGATCGGCAACGGCGGCGTCTCGCACGCCAGAAACGTCGGCATGCGGGCCAGCCGTGGGGAATTGATCGCCTTTCTCGACGCCGACGATGTCTGGCACCCGGACAAGCTGGGCGCCCAGGTGGCCGCGATGCAAGCCCATCCGGAAGCGGGTGTGTGCTGCTGC